>DATKCH010000101.1:0-13230 GCA_035513295.1 Longimicrobiales bacterium
CTTCGAGCGCAACGGCGTGAGCGTGCCGACCGCCGAGGTCACGGTCCGCGAGCTCGTCCTGCTGGGGTCGCCGCGTCGGGCGGGGGACGACGGCGGGGAGGCGGACGACGTCGAGTCGCCGGAAGGGGCCCAGGAGGAGGATCTGGCTGAGGTCGGGTAACGGAACCCGGTCTAGCAGGTCGCTGAAGAAGGGGAGTGCGAGGCGGGCGCGGCAGTCGTGGTCGCTGGGCCGGGCTTCGGGCGGGGCGGCACGGGGCCGTCTGCTTCGTTGGACGCTCCTCCCCGATACGCAGCGGTATCGCGTCGTCGCGCCGCCTTGCATCCGGCCCCGTGGCGCTCCCAACGCGGCTCGCTCCCCTTCTTCAGCGACCTGCTAGGGGTGGGCGGCGCCGAGCCCGTGCGCGTCGCGGTCACCCGCATGGACCACTTCCCGTCCGACTGGGACCTGCCGGCCTACCAGACGCCCGGCTCGGCGGCGGCCGACCTGCGCAACGCGGGCCCGGCGGTGACGCTGGCCTCCCTGGAGCGGACGCTCGTCCCCACCGGCCTGCGCGTCGCGATCCCGCCCGGCTTCGAGGGCCAAGTGCGGCCGCGCTCAGGCCTCGCCATGCGCCGGGGCCTCACGCTGCCGAACACGCCCGGCACCATCGACAGCGACTACCGGGGCGAGATCCTCGTCCCCATGGTCAACCTGGACGCCGCGCCGCGGACCATCGGCCACGGCGAGCGGATCGCGCAGCTGCTGATCGCGCCGGTGGCGCGGCTGGTGTGGGACGAGACGGCGGATCTGCCGGAGACGGAGCGCGGGGAGGGGGGGTTCGGGAGCACCGGGCGATAGGCGATCCGGGGGCTTGCGGACGCCGTATCCGGGGCGAGCGGACGCTCCGGGCACGGCGCTTGCCGCACCCCGCGGGTCCACATACGTTCTGCCGTTCCCGGCGTGTCCCGGTGGAAGGCGCCAGCGCCGCGTCAGGCGGAGGCGGTGGGGTGGGCAAGGCGCGATGAGGTGGACGTGGACACGCCGTCGGCCGGTACGGTTTCGCGGGCGCGCCGCGAGATCCCGGCCCCCTTCGGGCGATCCGCCGATTGACCCCGAGTTTTCCGGATGGCACTGAGAGACCTGTTCGGGGGGGCTTTGATCCCCGTCAACGATATCGCCGTGGACCTCGGCACGGCCAACACCCTCGTCTACGTGAAGGGCGAGGGGATCGTGCTGAACGAGCCCTCCGTGGTCGCGATGGACCGGGCCACCAACCAGGTGAAGGGCGTAGGTCTCGAGGCCAAGCGCATGCTGGGCCGCACGCCCGCGGGCATCATGGCGGTGCGGCCCCTGAAGGACGGGGTCATCGCGGACGTGGACGTCACCGAGCTGATGCTGCGTCATTTCCTGCGCACGGCCACCGCGAAGCGGCTGTTCCGCATGAAGCCGCGCGTCGTCGTGGGCGTGCCGTCGGGGATCACCGAGCTCGAGCGGCGAGCGGTGCGCAGCTCCGCGGCCGCCGCGGGAGCGAAGGAGGTCTACATGGTCTCCGAGCCCATGGCCGCGGCGATCGGCGTCGGCCTGCCGGTGGAGACCCCCACGGGCAACATGGTCATCGACATCGGGGGTGGGACCACCGAGATCGCCGTCGTGGCGTTGAACGGGATCGTCGCGGACACGTCCATCCGCGTGGGCGGCGACGAGATCGACGCGGCCATCGTGACCTTCCTGCGCAAGAACTACAACCTGCTGATCGGCGAGCCCACCGCGGAGGCGATCAAGATCCAGATCGGCTCGGCGTTCACGAGCGGCGACGAGCGCGAGATGGACGTCAAGGGACGCGACCTCGTCAGCGGCATCCCCAAGACCGTGCGGGTGCACTCGCAGGAAGTGCGCGAGTGCATCCAGGAGCCCATCCAGGCGATCGTCGAGGCGGTGCGGCGGGCGCTGGAGATCACGCCGCCCGAGCTCGCCTCCGACATCGTCGACCGCGGCATCGTGATGACCGGAGGGGGCGCGATGATTCGCGGCCTGGACGCATTGCTGGCCCACGAAACGAATCTCCCCATCCACGTCGATGAGGACCCGCTGACGTGCGTGGTGCGGGGAGCGGGACTGATCCTGGATGACATCGAGAAGTATCGCGGCGTGCTCACGGCGTAGGCCCCCGGCGGGGTCTCGCCGAGCCGCCATCCGATCTGGCTCTCCGGCGATCCGTTAGCATGGCGGGCCCGTACGGGGCCGGTCGCGAGAACCGGCGCGACCTGTGGGTTTCCGGGTTCATCCTGGCGGGGGCGATCACCCTCTACGCCCTGCCGACGCGCTACCAGACCCCCCTACGCGACTTCGTTCGGTCCACCGTCCTGCGCCCCTTGTTCGCCTTCCAGGGAGACATCGCGCGCGAACGCGGCGAGCGCGCGGCGCTCGGCGACGTGCGCGCCCAGCGGGACTCGCTCTTCGCGGTGAGCGCGGCGCAGTGGGGCCTAGCGCAGGAGAACCGCGATCTGCGCGGGCTCCTCGGCCTGCGCGAGCGCACCCCGGCCGACTTCGTCGCGGCCGAGTTGATTCCGATGGCAGACCTGGGCGTGGAGAGCACCTTCCTGGTCACCGTGGGGAGCGCCGACGGCGTCGCGCCCGGCGCCGCGGTCATCTCTCCGGCGGGGCTGGTGGGGGTTCTGCGCGACGTCGCGGAGCGCCGCTCGCAGGGCATCGACTGGAGCCACCCCGAATTCCGCGCGGGTGCGATGACCTCCGACGGAGATTCGTACGGCATCGTGGAAGCGCGCCGCGGCCGCTTCCGCGAGGAGGACGCGCTGGCGCTCGTGGGCACGCCCTTCCACAACGACATCCCGGCCGGCACGCGGGTGGTCACGTCGGGCCGCGGCGGCGTATTCCCCCGTGGGATACCGCTCGGACTGGTGGAGGGCATAGAGGAGGCGGACACCGGCTGGCGCAAGACCTACCTGGTGCGCCCCGCCGTTCGCATGCAGGCGGTCGTCCACGTCCTCGTGACCCGCAGCGACGCCGAGGGCGCGCTGCTGCGCGATTACTCGGCCATCTGGGCGGTGCCGGCGCCGCCGGACACCGTGACGCCGCCCGACCCCGCTCAGGCGGGTCCGCGGTGACCCGCCGCTGGGGCTACGCGGCGATGGTCGCGCTGCTCGTCGGCGTGCATTTCGTGCTGCGCATCTCCCTCGGCTTCGGCGAGTCGGCGCCGGACCTGCTGACGGTGGCGTTGCTCCTCGCCGCACGCCGCCTGAGACCCTCCGTGGGCGCCGCGCTCGGGCTCGTGCTGGGCGTGCTGCGCGATTCGCTCGGGGTCGGCAGCTTCGGCGCGGACGGGCTGGCGATGACCGTCATCGGCTGGCTCGGTGGCCGCTCCCGGGACTGGTTCGAGGGCGGTACGCCTCTCTTCATCGGCGTCTACCTCACGCTGGGCGTCTGGGCGCACCACATCCTGCGCACGATCCTGGGCGGCGTTCCCGTGGACAGTTCGATCATCGGCGCGCTCGTGATCGGGCCGATTGTCGGGGCGCTGTACGCCGCGGCCGCCGGGGTGGCCGCGTTCCTCGCCTACACGTCCTTCGCAGCCCCCTCCCGCTAGTGTACCGGAGCGAGCGTTCGCGAACGGCCGATAGGGGCTCGGCGCAGGCTACGCGGAGCTTCCCTGGCGGCCGCCCGATGCGTCCGCGCCTCTCCCCGGCCGGCTGATGGGCTTCCTGGGCGGCCTTTTCGGCGTAGTGCGTGCGCGCGTCGGCGATGGTCCGCTGCTGGTGGCGGCGCTGGCACTGACGTCGCTCGGCATCGCGATGGTCTACTCCGCAGGGAACGGATTCATGACGAGCGGCGTTTCGCCGACGCTGTGGACGCGGCAGGTCCTCTGGCTCGTCGTGGGGATGGCCGTCCTGGCGGCGCTGCTGTTCGTCACCATCCAGTGGTTCGAGTGGATCGCGCTGCCGGCGTATCTGTTGGGACTCGTGCTCCTCGGAACGACCCTGATCATCGGCACCGGCAGGGGGACCGCCGCGGGCACCAAGAGCTGGATCGACCTGGGCTTCCTGGCCTTTCAGCCGGCGCAGTTCGCCAACGTCGCGACGATCCTGTTCGTCGCGAAGATCATGGCCGGGTGGCGGGAGACGCCCGACACGCTCTGGCGGCTGTGGGCGCCGATCCTGGCCGTGGCGGTCCCGATGGGTCTGGTGTTGCAGCAGCCGGACCTGGGAACCGCGATGGTGTTCGGCGCGGTGATGGTGGCGACGCTCTACTGGGGCGGCACGCCGATCGGCCTGCTGCTCATGATCCTGAGCCCGGTGGTCGGCCTGTTCCTGTCGATCTGGGACTGGGTGTTCAGCATCTACATGGTGCTGCTCATGGGCTGGATGTTCTTCTACCACCGCTACGTCAACCGCGTGGGACTAGGAGCCGGGGCCCTGGTGGTGGTCGCGAACCTCGCCGCGGGATCCGTCGTCCAGCTCGTCTGGAGCCAGCTCGCGCCCTACCAGCGCAACCGCTTCACGGCGTTCCTGAACCCGATGATCGACCCGCAGGGCGCGGGCTATCAGCTCATCCAGTCGCGCGTGGCGCTCGGCAGCGGCGGGTGGTTCGGGAAGGGATTCACGCTCGGCACGCAGAAGGGATTCAACTTCCTACCGGAGCCGCATACGGACTTCATCTTCAGCGTCGTCGGGGAGGAGTTCGGGCTGCTCTTCGGCACGCTGCCCGTGCTCCTGGCCTACGCCTTCATCCTGTGGCGCCTGGCCGGCATCGCCGAGCGCGCGAACGATCCCTTCGCCGGGATCGTCGTCTTCGGCATCTTCGGCGCGTGGTTCGCGCACATCCTGGTCAACATCGGGATGACCGTGGGGCTGATGCCGATCACCGGGATCCCCCTGCCGTTCCTCAGCTACGGCGGGACGTTCCTGCTCGCCAACTTCGTGGCCCTGGCCATCGTCCAGCGGGTGGCGGCCGAGGAGGTCCAGGAGATGTGACGCGCGCCGGCGTGCACGTCCGCGCCGTGTCCGTTGGCGGGCGCGCGCCCGCCGGAAGGCGTCCCGGGCTGGAAATCGGGCGGCCGAGGCGCCAAGTTACCTACTCACCACCACGCTCCGACGCGCTCACGAGGCAAGGCCCCCATGGCCTGGTTCCGCAAGCCGAAGCAGAAACTCCAGAAGGGCGACAGGCGGGAACTGCCGTCCGACGTCTTCGAGAAGTGCGGACAGTGCGCGGAGATCCTCTACCGCGAACGGCTGATCAAGAACCTGTACGTCTGCCCATCCTGCGGACACCACCTGCGCATCAGCGCGGACTCCTACGTGCGCATCCTCACCGACGAGGGCTCCTTCGAGGAGATCGACGTCGATCTGCGCAGCGCCGACCCGCTCGGGTTCGTGGATCTGAAGCCGTACACGAAGAGGCTGGAGGCGGCCGAGCGCAAGGCCCGGCACGGCGACGCCGTGCTCACGGGGACCGCCGTCCTCGAGGGACTCGGCGTGGTGCTCGCGGTGATGGACTTCTCCTTCATCGGCGGCAGCATGGGATCGGTGGTGGGTGAGAAGATCGCCAGGGCGGGACGGCTCGCGCTGGAGCGAAGGGCGCCGCTGATCGTGGTGAGCGCGTCCGGCGGCGCGCGCATGCAGGAGGGCATCCTGTCCCTCATGCAGATGGCCAAGACGTCGGCGGTGCTGGCCCGGCTGCACGAGCAGGCCGTGCCGTTCATCTCGGTCCTGACCGACCCCACGACCGGCGGCGTGACCGCGTCGTTCGCGATGCTGGGCGACGCCATCATCGCCGAGCCCGGCGCCCTGATCGGGTTCGCCGGGCCGCGCGTCATCGAGCAGACGATCAAGCAGGAGCTGCCCGACGGCTTCCAGCGGTCCGAGTTCCTGCTCCAGCACGGAATGGTCGACCAGATCGTGGATCGGCGGGAGCTGAGGGCGGAGATCGGGCGCCTGCTGCGCCACATGCTCGGCGAGCCGGCCGGCGCCATGGGCGCGGCCGTGGACGCCTTCCCGACCGACATCGGCCAGCCGGGAGTGAACGGCGGCCCGCCCGGTCGCCGGGCCGATCGGAGCGCCGGCGAGGTCGGAGGAAGGGCCGGGCTGCCCGCGACCTGAGCGCGCTCACCTACAAGGAGCTGGTCGACCGGCTCTTCCCGCGTCTCTCCGACGGCATCCGCTGGGGGCTCGAGCGAACGCGCGCGCTGCTCGCCTCCGCTGGCGATCCGCACCTGTGCTATCCGTCGATCCACGTGGCCGGCACCAACGGCAAGGGCACAGTGTGCCACATGCTCGAGGAGGCGCTGCGCGCGGCCGGTCGACGCACCGGCCTCTACACGTCGCCCCACCTGATCGACTTCCGCGAGCGCATCCGCATCGCCGGCGCGCCGATTTCCGAGGAGGCGCTGTTGGCTGCGGCCGAGCCGCTGTGGCCCGCGATAGAAGAAAGCGAGGCGACCTTCTTCGAGGCCACGACCGCGGTCGCGTTCCTGGCTTTGGCGCGCGCCGGGGTGGACGTCGCGGTGGTCGAAGTGGGTCTCGGGGGGCGGCTGGACGCCACCAACGTGCTGACGCCGGAGGTGTGCGCGATCACCCGCATCGACCTGGACCACGCCGCCTACATCGGCGCATCGTTGGCCGAGGTGGCCACCGAGAAGGCGGGCATCCTCAAGTCCGGCGTGCCCGCCGTGGCGGCGGCGGGGCAGGAGCGCGAAGCCCTGGAGGCGCTCCGATCGCGCGCGCGGGAAGTGGGCGCGCCGTTGACGCTCGCGGAGCCGCTGGCCGAGCCGACCGCCATGGCCGGGCCGCGCTGGGTGGCGGCGACGGACGGGCTCGGAGACGTGCCTCTCGCCCCCCGGATCCCCGGCGCGCACCACCTCGCGAACGCCGCCGTCGCGGCGCACGCGCTCGCGCTGCTACCCGGGCGCCTGCGCCCGCCGCCGGCCGCGGCCGCCGCCGGCATCGAGCGCGCCGCGCCCTGCGGCCGGTTCCAGAGGCTGAGGGCGCGCGGCGTGGACTGGATCCTGGACGTCGCGCACAACCCGGCCGGCGCCGCGGCCCTGACGGCCACGCTCGCCGCCGCGTCGCCGCGCCGGCCGCTCGTCGCGGTGGTGGCGATAGCAGCCGACAAGGACTGGCGCGCGATGCTGGAAGCGCTCGCGCCGGCGGTCGACCACGTCGTGCTAACGGGCGCCCCCGGCGTGCCGGAAGAGCGGCGCTGGGATCCCGCGGCGGCCGCGGCTGGCCGGCGCGCCGAGGACGTGACGGTCGCCGAGGACTTCGACGCCGCGCTGGAGGAGGCGACGCGCAGGGCGCGGCGCGGGGAGGAAGGCCAGGTCCGCGGGCGACGCAGCGCCGCGGCCCGGTCCGGTACCGTGCTCGTGATGGGGTCCTTTCACACCGTCGGGGCGGCGCTGGAGAGGTTGGAGGCCGCCACGGAGCGAACGTAGCGCTCGCGGGCGAGGCCCCGCTTCCCACGTTGCATCCCCCCACCCCCAACCGCACATTCGCGCCCATGCCAGACCTGGGGAGCCTGCCGGGGTTCCGGGACTTCTATCCCGAGGACCTCGAGCTGCGCACACGCATCTTCGCGGCGTGGAGGGAAGCCTCCCGCCGTTTCGGTTTCCGGGAGTACGACGGGCCGCCGCTGGAGCCGCTGGAGCTGTACACCGGCAAGAGCGGAGAGGAGATCGTGCGCCAGCTCTATGCCTTCACCGACAAGGGCGGGCGCGAGGTCGCGCTGCGGCCGGAAATGACCCCGAGCTTCGCGCGCATGGTCGCGGCGCGGGCGGGCGGGCTGCGCAAGCCGATTCGGTGGTTCTCCATCCCCCAGCTGTTCCGCTACGAGCGCACCCAGCGCGGCCGCCTGCGCGAGCACTTCCAGTGGAACGTGGACCTCGTCGGGGAGACCGACGTGGGCGCGGACGCGGAGGTGCTCGGGGTCGCTCTCACGGGGCTGTCCCTGCTGGACCTCGGAGCGGACGAGGTCATCGCCCGCGTGAGCGACCGGCGGCTCCTGGAGTCGGCGCTGCGCTTTCACGGGGTCGAAGGCGAGGGAGTGGCCGCCGCGTACGGCGCGATCGACAAGCTGCCGCGCGAGGGCGCCGACGCGACCCGCGAGCGACTCACCGAGCACGCGGGACTCTCCAGGGGCGCGGCGGAAGACCTCCTGGGCGCCATGGGCGCGGGCGACCCGGGCGTCCTGGCGGCCGCCGCGGGGGGGGACGAAGGGGCGCGGCAGCGGGCCGAGGACGTCGGACGCTACCTCGACGCGCTGGGTGCGATGGGCTTCGGGGACCGCGTCGACTTCGACGCCACCGTCGTGCGCGGGTTGGCGTACTACACCGGCATCGTGTTCGAGGTGTTCGACACCGCGGGCGAGCTGCGCGCGGTGTGCGGGGGCGGCCGCTACGACCGCCTGCTGGGGCAGCTCGGCGGCCCGGACCTGCCGGCGCTGGGCTTCGGGATGGGGGACGTCGTCCTGGGAGAGCTGCTCGCGGAACGGGCGGGGGAACCCGCGGTCGGGGCGGGGGTCGACGACTACCTCGTCATCGTTTCCGAGGACCAGCGAGCGCTGGCGATCCGCCTCGCCTCCGCGCTGCGGTCCGAAGGCCGGGCGGTCACCTACGCGCTGCGCGAGACCGGCGTCGGCCGGCAGTTCAAGGACGCCGACGCCGCCGGCGCCGGCCGCGCGATCGTGCTGGGACCCGACGAGGCCGCCGACGGCGTCGCGGTGGTGAAGGACATGGCGAGCGGCCACGAGGAGCGGGTCCCGCTCGACCGCCTGATGGGCGGCGACGCGGGGCGCGCGCTATGAACCGATCGGGGCGTCCATCCCGCGAGCGGGATGCCGGACGCGAGCGGAAAGTCTGGTAGATGGCCAACGAGAAGGGACTCACTCCGCGCGGCGAGGACTTCGCCGCCTGGTACAACGAGGTCGTGCTGCGCGCCGAGCTCGCGGACTACTCGCCGGTGCGCGGGTGCATGGTCATCCGGCCATACGGCTACGGCATCTGGGAGAACATGCAGCGCGCGCTGGACGGGCTCTTCAAGGAGACCGGCCACGAGAACGCGTACTTCCCGCTGCTGATCCCGCAGAGTTTCATCGAGAGGGAGAAGGAGCACATCGCGGGCTTCGCGCCCGAGGTGGCCGTGGTCACGCACGCGGGCGGCAAGGAACTGGAAGAGCCGCTGGTCATCCGGCCCACATCCGAGACGATCATCTACCACATGTTCGCCAAGTGGGTGCAGAGCTACCGCGACCTGCCGATCCTGATGAACCAGTGGGCGAACGTGATGCGCTGGGAGCTGCGCACGCGCCTGTTTCTGCGCACCTCGGAGTTCCTCTGGCAGGAGGGGCACACGGCGCACGCCAGCGAGGCCGAGGCCCAGGAGGAGACGCAGCTGATCCTGGGGCTCTACCGGCGCTTCATGGAGGATTGGATGGCGATGCCGCCCCTCACCGGCCTCAAGACCGAGGCGGAGCGGTTCGCCGGCGCGGTCCGCACGTACGCGTGCGAGGCCCTCATGCAGGACAACCGCGCGCTCCAGGCGGGCACCTCGCACAACCTGGGGCAGAACTTCTCGCGCCAGTTCGATTTCCGCTTCCAGACCGAGGACGGGGGCGAGGACTACGCCTGGAACACGTCCGGGGGGGTGTCCACGCGCCTGGTAGGCGGGCTAGTGATGACGCACGGGGACGACGTCGGTCTGGTCCTGCCCCCGCGGCTCGCGCCGGTCCACGTCGTCGTCGTGCCGATCCTGCGCGGCGACGCTTCCGAGGCCGTCCTAGCCAAGGCGCGCGCGGTCCAGGACGCCCTTGCCGCGCGAGGCGTGCGCGCGCACCTGGACGACCGCGACACCGGCACCCCCGGCGCGAAGTTCTGGGAGTGGGAGCGCAAGGGCGTACCGCTGCGCGTGGAGATCGGGCCGAAGGACGTCGAGAAAGGGCAGCTCGTGGTCGTGCGGCGCTACGTGGCCGACGGGCAGGAGAAAAAGTCCTTTCTGGAGGAGTCGGCGGCGGTCGATGCCGTGCCGGGCGTGCTCGATGCGATCCAGGCCGCGATGCTCGAGGATGCGCTGGCGCGCCGCGAGGCGAACTCGCACCGGGGCGTGGAGGACTACGGCCGCTTTCGCGAGATCATCGAGGGCGACGGCGGCTTCGTCTACGCCGGCTGGTGCGGTTCCGCCGACTGCGAGACGAAGGCGAAGGACGACACGAAGGCGACCATCCGCTGCCTGCCGTCCGAGGAGTTCCGCTCGGCCGACGCGCCCCAGAGTTGCCTGGTGTGCGGCGGTGCGGCGACCGCGGAGGCGGTCTGGGCGAGGGCCTACTGACGGCCCCGGCGTGGCGCGCGGGCCCGCCTCGGGCGTGGGCGCGTCGATGAGCACGTGATGGCCGACCAGTTCCTTCACCGCGACGGCCACCTGCACTGCGAGGACGTGCCCGCGGGCCGGCTCGCCGACGAGCTGGGCACGCCGCTCTACGTGTACAGCAGGGCCGCGATCCTGGATCGCTACCGCGACTTTCGCGATGCCTTCGCCGGGCTGGACCCGCTGATCGCGTTCTCGGTGAAGTCCAACGGCAACCTCGGCGTGCTGCGTGTCCTGGCGGGGGAGGGGGCCGGCGCGGACATCGTGAGCGGCGGGGAGCTGCACCGGGCCCGCGCGGCGGGCATCCCGGCCGACCGCATCGTGTTCAGCGGAGTCGGCAAGAGCGCCGCCGAGCTGCGCGCGGCGCTCGACGCCGGGATCTACGGCTTCAACGTGGAGAGCGAGGGCGAGTTGCGGGCGCTCGCGCGCGCCGCGCGCGAGGCGGGCGGCGCCGCGCCCTTCGCACTGCGGGTCAATCCGGACGTAGCGGCCGACACGCCACACCACTACACCCGCACGGGGCACGGCGCGAGCAAGTTCGGCGTGCCGATCGCGCGGGCCCCCCACCTCTACCGGCTGGCGGCGGAAGAGCCCGCGCTGGAGGTCAAGGGGGTGAGCGTCCACATCGGCAGCCAGATCACCGATCCGCAGCCCTTCGTCCGCGCCGTGGAGCGGGTGCTCGAGCTGGTCGAGGCGTTGCGTGGCGACGGCATCGAGCTCGCCTACCTGGACGCGGGCGGCGGTTTCGGCGTCTCCTACGCCGACGAGTCGAGCGCCGCCCCGGCGGACTTCGCGGCCGCGTTGCGCGGCCCGCTGGAAGCGAGCGGCCTGCGCACCGTGCTGGAGCCGGGCCGGATCATCGTCGGCCCCGCCGGCGTGCTCATCACGCGGGTCTTGTACGTGAAGGAGAACGGGGGCCGCACGTTCGTCGTTACCGACGCGGGCATGAACGACCTCCTCCGCCCGAGTCACTACGCGGGGTACCACCGGGTCGAGCCGGTCGATTCGGACTCCGCGGGGCCGGTGCGGCGGGTGGACGTGGTCGGGCCGATCTGTGAGACGGGCGATTTCCTCGCGCTGGACCGCGAGCTGCCGGTGCCCGCGGAGGGGGACCTGCTCGCCATCAGGACGGCGGGGGCGTACGGTTTCGCGATGGCCTCCACCTACAACTCCCGCCCGCGCCCGGCCGAGGCGATGGTCCACGGCGCCGCCGTGGAAATCGTGCGCCGGCGCGAGACGTGGGAGGATTTGATCCGCCACGAGCTGCCCGACCCGGCCGCCACCGGGGCCCCCGAACGCCGAAGCATGACGGCTTCGCCCCCGGCCCCGGCATCCCACGAGGCATGACGGACCGCATCCTCATCCTGGACTACGGCTCGCAGTTCACGCAGCTGATCGCGCGCCGGATCCGCGAGCTCAGCGTCTACTGCGAGATCCACCCCGCGACCGTCTCCATGGACGAGATCCGCGCCTGGGACCCCTCCGGCATCGTGCTCTCGGGGGGGCCCGCCTCGGTCTACGAGGCCGAAGGCCTGCTCGCCGACGCCGAGCTGCTCCGCATGGGGGTGCCCGTGCTGGGCATCTGCTACGGCATGCAGGTGATCGCCCACCTCGAAGGCGCGACCGTGCGCGGCGGCCGGCGCGAGTACGGCCGCGCCGAGGTCGAGGTGCTGGAGGCGGACGCGCTGTTCCGCGGCTTCGAGGCCGGCGCGGAGACGACCGTGTGGATGAGCCACGGCGACCACGTCGACCGGCCGCCGCCGGGCTACCGCGTACTGGCGGCCACCGACTCGCTCCCCGTCGCCGCCTTCCGCGCGGAGGACCGCGACATCTTCGGCGTGCAGTTCCACCCCGAGGTGGCGCACACGCCCCGCGGGGGGGAGATCCTCGCGAACTTCGTGTACGGCGTGTGCGGCTGCGAGGCGTCCTGGACCGCCGGCTCGTTCATCGAGGACGCGGTCGGCAGGATCCGCGAACAGGTGGGCTCGGAGGCGGTGATCTGCGGCCTGTCCGGCGGGGTCGACTCCTCGGTCGCGGCGGCACTCGTGCACCGCGCCGTCGGCGACCGGCTGACCTGCATCTTCGTCGACAATGGTCTGCTCCGGCGCGGCGAGGCGGAAGCCGTCGAGCGGACCTTCCGCCGGCACATGGGCATGAAGCTGGTCGCGGTGGACGCCTCCGACCGGTTCCTCGCGGCGCTCGCAGGCGTCGAGGACCCCGAAGAGAAGCGCAGGCGCGTGGGCGAGACCTTCATCCGCGTCTTCGAGGAGGCCGCCCGCGAGGCCGGAGACGCCCGCTTCCTGGTGCAGGGCACGCTCTACCCCGACGTGATCGAGTCCGTGTCGGTGCGGGGCCCCTCCGCCACCATCAAGACCCACCACAACGTCGGGGGGCTGCCGGAGGACCTGTCGTTCGAGCTGGTCGAGCCGCTGCGGGAGCTCTTCAAGGACGAGGTGCGTCTCGTGGGGCGGGAGCTGGGGCTCCCCGCGGAGCTCGTCGGACGCCACCCCTTCCCGGGCCCCGGCCTGTCCATCCGCATCCTGGGAGCGGTCGACCGGGAGCGCCTCGACGTCCTCGGCCACGCCGACGCGATCTACCTCGAGGAGATCCGTGCCGCCGGCCTCTACGACGACATCTGGCAAGCCTTCGCCGTCCTGCTGCCGGTGCGCGCGGTCGGGGTGATGGGCGACTTCCGCACCTACGAGCACGTGCTTTCGCTGCGCGCCGTCACCAGCCGGGACGGCATGACCGCCGACTGGTTCCCGTTCCCGCACGACGTGCTCGGGCGGATCGCGAACCGGATCATCAACGAGGTGGCCGGGGTCAACCGCGTCTGCTACGACGTCAGCTCGAAGCCGCCGGCGACGATCGAGTGGGAGTAGG
>DATKCH010000102.1:0-39495 GCA_035513295.1 Longimicrobiales bacterium
CCGGAGCCGCGGCGGTCGATCTTCAGCACGTCCAGCCCGCTGGCTGGCGCAGTTCCTGCGAGATCGACCGATGCCGAGTGTAGCGGCACCGGGAGGAACAATGTCCAAATGCGAGGTGTGCGGCAACGACTACCACATGACCTGGTCGGCCACGGCATCGGGGCCAGCGGCACCTTCTACTGCTGCGCGAGTTGTGCGCGTGCCGCCGGGGTGACGGAAGCCGCGGACAACGTCTAGGAAACCACCGGGGCACGGAGGGGGGCGTGGACGCCGCCGGCCCCCGGCGGCCCGCTAGTGCAGCCGTTCGATCAACACGAACCCGCCGACCAGCAGGATCACGAAGGCCCACGCGAGCCAGGTGAAGTAGCGGTCGATGAAGCCCTGGATCGGCGCCCCGTACCGCTGGATGAGGGCGGCGAGCACGAAGAACCGCAGGCCGCGGCTGAGGCCGCTCGCGACCAGGAAGACGGGCAGGCTGATGCCGAACGCGCCGGACGACAGCGTGAACACCTTGTAGGGGATGGGCGTGAGCCCCGCGGTGAACACGGCGAGGAAGCCCCAGCGGTCGTACAGCGCGCCCACCTCCGCGAAGGCCTCGGGGGTCACGCCCGGCACGTGGTCGAAGAAGAACGTATCCACCGCCGTCCACGCGCCCCAGCCGATCAGGTACCCGGCGAGCCCGCCCAGAACCGACGCCGCGGTGCAGATAGCCGCGAAGCGGAGCGCCCGCGACGGGCAACCCACCGCCAGCGCGAGCAGCAGCGGGTCCGGCGGGATCGGGAAAAAAGACGACTCCGCGAACGACAGGCCCGCCAACGCCCGCTCGCCGCCGGGCCGGTGCGCCCAGCCCACGACCCAGTCGTACAGGCGGCGTACGGGCCCGGCGTGGCGCGCGGCGACCCCGGCGGGCGCCGCCGGCGCCGGCTCGGGCCGCTCCAGTTCCTCCAGCTCGCCCACGTCGCTCATTCCTCCCCCCCGTCCCCCGTGGTGGCGATCCCCTCGTCCCAGCCCTGCCGGCCCAGCAGCGGCACGAACGTGCACGCGATCTCATCGGTGACGGACATGCCGTCGGGTTCACGCCGCAGCACGCGCAGGAACTGCAGCTTCCGGTCCCCGACGGGGATGATCAGCCGCCCCCCCATCGCCAGCTGGTCGATCAGCGCCGCCGGCACGTCCGGCGAACCCGCGGACACGATGATGGCGTCGTAGGGGGCGTAGCGGGCCCACCCCAGGGACCCATCCCCGACCGTCACGAGCACGTTGCGGTGGCCGGTCGACTCCAGCGCGGCGCGCGCGCGCGTCGCCAGTTGCGGGATCCGTTCCACCGAATACACCTGCCCCGCGAGGCGCGCCAGCAGCGCGGTCTGGTAGCCGCTTCCCGTACCCACCTCGAGCACCCGATCCGACTCGTCCAGGTCCGCCAGCTCGGCGCACAGCGCCTGCAGGGAGGGTTGGGAGATGGTCTGCCCGAAGCCGATCGGGAGCGCGGAGTCCTCGTAGGCGCGGTGCCGCACGCCCTCCGGGACGAAGGCGTGCCTCGGCACCTCGGCGACCGCCCGCAGCACGCCCAGGTCCTGGATTCCCTTCCGTCGGACGACGTCGAGCAGGCCCGCGCGCGCTCGGGCGAAGCGGTCGCTCAAGGCAGCGACACCTTCCAGCCCTCCAGGTGCTCCAGGAGCCGGTGGTTGGTCAGGTCCAGGTGCAGCGGCGTGATCGAGATGTACCCCTCGCGCACCGCCGCGAAGTCCGAACGGTCGCTCCCCCACCAGCGGCTCTCCCCGCCGCCGATCCAGAAGTATTCGCGTCCGCTCGGGTCGGTCGCGCGCGTGAGCGAGTCGTCGTACGCGCGCCGGCCGAGGACGGTGACCTGCGTGCCCTTGACCTGCGCCGCCGGCACCGGCGGCAGGTTCACGTTGAGCAGCGTTTCCTTCGGGAAGGACTCGCGCTCCACCACCTGCCGGAGCAAGCCCGCGAGCAGCTCCTCCCACGCCTCGTCGAGCGGCGGTTCGGGGTCCCGCGCGGCGTACGACAGCGCGATCGCCGGCAGGCCGAGCAGGGTCGCCTCCATCGCCGCCGCGACGGTGCCCGAGTAGAGCACGTCGTCGCCGAGGTTGGACCCGTGGTTGATGCCCGACAGGACGAAGTCCGGCGGCTCGTCCAGGAGCTCGCCGAGGGCCAGGAACACGCAGTCGGTGGGCGTACCGTCCACCACCCGCGCGGCGTCGCCGACGCGGCGTACGCGCAGCGGGCGGTGCATCGTGAGCGAGTGGCTGGTCGCGCTCTGCTCCCGGTCGGGGGCGACCACGTCGACCTCCCCCAGGCGGGACGCGACCCGCGTGAGCAGGCCGAGCCCGGGCGCCAGATATCCGTCGTCGTTGGTGACGAGGAACCGCATCAGCGCTCCTTCGGAGGCGTCAGGACGCGCTCGAGGTCCGACAGCTCCTCGCGCAGCTGGGTGAGGAGCTCGCCGTCGATCGCCCTCCGGCGCGCGTCCGGCAGGTCGCCGCCGCGCCGGAGCTGCTCGAGCTTCTGGCGCGCGCCCTCGATCGTGTATTTCTCCTCGTACAGCAGCCGCTTGACCAGCAGCACGAGCTGGATCTCCTTGCGCCGGAACACGCGGTTGCCGGAGCGGTTCTTCGAAGGGCTCAGAACGCCGAACTGCGTCTCCCAGTACCGCAGGACGTGCGGCTTGAGCCCGACGATCTCGCAGACCTCTCCGATCGAGTAGTACTCCTTCGGGGCGATTCTCGAGGATGTCACGTCCAGCGCTCCGGTTTGGGGTCCCTCAGCATGAGATTGCGCACCGCCTCGGTCGGGGAGCGCCCCTCGAAGAGCACGGCGTGGACCTCCTCGACGATGGGCATCTCGATGCCTTCGCGGGCGGCGAGGCGCGCGGCCGCCCGGGTGGTCTCGACCCCCTCGGCGACCATCCGCATGTCCCCCAGGATGTCCTCCAGGGCTCGACCCTTGCCCAGCTCGATGCCCACGCCGCGATTCCGGCTCGGGCCGCCCGTGCAGGTGAGGATGAGGTCGCCCATCCCCGCCAGGCCGGAGAAGGTCAGCGGGTCGGCGCCCAGCGCCGTGCCCAGCCTGGCGATCTCGGCGAGCCCGCGCGTGATGAGCGCGGCCTGCGTGTTGTGCCCGAGCCCCAGGCCGACGGCCATGCCCGACGCGATCGCGATCACGTTCTTGAGCGCCCCTCCGAGCTCCACCCCGGTCACGTCGGGGACCGTGTAGACGCGGAAGTACGACGTCTGGAAGAGCTCCTGCACCCGGGCCGCCGCCGCCTGGTCGGCGCTCGCGACGGTGACCGCCGTCGGCACCTCCCGGGCGACCTCGACCGCGAAGCTGGGCCCCGAGAGGAACGACGCGCTGTGCGCCGGCGCAGGCGGCAGGACGGCGTCCAGCACCTCTGCCATGGTGCGGAGCGTGGCGGTCTCGATTCCCTTCGAGGCGCTCACCACCAGCGCCGACGGCGACAGGCTCGCGGCCGCCTCCGACATGACGCGCGCGACGTGCTGGGACGGGCTCACAGAGACGACGACCGGGGCGCCCGCGACCGCCTCCTCGAGGTCGGTGGTCGCGACGAGGCGCGGCGGCAGGGCCACCCCGGGCAGGTACACCGTGTTCTCACGCTGGCGGTTCACCGCCTCCGCGACGTCCTCCTCGTAGGACCAGAGGCTCACGTCGTGGCCCTTCCTGGCCAGGACCAACGCCAGCGCGGTGCCCCAGCTGCCCGCCCCCACCACGCCGACGGCGTTCACGGTCGGCCCTCCCGACGTCGGAACGAGGGCTCCTCGCCGCGCAGGAGCCTGGCGATGTTGGCGCGGTGCGTGCCGACTACGAAGGCCGCGAGCGCCAGCGCCACGTAGAACACCAGATCGGGCCCACGCAGCCACCAGACGAGCGGCGGCAGCGAGAGCGCGGCCGCGATGGAAGCCAGCGACACGATGCCCGTGACGCCCACGAGCGCCGCCCAGATGAGGAGCCCGATGCCGACCGCGGCGGGCGCGAGCGCCAGGAACACCCCCGAGCCCGTCGCCACCCCTTTGCCCCCGCGGAAGCCCACGTACACCGGGAAGACGTGGCCGAGGATCGCGGCGACTCCGACCGCCAGCGGCCAGGCGGACCCCTCCGCGCCGATCAGCGGCGGAAAGAAGCGCGTGGGCACGAATCCCTTGACGACGTCGAGCGCCATCACGGGAGCCGCCCAGCGCCAGCCGAGAACGCGGAAGGCGTTTGTCGCGCCCAGGTTGCCGCTGCCGTGCGCGCGCAGGTCCATGCCGCGCAGGCGACCGGCCAGATAGCTGTGCGGGATCGCGCCGATCAGGTAGGCCGCCACGACGAGCGCGGCGGCACTCACGCGGCGTCCTCGCGGCGCCCGCGTACGCGCAGGTTCAGCGGCACGCCCTCGAATCCCCACGCCTTCCGGAAGCCGTTCAGAAGATAGCGCAGGTAGTTGCGCGTGAACCCCTTGGGCTCGTTGCTGAAGACCACGAACGTGGGCGGGCGCACGGCCGCCTGCGTCGCGTAGAGGATCCTGACGGGCCGTCCGTGGTGGTGTGGCGGCTGCAAGCGGCGCGTGAGCTCACCGATGACGTCGTTGACCGCCGCGGTCGGGATCCGCGTGGCGCGCCGCTCCGCGACCGCGATCGCCGCGTCGAGCGCCTTGCGCACGCGCTGCCCGGTGAGCGCCGAGATGAACACCATGGGCACGTGGGCCAGGGACGGCGCGCGCTCCTTCAGGTGCCGTTCGTAGGCGGCCGAGGTGTTGTCCTCCTTCTCGACCAGGTCCCACTTGTTGGCGACGAGCACCAGCCCGCAGCCCTCCTCCAGCGCGCGTTCGGCGATGCGGAGGTCCTGCACGGGGACCTCCTCGGTGGTGTCGATGAGGAGCAGGCAGACGTCCGACCGGCTGATCGCGCTCTCCGTGCGCAGGGCGCTGTAGTACTCCACGCCTTCCTTCACCCTGGCCTGCCGGCGGAGGCCCGCGGTGTCGACCAGGACGATGTCGCGCCCTTCGTAGCGGAGGGGGGTGTCGATGCTGTCGCGGGTGGTCCCGGGAATGTCGCTGACGACGGTGCGCTCCTCGCCGAGCAGCTTGTTGATGAAGCTGCTCTTGCCCACGTTCGGTCGGCCGATCACCGCCATGTGGAGGGTGCGTTCGTCCTCCTCGAGGGACGGGCGCTCCGGCAGGTGCTCGACGACGGCGTCGAGCACGTCGCCCGACCCGCGTCCGGAGGCCGAGCTCACGGGCAGCGGGTCGCTCAGGCCGAGGGACCAGAACTCGTGGTGCGCCACTTCGTCCGGGTGGCGGTCGAGCTTGTTGACGAGCAGCACCACGGGGCGCCCCGACGCGCGCAGGATCTCCGCGACGCGTTCGTCCTCGGCCGTGGGCCCGTCGCGTCCGTCCGCCATCATCAGGATGACGTCCGCCTCGCCGATAGCGGCCATGATCTGCTCGCGCACGGCCGTCGCCAGCGGGTCGGCGTCCTCGCCGATGAACCCGCCCGTGTCGACCAGCCAGAAGGCGCGGCCGGCCCACTCGGCGGGCGCGAAGTTCCGGTCCCGCGTGACCCCGGGCCGGTCCTCGACGATCGCCCGGCGTCCCCCCACGACGCGGTTGAAGAACGTGGACTTGCCGACGTTGGGGCGGCCCACGATGGCCACGACGGGGAGCGGCGCGCTCACGCCGCCAGCGCGTCCGAGAACGAGTCCGCGAAGAGCACGCGCGCGGAGCCGGCGGCGCGCTCCACCTCCTCGCGCGTGACGTCGTCGATGAAGACGCCGTCGCCGTTGAGGGTCGTCGAGGGGAGCAGCACGGCGTCGAATGGCCCGGAGGCGCGCAGCGCGTCCACGGCGTCGCGTCCGGTCATCAGCCCCGCCGCCGTGACCTCCGCGCCGAAGAGCCGGTTGGGTACCGGGAGCACCCGTAGCCCGCCGGCCGCGCCGGGCCCCGCGCGTTCGGCGGCGTCCCGGAAAACCCCGGCCATGCGCGCGCCGGTGAGCACGGCGACGCCGCGCTCCCGGAAGGCCCCGGCGGCGAGCGCCGCTTCGAAGTCCCGCGTCGTGGCGCGCACGGCGCCGACGCCGTTCTCCAGCAGCGGCTCGTCGTCGTAGTAGGCGGACGCGGGCACCGGGCGCCCCGCGATCAGGTACAGCTCATCGCCCGCGTACGCCCAGCCGAAGCCGCGCGCCCCGCTCGCCCGGGCGCGCGCGGCCTCGACCGCCGCGATGCCGGCGTCGGCCTCCGCCGGGGACAGCGGGCGCACCGGCCTGTGCGCGTTGTGGCGCGTCAGTCCGACCGGGACGACGGACAGGCTGCGCACCCGCTCGCCCAGGCCCCACAGGTCCTCGACGGTCCGGTCCAGGTGCGGGCCGTCGTTCCAGCCGGGGCAGAGCACGACCTGCGTGTGGACGTCCACGCCTCCTTCCACGAGCTGCGCCAGCCGCTCCATCACGTCGCCACCGCGCGCCACCCCGAGGATCCGCTCGCGCACCCAGGGTTCGGTGGCGTGCACGCTGACGTAGAGCGGCGAAAGACGCTGCTCGATGAGGCGGGCGATGCCGCGCGGTCCCAGGTTGGTGAGCGTCACGTAGCTGCCGTACGCGAACGAGAGCCGGAAGTCGTCGTCGCGCAGGTACAGGCTGCGGCGCACGCCCGCCGGGTTGCCGTCGATGAAGCAGAACACACACTTGTTGGCGCACTCGCGCACCGGGTCGGGCGCCGGCACGATCCCCAGCAGCTCCGCGGCGTCCTTCTCGATCTCCAACAGGAGGCGCCCGCCGTCTGGTTCCGACACCTCCACGTCGAGCCGGGGATCGGCCTCGAGGAAGCGGAAGTCGATGCCGTCGCGGACGACCTCGCCGTTGATCCGGACGATCCTGGTCCCGACCCGCAGCTCCAGGGCCTCGGCGATCGAGCCGGGGTTGATGGACTCTATGGTGATCATGCGCGCTGAGGAATCGCTTGAGCGGACACGCTGAACGTGCCGGGAGAAATAGCACTTACCGGGTCGCCGAGGAAGTGGTGACGGCGGCCGGCCGGGGCCGAAAGCGAGGGGAGCGCGGCCCTGGTGGACCGCGCTCCCCTCCAGCGCCTGCGGTCCCGGCGGAGCCGGGACGCCTCCGGTTCAGTTCACGACTTCGTAGCGCCAGCCGGCCGGGGCCGCTCCCTCCGCGACCCGCAGCTCGACTTCCCACTCCGTCGACGCGTCGGCGGCCGGGAGCGTCACCGCGACGTCCTCCGTGGCCAGCTCGACGCCCTCTTCGTCCACCACCGTCAGGCGCAGGGTGACGGGATCGCCCCCGGCGCCGGCGAGGTTGGTCACCGTTCCGGAAACGGTCACGAAGTCGTCGTCGAGCACCATGTCCACGTCGTCGACGGCGAACACCAAGTCCTGACGGGCCTGGAGCAGGTCGGCGGTCGTCTGCCGCCCGGCATCCGCCGACCCGCTCGGCGCCAGATCGCTCAACGAGCGCGCCGCCTGGGCGGACAGCGCCAGGATGCCCTCGTGGTTGGGGTCGATCTCGCGCAGCCTGGAGGTATGCTCCCTCAGCTCGGTGTAGTAGCCGACGAGCTTCTCGCGCGTCTCGCCCTCGGGGCTCTCGCCCGCCTCGACCAGGCCGTCCTCGAGCGAGCGCGCCTGCGCGTAGATCGAGTTGGCCATGTTGTAGCGGGCGTCGCGGGAATGGGGATTCCGCTCCAACGACTTCGCGAACGCCGTATGCGCCTCCTCGTACCGCTCGGCCGCGAACAGGCCGACGCCCAGGCGGAAGTAGTCATCCGCCTCGAGGTCGTCGCGGTCCAGCGCGGCGCCGTACAGCTCCGCGACTTCGTCCGTCCTGCCGAGCTGACTCAGCACCACGCCGAGGTTGCCGATCGCCGTCATGTCCTCCGGGCTGTTCTCGAGGTGGGCTCGGTAGGCCTCGACCGCTTCCTCTTCCATTCCGGCGCGAGCCAGCACCTGCGCGAGGTTGAATACGGCAGTGCGCCTGTTGGTTTCGAACGCCTCCTCATCCAGCTCCTTGAGCCGTTCGCCCGCCTCCGAATCCATGACCTCCAGGGCGGATTCGAAGTACGGAATCGCCTCCTCGTCGCGGCCCTGGGAAGCCATGAGGGTGCCCAGGTTGAGCTTCGCCTCCGGACGGTCCCCGAAGACGCGGTCGGCCTGCGCGTAGTGCTCCTCGGCGGCTTCCATGTCGCCCTGCTGGGCCGCCGTCACCCCCGCGTTGTAGGAGCGGATCCACGCGTTCTGCCGGTCGCGCGCGAGCTCCTCCTCGTACTCCGGATACAGCTCGAGGGCGCGGTCCCAGGCGTCCGCCGCCTCGCCGGTGCGCGAGAGCGCCGCGTAGGCACGCCCCAGGAGCATGTACAGCTTGGGGTTGCTCTGGTTCTCCGCGAGCCCCTCCTGCGCCAGCTCGACGCCCTGCTCGTAGAGCCGATCCTTGTCCGCGGGAGTCGCGGCCTGGGCGGCCTGGCTCAGGTACAACGCCACGCCGCGAGTGAACCGGTTGTCGCTGGGCTTCTGCGCGGACGCGGGGAGAGCTCCGGCCACCGTTCCCAGCGCGACCAGCGCGAGAATCGTCCGGACACGGGACATCGCCTACCTCCTCATGGGTTTCACGGTATGTCGGCCGGCGTCGAACCCGCCTCGCCGGCTCCGCCTTCTGCGTCCGCGCGGTCCAGCGCCCGCAGCACCTCGAAAGGTGGCAGCCCGGCCTGGTGCGCCGCGCGCACGACATCGTCGAACTCGGGTTTGGCGCGCACGCTCCCATCGGGGAGCCGCGCCCCCTTCACGCGAATGCTCGATCCGTGCCAGGCGCGCATTTTCTCCTCGCGAGCGAGCGCGCGGCGACCGACCGACCAGTAGCGCGCGCCGATGGTCGTCGTGTTCGTGAACAATGCCTCGAGGACGGGTTCCAGCGCTCCGCTCGGGGCCAGAGCCTCTATTCGCAGGCCCGTCCTGCCCTTCTTCATGCCGACCGGTGCGGTGACCACGTCGAGCGCCCCGGCGTCCCGCATGGCGGCCAGCGCGGAGGGTACGTACTCGGGCGTCATATCGTCCAGATCCGACTGCACGATGAACAGTCCATCGTCCTCGGCAGAGGACACTTCGCACAGCATCAGACGCAGGCAGTTGGGCCGGTCCTCGGGATCCCGGCTCCCGGCCCCGTAGCCCGTCGCCCGAAGCACGAAACGCTCCGGCGGCGGCCGTCCCGCCGTCGCCTCGGCCAGGATCGCTGCTCCCGTGGGCGTGGTACACTCGCCCTCCCATCGGGTTTCGCGGACTTCCAGGCCCTCCAGCAGCTTGGCGGTGGCCGGCGCCGGCAAGGGAAACGCGCCGTGTTCCATGTCGATCCAGCCCCGGCCGATCGCGACGGGCCGGGCGTAGCATGCGTCGACCCCGAGGTGGACGAGCGCGTCGGCGGCGCAGCCGATGTCCAGGATGGCGTCCAGCCCGCCGACCTCGTGGAAATGCACCCGCTCGGGGGGGATCCCGTGCACCGCGGCCTCCGCGCGCGCGAGTCGCTCGAACACGGCCCTGGCCAGCGCGAGGCCCCGCGCTTCGAGCGCGCCGCCCTCGAGCACGGCGATCATGTCGGGCAGGTGGCGGTGCCGGCGCTCGGGCGGCACCTGGAAGCGCACGGCGCGGCAGGAGATGCCGCGGCGGAGTTCCGTGCCCACGATGACCGATCCGTCCGCGGCGCCGAGCGACCCCGCCAGCTCGCGCAGGCGGCCCTCGGGATAGCCGAGGTCGACCAGCGCGCCGAGGATCATGTCTCCGCTGATCCCGGCGAAGGGGTCGAAGATCAGTGTAGGCATGCCATGGCTCACGGAGTCGCGTCGCTTGGGGGGTCGGAGGACCGCCGGTCCAGCCGAGCGCGGAACCCTAGCGGAGGGGGTCGCCGCGCGCGAGTCCGTCTCACCCATTTTCCTCCAGGTGGCGCTTCACGACCCGCGCGAGGCGCGCGGAAAAGCCGGTCGTCGCGGCGAGGTCCTCCTCGCTCGCCGCGCGTACCCCCGCGAGGCTGCCGAACCGGCGCAGGAGCGCCCGCTGCCTGGCGGGGCCGATGCCGCGAATGCCGCCCAGATCGCTGTGCAGGGTGCGTCTGGCGCGCAGCTTCCGGTTGTACCCGTGCGCGAAGCGGTGGGCCTCGTCGCGCGCCCGCTGCAGCAGCCGGAGGCCCGGGTTCCGGCGCGCCAGTCGCGCCGGCGGCAGGCCGCCGGGCCCGTGGATCTCCTCCTCCCGCTTGGCCAGCGCGATCACGGCGACGTCCGGGGCTCCGGCCGCCTCGGCGGCCCTGCGGGCCGCCTGGAGCTGTCCCTTGCCGCCGTCGATCACCAGCAGGTCGGGCAACGTGTCCTCCTCCTCCCGCCGTCGCCTCAGGTAGCGCTCGACCACCTCCGCCATCGAGCGCACGTCGTCGTTTCCCCAGTCGCCCCGCACCCGGAAGCGGCGGTACCCCGCCTTCCTGGGCGCGCCGTTCTCGAACGTCACCGCGCTGCCGACGACCTCGGTGCCGTGCGTGTGCGAAATGTCGAAGCAGACGATCCGGCGCGGCACGACCTTGAGGTCCAGCGCCTCCTGGAGGTCGTACAGCACGTCGTCGGCGCGCTCGCCGACGTCGGGGCGGAGCAGCGCGCGCTCCTCGAGCAGATGCCGGGCGTTCTGGGCCGCCAGCTCCACCAGCCGGACCTTTGCCCCCCTGCGGGGCACGTGCACCCTCACGGCGCGGCCGGCGCGCTCCGACAGGATCTGCTGGAGCGCCGAGCGATCCTCGAACGCCTCAGGCGCGACCACCTCGCGCGGCAGATCCTCGCCGCCCTGCTCTCCCCGGCCGAGGTAGAAGCGGGTCGCGGCGGCCGACAGCACGTCAGCCGACTCTGCCCCTTCGGCGTTTTCGAAGAAGTCCACCTCGCGGCCGAGCAGCTTGCCCTGCCGTATGCGCAGCCGCACCCCGCACGCCCGCCCGCCGTCGCGCGCGGTGCCGAGCACGTCGAGGTCCCCGCCCCGCACGTCGAGGGCGCGCTGGCGACGCTCGATCGCGTCGAGCCCCTGGAGCACGTCGCGCCGCTCGGCGGCGCGCTCGAAGTCCATGCGCTCGGCCGCGCTCTCCATCTCCCCTTCGACGCGGCGGCGGACGCCCTCCGTCCGTCCGCCCAGCACGTCGAGGACCTCGTCGATCATGGCGCGGTAGTCCGCGCGCGTCTGCAGGCCGACGCACGGAGCCTCGCAGCGGCCGATGTGGTGGTCCAGACAGGGACGCTCCGGCGCCTCGCCGGGCAGGTCGTAGCGGCAACTCCGGACCGTGTGCGCGCGCTTGATGACCTCCAGCGCGTGCCGCATCGAGCCCACGTCGGTGTACGGGCCGAAATAGCGCGCGCCGTCGTTCTCCACGCGGCGCGTCACGATCACGCGGGGAAAGGGCTCCGCCACGGTCACCTTGACGTAGGGATACCTCTTGTCGTCGCGCAGCTGGATGTTGAAGCGCGGCCGGTGCGCCTTGATCAGGTTGGCTTCCAGCAGGAGCGCCTCGGCCTCGCTGGCCACGACGATGGTCTCGACGTCGGCGACGCGGCTCAGCATCTCGCGGTTCTTGGCGGAGCTCGCCCCGTCCGCGCTGAAGTGGCCGCGCACGCGGGAGCGCAGGGACTTGGCCTTGCCCACGTACAGGATGCGCCCGCGGGCGTCCTTGAAGAGGTAGACGCCGGGCCGGGCCGGCAGGCGCTTGGCGCCCGGATCGAATGTCGCTCTCATGCCTTCAACGACCCCGATCCGGGCGGGCCGTTCCGCGCTCAGCGGTCCGGCCCCGTCCGCCGCGCGCGCGCCGTCAGGGAGCGGGCTTCCTCCAGCCCGAAGGCGGCCGCCAGCGCCAGGTAGACCACGCCGAAGACGCTCAGGACGAGGAGCGAGCCGAAGAGCACCGACATGCCCGGAAGCAGCGCGGAGACGCCGCGCCCCGCCGCGGCGGCCAGCAGCGCGGCGGCCGCCATGCGCGCGAGCGAACGCGGGTCCGGATGGACGGGCCCGATGCGCTCGCTGAGCGTGCGCTTCAGCAGCGACCACTCCCACCACGCGGCGAGGCCGGCGCCCGCGCTGAGGCCGGCCGCGCCCAGCATGTGCCCGCCCAGCGTCGGCGTCTCGCCCAGGCCGAAGCCCCAGCCGCCGATCGATCGGCCCGCGACTTGGACCGCCTCGAACTGCAGCATCAGGAACACCCCCAGCATGGCCGACAGCGCGACCCGGCCGGTCGCGTACACGGCGGGGGTGCGCGTGTCCTGCAGCGCGTAGTACGCCGACGAGAAGAGCCGGCTCGCGGTGGACGCCACGAGGCCCAGCGCGTAACCGCCGAGAATCGCCCACACCCAGAGCGTCTCGTCGCGGGTGAAGTCGCCCGTCTCGTACAGCGCGGCGATGACGTGGTCCCCGATGCTCAGATACGCCACCGCCGTCGGCACCACGTAGAACGCGACGCGATTCAGGCCATCGTTGACGCGCTCGCGCATTACCGCCGTCGCGCCCGAGCGGCGCCGCGCGAGCTCGGGAAGCTCGGCGGCGGCCACCGACATCCCGAAGAGGCTGACCGGCAGCGCGTAGAAGAGCTGCGCGTAGCCGAGGGCGGCCAGCGCGCCGGTCACCAGAAACGACGCCAGGAACACGTCCACGTAGCCGCTGACCTGCACGACGCCGCGACCGAGGATGGCCGGCCCGGCGTTCCGCACGGCGGTGCGCACGCCGGCCAGGCGGCTGTTCCAGCGCACGATCAAGCGGGGCTCGGAACGCAGGACGCCGGGCAGCTGGACGAGGAACTGGAGCAAGCCTCCGGCGAGCGCCCCCCACGCCAGCGCCCAGGCCAGGTCGGGCCGCGCCAGGCGCCCGCCCAGCGCGAGCATCGTGGCGATCATCGCGGCGTTCCACGCCACCGGCGCCACGTAGGAGAGAAAGAAGCGCCGGTGGCTGTTCAGGACGCCCAGCGACCAGGCCGACAGCACCATGAGGCCCGTCATCGGGAAGATCACGCGCACCAGGCGAACGGTCAGCTCGTAGCGGAAGCCGTCGAAGCCGGGCGTGAGGACGCGCACGAGCAGCGGCGCCGCGAGGATGCCGACCAGCGCCAGCGCGCCGGCGGCGGCGAGCAGGAGCGCGAAGATCGCGCCGGCGACGCGCCCCGCCTCCTCCTCCCTGCCCTCTTCCAGCAGCTCCGCGTACACGGGGATGAAGGACGCGCTGAGCACGCCCTCGCCGAGGAGGTTCTGCAGGACGTTGGGCAGGCGCATGGCGGTGGTGAACACGTCGGCGGACGCGGTCGCGCCGAAGTAGTGCGCAAACACCCGCTGGCGTACGAGACCGGCGATTCTGCTGAGGAAGATGCCGGCCGCGACGAGGGGCGCGCCGGAGCGGCGGCCGGAAGGACTCAGGTCAGCCCCCCGCGGTCGGTTCGCCGGGTCCCAGGCCGGAGCGCCGAGGCCGCTCATCGAGCAGCCGGCGGAGGAAGCGGGACTCTTCCTCGAGCTGGCCGACCTGGTCCGACAGGCGCTGCACTTCGGCCTCGAGCGCGGCCATCCGATCGGCGTCGCCGGCGCCTTCCAGCCCCGGCGCCTTGCCCTCCAGCCGGGTCGCGAGGGCGCGCGCGGGAGGCGAATCCAGCACGACCGCGAGCAGCGGGATCAGGAGCGCGATGAGCAGGATGCCGGCCATGACCATACCCGAAGCTAGTGTACCGTTGCAAAAGTGTCGCCCATCGCGGCCAGCACGTCGTCCAGGAGCGTCGGGCCGTAGCGCACGAGGTACTGGAGCGGATTCAGCACCCGCTCCTGGGCCTTGCCAGCCGGAACCAGGTTCGCCTCCGCCTTGCGCAGCTGCTGGAGCCCGATGTCGCGCTGGCCGCCGGAGTGCTGCGCGATCCGCTTCTCGAGGTCCTCGGTGGCCTTCAGCGCCGCGTTGCGCGCGCTGCCGATCGCGCCGTCCAGGGTGGGGTCGATCTCCCGGGCCGCCTGCGCGAGTCGGCCGTATCCCTCGCCCAGGGCGCCCCGCAGGGCCAGGAGCGCGGATTGCACGTCCTCGGGGAGCTCCTCGCGCAGCACGCGCGCCGCGATCTCGTGCGCGGGCCGGTCGAAGGCGTCGGGCTCCAGACGGAAGCGCTCTAGCACCTTGCGGATCTTGCCTTCGATGAGGGTGACCGAGAAGCGCGGTACGACCACCGGGGGCGTCATCCCGAACTCCGAGAAGAGGGGTTCGATCTGCGCGAAATAGGCGACCTCCGCGGGCCCGCCCACGTACGCCAAGGTCGGCAGGAGCGCGCTCTCCAGGACCGGCCGTAGGCCCGCCCCCGCCGTCAGGGCGCCGGGCGTGTCCGACGCCGCCCGCAGCTCCCCGAGCGTCATCGCCGTGCCGGACGCGCGCAGCCGGAATCCGCCATCGTCCCGGAAGATCCGCTCGCGCCCGAGCGGGCCCGCGAAGTGCAGGTTGGTCCCGCCTGCGAGCACCGGGATCTGCGCGTGGTAGCCCGCCTTCTCGAGCGCGGCGGAGCGCTCGCGGAACGACGTCTCGTGCGCTCCGGCGCCGTCGAGCGCGGCGCGCAGGACGGGCGCGGCCAGGGCCCGCACGGCTTCGGCGGCCGGATCCACGAGCAGCACCCCGAAGCGCCCCGCCAGGTCGCCGACCAGACGCGCGAAGGCCCCCGCCACCGTGGCCTGGGGAGTGTACGCCTGCCGAACCGAGGCCAGCAGGTCGGGAGCGAACTCCGTCGCAGGCAGGATGTCCTCCAGGCGCGCGAGGAGCGGTTCGACCTCCGGGCCGAGGCGCCGGTCCGACATCGGAGGCGTCGTGGCGCCGGCGGGGTCGGCGGGCAGCGCGAGCTCGACGAGGTCGTTGCTCGTGTCCAGGAGATAGGTCCGACGGGCCTCGTCCCAGTCGTGGTCGTCGGCGGCGACCCAGAACGCGGGAGCCACGGGTCGACCGAGCGACTCCTCCAGGTCGCGCGCGAGACGAACCGCCGAGAGCAGCTTGTAGACGCCCATCAGGGGGCCGCCGAAGAGGCCCGCCTGGTGCCCGGTCGTCACCAGGTAGCCGCGTTCCTCCACGACCGCGCGCAGCCGCGTCGAACCCTCCTGGGAAGCCGGCTCGAGCGCCCCCACGAGGTGCGCGTAGCCATCGGGGAAGCGGCGGTCGATGTCTTCGGCGCGCCGCTCGTAGGAGGCGGCGGAGTGCGGGTCGTGCGCGAGGAAGGCGCGGATGGACGCGCCTCCGTCGAGGTGGTCCTCCACGATCCGATTGCCGGTGGCCCTTGCGACCCGAATCTCCAGGCTCACGCTCCCTCCGGTCCCTTGTGGTATGGCTCGCCCCTGAGGATCGTGCCCGCGCGGTAGATCTGCTCGAGCACCACCAGCCGGGCGAAGTCGTGCGGCAGCGTCATCGCGGACAGCGAGAGCTGGACGTCCGCGCGCTCCAGCACGCTCAGCGCGAGGCCGTACGCGCCGCCGATCACGAACGCCGATCCGGGGCGACCATACAGGCGGTGTCCATCCATGTGCTGGGCTAGGGCGCGCGAGTTCCACGACTCGCCGGCGCGGCTCAGCGCGATCACCTCGACGCCGTCCGGAAGGCGCTCCAGGATCCGCTCGCCTTCGGCGGTGCGCACGTCCGTCGCGGTCTGGCCGCCTCCGTGCGCGCCGGCGCGCACCTCGAGCGTCTCCATCTTCCAGTAGCGGCCGGCGCGTTCCTCGTAGGCGCCGATCGGCGCGGCCAGGTCCTGGCCGGGGCGGCCCACCGCGATCGTCCAGACCTTCACGGGCGCAGCACCGTGTCGTGGAGGAAGGCGGGGTCCGCCTCCGGGTGATCCAGGTTGTGATGCAAACCGCGACTCTCCTTCCTGAGACCAGCGCAGCGCGCCACCAGGCGCGCCGCGAGCAGCAGATTCCGCGCCTCGACCCGCCCGGACCCGGACAGTCCTTCCAGCGTCGAGGGGTCGGCGGACCAGGCGTCCAGCGTCGCCACCGCGCGGCGCAGGCGTTCGTCGGTCCTGACGATGCCCACGTCTTCCCACATCAGGGAGCGGATCCGGGCCTCGACCGTGCCGCGGTCCTCGCGGTCGGGGCCGCGCACCGTCGCGTCCGTCGGCTCTCCGACGGGCCCGGCAGCGCGCGTTTCCTCCAGGCCGTTCGCCACCGCGATGGCCGCCCGGTGGCTGTAAACGACGGCCTCGAGCAGCGAATTCGAGGCCAGCCGGTTGGCGCCGTGGACACCGGTGAACGCCACTTCCCCGACGGCGAAGAGGCGGTCGATGCTGGTCCGGCCGTCGGCGTCCGTGGACACGCCTCCGCACGCGTAGTGCGCCGCCGGGACGATGGGCACCGGCTCCGTCGTCATGTCCAGGCCACGGTCGGCGCACTCGGCGACGATGTTTGGGAAGCGGCGCTCGAGCACGTCGGCGGGGATCGACGTCGCGTCGAGCAGGGCGTGCGTTGCGCCGGTGCGCTTGAGCTCCATGTCGATGGCGCGCGCGACCACGTCGCGCGTCGCGAGCGAGCCGTCGGGATGGCCGGCCATGAGCGGCCGCCCGTCGACCGTCAAAAGCCGGGCGCCCTCCCCGCGGACCGCCTCGGAGATCAGCACCGCACGGTCCTCGGCCGGATACAGCGCGCTGGGGTGGAACTGCACGAACTCGAGGTTGGCCACCCGGGCCCCCGCACGCCAAGCCATCGCGAGCCCGTCTCCGGTGGCGATAGCCGGGTTCGTCGTATGCAGGTAGACGCGCCCGAGTCCGCCGGTCGCCAGGAGCGTGAAGTGCGCGCGCACGACGAGCGGTTCGCCGGCGGTGCGGTCGTAGACGACGCAGCCGCCGCAGCGCGGCGCGCGCGCGCCCCCGGCGACGACGAGGTCCACCGCGAGGTGGTCCTCCAGGACGTCGATGGACGGGTGCGCGGCGACGGCCTCGAGCAGCGCCGACTCGATCGCCCGCCCGGTGCGGTCCAGCGCGTGCACGATGCGCCGGTGCGAGTGGCCGCCCTCGCGTCCCAGGTGGAGGCGCTCGCCCGTCCGGGAGAACGCGACGCCCCACTCCAGCAGCTCGTGGATCCGTTCCGGACCCTCCCGCACCAGGCGTTCGACGGCGTCCACGTGACACAGCCCGGCTCCCGCCACGACGGTGTCGCGCACGTGGTCGGCCGGGGAATCCTCGGCGCCGAGCACGGCGGCGATGCCACCCTGCGCGTAGTTGGTGTTCGATTCCGCGCGGTGCTTCTTGGTGACCACCGTCACGTCGGCGAGCTCGGCGAGCTTGAGCGCGAAGCTCAGGCCTGCCACGCCGCTCCCGACGACCAGCACGCGCCGGTCCCGGCTCACTGCAGGAGTCCGCGCAGGAGGCGCTCGACCTCCTCGTCGCCGGACCCGACCCGCACGCGCTCGCGCAGAACCCAAACCGGCGCGCGTCCGGCGAGCGCGCTCAACTTGACCGCGTCCTTCTCGGTCGTGAGCACCGGCCGGCCGGCCGCCGTGCGCGCGATGTGCCGCAGGTCCCCGGCATCGTATTCGTGATGATCCCCGAAGGTGAGCATGGAGCCGACGCGGGCGCCGGCGCGGACCGCGCTCCGGCGAAACCCGTCCGGGTCGGCGACGGCGCACACCGCGAGCCCCTCCGCGGCCGGCGGCGCGCGCGCTTCATCGTCGTCCGGCCCGGTCGCCGGCCCCACCGAGCCGGCGCCCGGCTCGAGGCGGTGCCATCCTACGGCCTCGAGCACGAACTCGGCTACCGCGGGCCCGTTTCCCCCTCCCACGGCGCGTCGCACCGCGTCCACCTCGGCCGGATCGGCGCCCCTGTGGGTCAGCCCGATCAGGTCGGCGCCGGCGAGCGCCGAGGGGGCCTCCCTCCACGGACCGCGGGGCAGCAGGCGTGGCCTGGGCTCCCACCGCTCGACGGGGACGAGCACGACGTCCGCCGAGCGCGCGAGAGCGAGGTGCTGAAAGGCATCATCGAGAACGGCGACGTTCGCGCCGGCGTCGGCAGCCGCGCGCACGGCCCGCGCGCGCGACCTGTCGACGATGACCGGGATCGCGGGGTTCCAGAATCGGTGCAGCAGCGGCTCGTCCTCGGCGTAGCCCCCGTGGATCACGGCCGGGCGGGCCCCGGCGGCCGCGAGGCGGCGCGCCAGGTAGGCAGTGACCGGCGTCTTGCCGGCGCCACCGACGACCAGGTTGCCGACCGACAAAACCGGCAGGTCGGGCAGCCTTGAGCTCAGGAGGCCCCGCGCGTAGGCGGCCCTGCGGATCTTCACGGCGGCGCGATAGGCGAATTCCGCCGGCAGCAGCGCGAGGTCGGCCAGGCGGCGTCCGCGCACCGGCAGGCCGGCCAGGTACCCCCGGGCCCACTCAGCGCCGGACGTCGTCATCGGCTCGGTCGACCAGGTCGTTCAGCCCTTCCTCCAGCCGGACACGCAGGCGCTCCAGCTCGTCCGGCGGGGCGTCGGGCGCGACGAAGACCGGCTCGCCGAAGCGGATCAGCACGCGCGCGAACGGCTTCGGCACCATGAAGCGATCCCAGCTGCCAGCGCGCCACGCGCGGTCCGCGGCGACGGCGACCGGCACGACGGGCGCGCCCGTGAGGCGGGCCGCCTGCAGCGGACCGGCCTTCATCACCCGCGCCGGACCGCGCGGTCCGTCCGGCGTGAGCGCCACGCGGCGGCGCGCCTGGAGGTGGCGCACGACCGCCCGCAGCCCCTCGCCGCCCCCCCTCGAGCTGGACCCCCGCTCCACGCGATATCCCCAGCGGGCGGCGACCCCGGCGATCATCTCGCCGTCGCGAGAGCGGCTGATGAGGGTGGCCACGTCGCTGCCGCGGTACGCGAACGCCACGGGCAGGAGGCGCGAATGCCAGAAGACCGCTACGTACGGGTCCTTCGCCTGGTCCATCGGCTCGACGTGCTCAGACCCGACGACGCGCACGCGCATCGTGCGCAGCAGCGCCTCGAGCGCCCACACCGCCGCGCGGAAGGCCCACGCCGGCACGCGCCGCTTCCTCGCCATCGTCAACCGCCCGCGCCGCCGGCCAGGAGCCGTGCCGCGAGCTCGGCGACGCGCTCGCTCGGTCCCGCGCCGGCGGGCGCCGCAAGCGCCGCGCGCACGCGCGCCAGACCGTCCAGCATCGCCGCGCGCTCCGGCCCCTCCTCGAGGATCCGTGCGAGCGCCTGGGCGAGCGGTCCGGGCTCGACGTCGCGCTGCAGGAGCTCGGGCACCACGGGCGCGTCCGCGACCAGGTTCACGAGCGAAACGTGGGGCACCCGCACGACCCGGCGCGCGAGCGCGTACGTGAGCGCGCTGGTGCGGTAGGCGACGACCAGCGGGGTGCCGGTGATGGCCGCCTGCAGGGTCCCGGTCCCCGACTTCACCAGCGCGCCGCGCGCGTGCTCCAGCAGACCCCAGGCGTCGGGTGTCACGGCGACGCCCGCGCCGGCGAAGAGCCCCGCCGGCAGGCCCGGAGCGAGCGCCAGCACGGGCGCCGCGCCCGTGGGCGCCGCCGCTCTGCGCGCCGCCTCGACGAACGGACCCAGGTGGCGCGCGATCTCCTGCCGCCGCGACCCCGGCAGGAGCGCGATCAGGGCGCGGCCGGGGTCCAGGTCCAGCGACGCACAGAAGTCCTCCCGGGAGGGGGCCGCGGGGCGCTCCTCGAGCAACGGGTGGCCGACGAAATCGGCGCTCGCGCCCGCGCGCTCCAGCCCGTCCGCCTCGAACGGCAGGATCACCGCCACGCGGTCGGCGATGCGGCCGAGCTCCTGCGCGCGCCGCCCTTTCCACGCCCAGAACTGCGGCGCGATGTAGTAGAGGACGGGAATGCGCCGGGCGCGGGCGGCGCGCGCCAGGCGCATGTTGAGGCCCGGGTAGTCGATGGGGATCACGAGATCGGGGGGGCGCTCGGCGAGCTCGCGCCGCAGCCGCGACAGCAGCCCCGCGAAGTACGGCAGGTGCCGCAACACCTCCGCGAAGCCCATCACCGCCAGGCGCTCCAGGTCGGCCATCAGCCGCACGCCCTCCGCGCGCATGCGCGGGCCACCCAGGCCCCACAGGCGGGCGTCCGGCCACCGGCGCCGGAGCGCGCGCGCCAGCGCCGCGCCGTGCAGGTCGCCCGACGCCTCGCCCGCCGAAAGCAGGATGGACGGCGCGCTCACCCGCTGGCGATGTGGGACGCCATCCAGATCATGAGGGCGACGATCACGAGACCCGCGATCAGGCGCCACAGGCGGGGCGGCTTCGCAGGGGTCCGGCTCCCTCCCCGGCGTTCACGCAGGACGCGCAGCAGCGACATTTCGCTCGATCCGGTCCATGATCTCCAGTGCGGTCGCGAGGGCGCGGCGGCCGTCCTCGCCGCTCACGGCGACCTCCTCTCGTCCCTCGATGGCCGCGAGGAAGCTGCGCAACTCGTGCCGCAGCGGCTCGCCGCCGTCCGATCGCAGATCCACGCGCTCGATCACGTCCTCGAGGCGGTTGCCCCGCAGCGGCACGCCGGGCGCGACGCGCGCGCCCTCCCGTATGCGCAGAAACTCGCCGACGCCGGCGTCCAGATCGAGGCTGATGTAGCCCGAGCGCTGGAAGAATCGGAGCTTCCGCCGCCGCTCCAGCGACACGCGGCTGGCCGTTACGTTCGCCACGCACCCGCCGTCGAACTCCAGGCGCGCGTTCGCGATGTCCGCGTTCGGAGTGAGCACCGGAACCCCCGTGGCCGACACCGAACGCACGCTGTCGTGCACGATGCTGAGAATCAGGTCCAGGTCGTGGATCATGAGGTCCAGCACCACCGCGACGTCGGTGCCGCGCGGTCCGAACGGCGCGAGCCGGTGCGACTCGATGAAGAGCGGCGTATCGAGGTACGGCTCGCTGGCGCGCACGACTCCGTTGAAGCGCTCCACGTGGCCGATCTGCACGATCGCCCCGGAGCGCTCGGCCTCCTCCAGGATGCGGTCCGCCTGTTCGATGCCGGCGGCGATCGGCTTCTCGATCAGCACCCCGACGCCGCGACGCAGCGCCGCGCGCGCCACGTTCTCGTGGGCCCGCGTGGGCACCGCCACGATCAGCGCATCGACGTCCCCCAGCAGGTCCGCGAGTTCCGGGCGGGCCTCGACCTCGAGCTGCTCGGCGACGCCCGCGAGCCTGACAGGATCCGTATCGTGGACGAGGACCGCGGCCACCGGTTCGAGCTCGCGCAGGATGCGCGCGTGGTGGAAGCCGAGGCTCCCCACCCCCGCGACTCCGACGCGTAGCATCGGCCTATACCAGGATCCCGCGCTCGCTCTCCTCCACGAACGACAGGAAGGTCTCGAGTTCCGGGGACGGGGGCAGCTCGGCGCGGGCGCGCTCGATGGCCTGGGAGACGTTGAGCTGGGAGTGGAAGAAGATCCGGTAGGCGCGCTTCAGCTGGACGCGCACGTCCTCCGAGAAGCCCCGGCGCTGCAGGCCCACGCCGTTCAGGCCGTAGAGCTGCATCGGGTTGCCCGCCGCCTTGAGGTACGGCGGCACGTCCTTGGGAACCCGGGACGCTCCTCCCACGAACGCGTGACCGCCGATCCGGACGAACTGGTGGATCGCGGTCAGGCCGCCGACGATCGCGTGATCGCCGATGATCACGTGCCCCGCCATGTTGACCGCGTTGGAGAGGACCACGTGATCCCCGACCACGCAGTCGTGCGCCACGTGCACGTAGGCCATCAGGAGACAGTCGCTGCCCACCTCCGTGCGCCCGCGCGCCGCCGTGCCACGGTTCAGCGTCGCGTACTCCCGGATCACGGTCCGGTCGCCGACGACGAGGAACGTGGTCTCCCCCTGGTACTTCAGGTCCTGCGGGTCCGTACCGAGGACGGCTCCCTTCGCGATGGTGCAGGCCTCTCCTATCGCCGTGTCCCGTTCGACCAGAACGTGGGGCCCGAGCGACGTCCCGGCTCCGATCGAGACGCCGGGGCCCACCACGCTGTAGGGTCCAATTGTGACGCCGGAGCCGAGCTCGACACCCGCGTCGACGATCGCCGTCGCGTGGACGTCGGTCTCGCTCCGGGACTTTGTCCTCAGCATGCTCCCCTCCCCCATCCTAGCGATCCATGATGCGGGCCATCATCTCCGCCTCCGCGACGGGGTTGCCGTCTACCGTTGCGGTGCCGCGCATGCGACAGACCTGGCGCCGCAGATGCAGCATCTCGAGCTCGAAGCGCAACTGGTCGCCGGGCCGCACGGGCCGGCGCCACTTCACTTTGTCGAGCGACATGAAATACACGACCTTGTTCTCGGGATCGTCGACGGAGTCCATCAGAAGCAGCCCGCCGCACTGGGCCATCGCCTCGATGATCAGCACGCCCGGCATGACCGGGTGTCCCGGAAAATGGCCCTGGAAGAACGGCTCGTTGATGGTCACGTTCTTGATGCCGACGACCCGCCGCTCCCGCTCGAACTCAAGGACCCGGTCCACGAGCAGCAGCGGGTATCGGTGCGGGAGCACCTCCATGATGCGCTGGATGTCCACCTGCTGCTGGCTCGCGGCGTGCGCCGACCGTATCGCTCGCGCGAGGGCCAGGTTGCCCGCGTGGCTCGGCCGGTCGGCCATGATGTGCGCTTCCACCCTGGCGCCGAGGAGCGCGAGGTCGCCCACGATGTCGCCGATCTTGTGGCGCACGAACTCGTCGGCGAAGCGCAGCTCCCCTGACGCGAGCCCGTCGTCGTCCAGCACGATCGCGTTCTCGAGCGTAGCCCCGAGCGCGAGGCCGCGCGCGCGCAGCTCCTCCGCCTCTCGCAGGAAGCCGAAGGTGCGCGCGGGCGCGACGTGCCGTGCGAAATCAGCGGGGTCCACGTCGAAGGAGGCGAACTGCCTTTGCACGAGCGGATGGTCGAACTCGATCCCGGCCGATACCCGCAGGCGGTCCGACGGCATGCCCACGTAGCTGGCTCCCATGGGACCCTGCGCGGTCACGTTGCGTTCCAGCCGGAGCACGCGCGCCGGCTCCTGCTGCTCGTTGAGCCCGGCCTCGCACAGCGCCGAGTAGAACGGCTGAAAGCTGCCGTCCGTGATCGGGACCTCGGGTCCGTCGATGTCGATCGTGACGTTGTCCAGGCGCAGCGCCATGGCCGCGGCGAGCACGTGCTCGACGGTGTTCACGGAGGCCCGTCCGGCGCCGAGGTTGGTGCCGCGGTCGGTGGAGGTGACGTGATCCAGGTCGGCCGGGATGGCGGGTTCTCCGTCCAGGTCGGTCCGGCGGAACCGGATGCCTGCGGACGCCGGAGCGGGGAGAAAGCGCAGGCGCGCGGCTTCTCCCGTGTGGAGGCCCACTCCGTCGAGGGACGCCTCGGATGCGAGCGTGTTCTGCCGAGCGACGCTCACGCGTCCCTTCCCGTAAGCTTGCTTTCGAGCGCGCGCACCCGCCGGAGGAGGTCGGACACCTTGCCCAGCGCCGCCTGCGCGCGCAGGGCTTCCTTGTGGGGGCGGGCCGGGTAGCCGCTGTAGGTGGCTCCCGCCGGGACGTCGCCGAATACGCCGGCCTGCGCCGCGATGGTCGCTCCGTCGCCGATCTCCAGGTGGCCCGGGACGCCCGCCTGCCCCGCGAGGGTCACCCCCCGGCCGATGACCGTGCTGCCGGCGATCCCCACCTGTGCCACGATGACGGAATGCTCTCCGATGCTCACGTTGTGCGCGATGTGAACCAGGTTGTCGATCTTCACTCCGTCGCCGATCTCCGTCACCCCGACCGACCCGCGATCGATCGTCGTGTTCGCGCCGATCTCGACGTCCGCTCCGATCCGGCACCCGCCCACCTGCGGCACCTTGCGCAATCCGGAATCGCCGGGCGCGTAGCCGAACCCGTCCACGCCCAGGCGGCAGCCGGCGTGGACGATCGAGCGCGGGCCGATCTCGACCCCCGGGTACAGCGTCACGTGCGGGTGAAGCACGGCGTCCGCGCCCACGTCCGCGCCAGCTCCGAGGACGCAGTGAGCTCCGATCGACGCGCGGTCGCCCACGCGCGCGTTCTCCTCCAGCACGGCGAACGGCCCCACGTGGGCGTCCGCGCCGATGTGGACCCGAGCGCCGATGCGCGCCGTCTCGTGCACGCCGCGCCGGGCGGGCGGCTCCGGGTAGAGCAGGGGCAGCAGGGTCGCCAGCGCCCGATGCACGTCCGGGACCACGATGCGCGGTCCCGGAAAGTGCGTGTCGCCCAGATCGGACCCGACCAGAAGCGCGCCGGCCCGAGACGCGGAAACGTACCGGCGGTACTTGGGGTGGGCAAGAAACGCCAGATCGGCGTTTCCCGCCGTTTGCAGGGGAGCGACGCCCGCGATGTCGGGATCTTCGTCCCCGGCCAGCGTGCCGCCCGCGGCGGCGGCCAGTTCGGAGGCCCTCAACGGGACGTTAGGGTTGGCCCGCCGAACCCGCCCGCAGCCGTGTGAGCACCTGGTCGGTGAGGTCGAGCGAGGGATCGGCCGCGACGACGGCGCCCGCGGCCGCGTCGAAGATGAACGCGTAACCCTCGGTGCGCTGAATCTCGCTCAGTACGCTCTGGATGCGCTCCATGATCGGTTCGACCAGTTCGGTCTGCCGCTGGGCGGCGCGCTGTTCCATCTGCTGGGCGCGCTGCTGATACTCGTTCTGCTTGGAGCGGATCGCATCCTGGCGCTCGCGCCGCGCTTCCGGCGACAGGGTCACCTGCTGGCGCTCGTAATCGTCGAACATCGTCTGCAGTTCGGCTTCCAGGCCGCTCAGCTCGGCCTGAAACCCCTCGATCTCCTGCTCGAACGTCGCCTGGGCCTCGCGCGCGCCCGGGGCCTCGGCGATGACGCGCCGGGTGTCCACGTAGGCGAACTTCTGGGGCCCCTGGGCCGCCAGCGGCGCCGCGGCCGCGGCGGCCAGCAGGACGAGGGCGAGTACTTGGGGGCTTCGCATGGCATTTCCCTTTGTTCCGAACGGCGCTCCGTTCCGGAGCGCGCGGTGTCCGCCGTGTTGGTAGCGCGCGCCCGGCGCGCGTACTCCCTTACCTCAGGTTGCCGAGCTTGAAGTGCAGCTGCCAACCCGGCACCGTGCGATCGAATCCGTAGGCGTAGTCGAGCCCGATGGGTCCGAACGGCGTCACGATCATGAGCCCCACGCCGGCTCCCCGGAACAGCCGGGCCGGGTCGATCTGCCCCGGATCCCGCCACAGATTGCCGGCGTCGTAGAACGCGGCCGCGGAGATGTTGTCGTTGAAGCGAACGGCGTACTCGCCGCTGACCTTCACGTACGCATCGCCGAAACGGTCCTCGAGGTCGATCAAGCTGGAGTTGCGCGAGAAGTACCCTAGAGGCGTGATCGTGTTCTCTTCGTAACCGCGCAGGGACGTGCCGAACTGCGTGCCGCCCAGCCAGAAGCGCTCGAACGGGAATCGGCTCGCGTCGCCGAACAGCACGCCCCCCTCGACGGACAACCCGAGCGCGAAGCGGACGGGGCGGTCACCCGGCGTTCCGCCGCCGATCTGCGCGACGGGAACCCACCAGCTCCCCTCGGCGGTGTACTTCTGGAACTCTCCGTTCCCGCCGAAGGGGCCGCCCGTGTAGTCCAACTCGATCCGCTGCTCCGACCCCGAGGTCGGGAAGAGCGGATGGTTCAGCGTCGAGCGGTTCAGGCCCAGCGTGACCGTGCTCTGCGTGCCGTCGGGCAGCGAGAACAGGCTCGTCCGCTGGCCGGACGTCTGGTCGTAGGTCGTTTCCTGCAGCGAGTATCCCAGGAACACGCGCGTCCAGCGATCCCAGCGGAACGGGACCCCGACGCGCAGCGATCCGCCGAACCGGCGTACCCGCCCCTCGCGGAACGTGAAGTATCGATTGCTCGTGTTGAAGAAGGACGCCGATCCGCTGAACCGCGACCCGCGGAAGGAGGGATCGGTGTAGCTCGCCTCGAAGTTGTTGGAGTACCGGCCGAATTCCCAGCGCAGATGTCCGACCTTGGCCTGGCCGAACAGGTTCGGCTCGTCGTAGCCCAGAAATCCGGACACGCCCGAGACTCCGCCGAGCGCCGTGCCGAAGTTGAACGAGCCGGTCTGCTTCTCGGTGACGTTGAAGGTGATGTCGATGTCACCGGTCTGCGGATCCGGCTGTATGTCGGGGGGCATGAGGGGCGCTTCGAAGAAGCCTAGCGCGGAGATGCTCTCCATGCTGCGGATGAGCGCCTCCTCGTTGTAGACGTCGCCGGGAAGCACCAGCAGCCGCTCCCGGATGACCCGCTCGTGCGTGTGCGTGTTGCCCGCGATGCGTACGCGGTTCACGTACGCGGGGTTGTTTTCCACGATCTCCCACGCCACGGACACGGCGGGCGTGCCGTCCTCCAGCGTGGTGCGCTCCACGACCGGGTTGACCTGCGAGTAGATGTAGCCCTCGTTGCGGTAGAGCTGCCACACGCTCTCGGTGGCCGCGTCGAAGGCCTCCCGGTCGAACACCGGGTTGCGCTGCTCGCCGATGCCGCTGCCGCCGAATCCCAGCGTGCCGAGCAGGCCGCCGCGACGGCCGGTGAAGTAGACCTTCAGGTCGTCGGTCGGGAAGCGGCGATTGCCCCGCACGTCGAAGTCCGCGATCCGGTATTGCTCGCCTTCCTCGACGCGAATGATCAGCTGCGCCTTGCCGCTCTCCGAATCGACGATCAGGGTGTCCCCGAGGACCTCCATGTCGATGTACCCGCGCCCGCCGTAGAACGCCGGCAGACGGTCCCGCAGATCCTGGCGCAGCCGGTCCTCGTCGTACTTGCCGTCCCGGAACCATATGAAGCCCTCGGGCTTGGTCCCCATGACGCCACGCAGGGCCTCGTCGTCGAAGACCCGGTTGCCCTCGAAGGTTACGTCGGCGATCGCGACCCGGCTTCCCTCCTCGACGCGGATAATCAGGCGGTTCTCGCCGGGGCGCTCGGGGATCGGCACGAGCTCGTGCTCGACGCTGCGGACGCGGATCCCCTTGTCGGCGAGGCCCACGCGGATGAAGTCCTCCGCCAGCGCCGCGCGCGCCGGATTGTACGCCCCCGAGCCGCGGATCCCCAGCGTGTCGCGAACGCTGGAGGCGCTAAGGTTCTCGAGGCCCTCGAGCACGACCTGGGCTACGTACGGCTGCTCGACCACGTCCAGGATGATGTGGACGCGCTCCTCCTCGGCCCCTTCCACCGGAAGCGCCGAGTAGCGCACGTCGGCATAGAGGCCCGTGCTCCAGAGGCGACGCACGGAGCGCTGAATCGTCCGGTAGGAGGCTTGTTGGCCGGCGACGAGGCCGGACGCCTGGAGCACCGCCTCCACGCCCAGCCGCTCCGCTCCGCGGACGGTGACGGACTCGATCCGGACCTCCAGCGAGCGCGGCGGCGGCGGGCCCTCCTGCTGGGCGAACCCCCCGAGGGGCGTCCCCAGAAGCACGAGCACCGCGAGCGCGGCGCCGAGCGGATGGTGGATGCGATGTGGCGCGGGGCGAATCGGAACGGCGACCGCTGTCATCGGTTCAGGTATGGCTCGAAGAAGGCACGCGGAAGGCCAGCGCGTCGCCCTCATCGGATACATCCACTTCGACGTCGTCTCCGGTCGCGTACTCGCCCATGAGGATCTTCTCCGAGAGCGGATCCTCCAGGTAACGCTGGATCGCCCTGCGCAGCGGACGCGCGCCGAACGTCTGATCGTATCCGTGATCGACCAGGAATTCGATCGCGCGCTCGGTCAGCGTCAGCTTCAGCGATTCCTCCGCAAGGCGCCCCTTTACCTCGCCGAGCATGATGTGGACGATCTGTCCGATCTGATCGCGGCTCAGCGGGTGGAACACGATGGTGTCATCCACGCGGTTCAGGAACTCGGGGTTGAAGGCGCGCTCGATCTCTTCCTTGACCTTCTCCTGCATGATCTCGTAGGCGCCCTCGCCCGCGCCCGGCTGGAATCCCATGCCGCCCTTGCTGATGTCTCGGGCGCCCAGGTTGGAGGTCATGATGATGACGGTGTTCTTGAAGTCGATGACGCGGCCGTAGTTGTCGGTCAGGTGGCCTTCGTCGAGCACCTGGAGCAGGATGTTGAACACGTCCGGATGCGCCTTCTCGATCTCGTCCAGCAGGACCACCGAGTACGGCTTGCGGCGCACCGCCTTGGTCAGCGCGCCGGAATCCTCGTAGCCCACGTAGCCCGTGGGCGCGCCGATCAGTCGCGACACGGAGAACTTCTCCATGTACTCGCTCATGTCGACGCGGATCAGGGCGTCCCTGTCGGCGAACAGGAACTCGGCGAGCGCACGCGCCAGCTCGGTCTTCCCGACCCCCGTCGGGCCGCTGAAGATGAAGCTTCCGATCGGCCGGCGCGGGTCCTTGAGGCCCGCCCTGCTGCGCCGGATCGATCGGCTGATCGCGCGGATCGCCTCCGCCTGCCCGACGACGCGCTCGTGGAGCTCCTCCTCCATGCGCACCAGACGCTCCGACTCCGCCTCCTGCAGGCGGGTCACGGGCACGCCGGTCCAGCGGCTGACGATGAACGCGACGTCCTCCTCGGAAATGACGGGACGATGGGTGCGCCGCTCCTCCTCCCACGCGTCCTGCTCGTTGCGGATGCGCTCCTGCAGTTCACGCTCCTGGTCGCGCAGTTCCGCCGCCTTCTCGAAGTCCTGCTCCCGGATCGCCTCGTCCTTGGAGTCGGAGAGCTCGTCCATCTCCTTCTTCAGGTCCGCGACCTCGGGCGGCGGGACCTGCGTCGCCAGCCGCGCGCGAGCCCCGGCCTCGTCGATCACGTCGATCGCCTTGTCGGGCAGGAAGCGGTCGGTGATGTAGCGTTCGGAGAGCTTGGCGGCGGCCGCCAGCGTCTCGTCGGGGACGACGATCTTGTGGTGGTCCTCGTAGTGCTTGCGGAGGCCCTTCAGGATGTCGAGCGTCTCGTCGAGCGTCGGCGGATCGACGATCACCGTCTGGAAGCGCCGCTCCAGGGCGCCGTCCTTCTCGATGTACTTGCGGTACTCGTTCAACGTGGACGCGCCCACGCACTGCAGCTCCCCGCGCGCCAGCGCCGGCTTGAGCATGTTGGACGCGTCGATAGCGCCCTCGGCGGCGCCCGCGCCCACCAGCGTGTGCAGCTCGTCGATGAACAGGATGACGCCCTTGTTCTGGGCGATCTCGTTCATGATCGCCTTGAGGCGCTCCTCGAACTGCCCCCGGTACTTGGTGCCCGCGATCACGGCCGCCATGTCGAGCGCCAGGACGCGGTGGTCGGAGAGGCTGTCGGCGACCTCGCCACGCGAGATCAGCTGCGCGAGTCCCTCGACGATGGCGGTCTTGCCGACGCCCGGCTCGCCGATCAGGACCGGGTTGTTCTTCTTGCGACGGGACAGGACCTCCATCACGCGCTCGATCTCCATGGCCCGCCCGATCGTCGGGTCGAGCTCTCCCTTGCGGGCGAGCTCGGTGAGGTCGCGGCAGAAATGGTCCAGCGCTGGGGTCTTGGATTTCTTGTCGGATTTGGCCGGAGCGGAGGACGAGCCGGACCCGGCGCCCGCGCCGGTGGGGGTCGCGTCGAGATCGCTCCCCAGCAGCTTCTGGGTCTGCCCCCGGGCCTCCTCGAGCGTGACTCCGAGCGCGTTGAGGACCTGCGCCGCGATGCCGCGCTCTTCGCGCAGGAGTCCCAGCAGCAGGTGCTCGGTGCCCACGTAGGAGTGGCTCAGGTCGCGGGCCTCGGCCATCGCGTACTCGAGCACCTTCTTGGCCCGGGACGTGTAGGGCAGCTCGCCCAGCGCGATCGTCGCCTTGCCCTTCCGGACCTCGCTCTCCACGCGCTCGTGGACCTGCTCCAGATCGACGTTGAGGTTCATGAGGACGGCGGCAGCCACGCCTTCGCCCTCCCGGATCAGGCCCAGGAGGATGTGTTCGGTGCCGACGTAGTCGTGCTGGAGCCGGATGGCCTCTTCGCGGGCCATCGCCAGCACCTTCCGCACTCGATCCGTAAAATTGTAGTTCATGCCGTGGTTCCCAAGCCCCGAGACGTCCCCGAACCTCTCCGGCTACCGTTCAGCGCCCGATCCGCGTCCCCCGGCCCGGCCTTCCCTGCCGAGCGCCCTGCGGACGTATGCGGCGCGATGGATCTCTTCCTCGCCTTCGGAAAGCCGGCGCCCCGCCGCGTGCTCGAGGTGGGCCGCCTGCGAATAGATCATGACCGTGTTGAGCGAAGATACCCGCACGGACGGGATCAGTTTCAGACCCACCCCCAGGCGCACGGCGCTGAGGAGGTTCATCACCTCCTCGAACGACAGCGTGCGGGCGTGGGAAAGGAGGCCGTACGCCCGCCAGATCTTGTCCTCGATCACCGCCGGGGCGTCGCGCAGGAGCACGCCGCGCGCCTGCATCTCGTACTGGATGACCTGACCGACGATCCGGTTCAGGTGGTCGATCAGGTCCTCCTCGCTCTTTCCGAGCGTGGTCTGATTGGAGATCTGGAAGAAGTTCCCGATCACCTCCGAGCCCTCGCCGTAGAGGCCGCGGAACGTTAGACCTACCTGGTTGATGCCCTGCAGGACCTTCGCGATCTCCTTCGTCAGGACGAGGCCGGGCAGGTGCACGAGCAACGACGCGCGCAGTCCGGTGCCCACGTTCGTCGGACAGCTGGTCAGGAAGCCGAATTCGGGGTGGAACGCGAACGAAAGGCGGCCGCCCAGCTCCTCGTCGAGCCGGTCCACGTCGCGGTGCGCCTCGGTCAGCCGCAACCCCGAGCGAAGCGCCTGCAGGCGGAGGTGGTCCTCCTCGTTCACCATCGCGCCGAGCTCTCCGCCGCCGCGCATGAAGAGCCCCGCGCCCACGGGCGCGTTCTCCTCGGCAAGGCCGCCGGCGATCTCCCGCGAGATGAGGTGACGCTCCAGCAGCACGCGGCGCGTCACCGGGGTCACCGCGGACAGCTCGATGGCCGCACCCTCGCGCAGCAGCTCGGTGGCCTCGGCGGCTTCCCGGATGCGCGCCCAGATGCGCCGGCGCTCGTCGGGTCCCAGGCGCGTCGGGAACGCGTGCGCCTGAAGGTTGCGGGCCAGGCGGACCCGGGTGGACAGCACCACGTCGGCGTGCGGTCCGCTGCCGTCCAGCCATTCCAGGCCGACGTCTCCGATCGCGGTCACCGAGCGCACGTCAGGCCCCTTCCAGCGAGCGGATCTGGTCGCGGATCTTGGCCGCGCGCTCGAAGTCCTCGCTATCGACGGCGCGCGTGAGGCGGCGCCGGAGCCCGCTCAGGTGCTCCTCCCGGCTCGTGTCCGTCGAGTCGTGCGGGGGCAGGTATACCTTGCCCACGTGCTGGGTTCCCGCGTGCAACCTCCGCATGAGGTTCTTGAGGTGGGCTTCGAAAGCCACGTAGCACTGCGAGCAGCCCAGCCTGCCGGTCTTCTTGAACCCGTCCAGCGACAGCCCGCAGTAGGGGCACTCGCCCTCCTCCGCCGCGGCCGTGTCGCTCTCCTCGCCGCCCATCTGCGCGAGGAACGCGGCGAGGGGCGCGTTCACGCCCTCCTCGGTTTCGGGGTCGATCCCCTTCTCGGCCGCGCACGTCTCGCACAGGTGGAAGCTGTTCATCTCGTTGTTCTCGATGTGCGTGAGATGAATCACGGCGTCGCGTTCCCCGCAGTGGTCGCAGAGCATCATTCGTTGGGCGCCGCGGGGTAGAAGCTCTCCAGCAGGCCTCCCTTGACCCGCAGGATCCTGTCCGCGCGATCGGCGAGCTCGCGGTTGTGCGTGGCCAGCACGAGAGCCACGCCGTGATCCTCGCGCAACCGGAAGAACAGCTCGTGCAGGCGGTCGCTGGTATGGGCGTCCAGGTTACCGGTCGGCTCGTCGGCGATGAGCAGGGCCGGGGCGTTGGCCAGGGCGCGCGCGACCGCCACGCGCTGCTGCTCTCCGCCGCTCAGGTGCGCCGGCCGGTGCTCGAGCCGGCCGGACAGGCCGACCTCTTCGAGCAGCTGACTCGCGCGCCTGAGCGCGGTCGCCCGGTCCACCCCGCCGATGAACATGGGCAGCGCGACGTTCTCGAGCGCGCTGAATTCGCGCAGGAGGTGGTGGAACTGGAAGACGAACCCGATCCGGCAGTTGCGCAGCCGCGCCAGCTCTTCGTCGGGCAGCAGGCCGATCGAGCGACCTTCCAGCAGCACCTCCCCGGCGGTCGGCCGGTCGAGTCCGCCCAGGAGATGGAGGAGCGTGGATTTCCCCGCGCCGCTCGCTCCCACGATGGCCACCGCCTCCCCGCTCGCGACGGCGAGGTCCACGCCGTCCAGCACCACCAGCTCGCCGCCGTCTCCGCCGACGTAGATCTTCTTCAGGCGCTTGGCCTCCAGGACCACGCCGCCGGGCGCTGGCACGGTCGCCACGCGCCCGGGGTCCGCGCGGGCCTGGTCCATGCCTCCCGGCACCGGTCGCTCACTCATGTCGGATCGCCTCGACGGGCGTGAGCCGCGACGCCTGCCGCGCGGGAAGGATCGTGGCCGCGAAGGCCACCAGGATGCTCAGCGCCACGATCAGGCCGACGTCCCTCGCGTCGAGCGCTACGGGCAGGGTCGGAATCCCGTAGATATCGACCGGCAGCTTGATGAAGTCGTAGCGGTCGATGAGCCACACCACGACGAGACCGCCCACGGTGCCGAGCGCCGTGCCGATCGCGCCGATCGTCAGGCCCTGTAGCAGGAAGATGCGGAGCACCGAGCGGTTCGTCATGCCCATCGACTTGAGGATCCCGATCTCCCGGGTCTTGTCGGTGACGACCATGATGAGCGTGCTGATGATGTTGAACGCCGCGACGACGACGATGAGGAACAGGATCACGCCCATGGCGAGCTTTTCCAGCTTCAGCGCGCCGAAGAGCGAACTGTTCAGCGTCATCCAGTCGTTCGTGTAGTACGGAAAGCTCAGCCTAGCGGACACGGCGTTGCCGATGACGCGCGCCTCCCAGGGGTCGCTGACGGCCAGGGCCAGGCCGCCGACATCATCGCCGAAGTCCAGCAGCCGCGCCACCGCGCCCATCTCGGCGTAGAGGTGACCGGAGTCGTACTCGTACATCCCGGTTTCGAAGGTGCCGGTCATGATGAACTCGCCGGTGGCCGGCAGCACCTCTCCCAGGGGTCCCGACTTCAGGTTCTCCGGAGCGATTACAACGACGGTGTCCCCCTCCAGGAGGCCGAGACGCTCCGCCAGCCGCTCGCCGATGAGCACGCCGGGAAGGCGCGCGCCCCCGGTCTCGAGGGTCAGATCGCCGGTCCGCAGCTGCCGTTCGATGTCGTTCAGTGGAACGCCGGTGCCGGTCGACTCGATACCGTACAGGGTGCCGAACTGCACGTACTCGCCCGTGGGGGTGACGCCCACCTGCGTGAGAATGAACGGCTGCGCTCCGATCACCCCAGGCACCCGCTCCACCTCCTCCAGCACGTCGCGCCAGGCGCTCATGCGGAAGCCCTGGCCGTTCTGGAACACGTACACGTGCGGGTTGGCGCCCAGGATCTTGGCCTGCAGTTCGTTCTGCATCCCGGTCATCACCGCGATGACCGTGATCAACGCGGCGACTCCCACGAAGATGCCGCCCACGGAGATCACGGTGATCAGGGACAGGAAGCGCCCCTTCCGGCGCGAGGCCAGATACCGGCGCGCCACGTACCACTCGAGTCCGGCCATTTACTCCGGTCTCATCTGAGGAAACAAGATCACGTCGCGGATCGAGGGCTGGTCGGTGAGGATCATCGTGAGCCGGTCTATCCCGATCCCGCAGCCGCCCGTGGGCGGCATGCCGTACTCCAGCGCGCGCAGATAGTCCTCATCGACCGCGTGGGCCTCCTCGTCTCCCTCGTCCCGGTATCGCGCCTGGGCGTCGAAGCGCTCGCGCTGGTCGAACGGGTCGTTCAGCTCGCTGAACGCGTTGGCGATCTCCATGCCCGCGACGAACAGCTCGAAGCGCTCGGCCACCGTCGGATCCCCCCGCTTCGGCTTGGCGAGCGGCGACAGCTCGTGCGGCTGCTCCAGCACGAAGGTCGGCTGCACCAGGCCGGGCTCGACCAGCGCGCCGAACAGACCATCCAGAAGCTTCGGCCGGGTCATCTTCGCGACGTCGTCGTCGCTATGCCCGCGCAGGCGCTCGCGCAACAGTTCGTCCGAGGCCTGCGCGGGGTCGAGCCCGGTGGCGCGCCCCAACTCCTCCCGGAAGCGGATCCTCCGGAAGGGCGGAGCGAGGTCGATCTCCGTACCCTCGAAGACGACCGTGGGCCGGCCATCGGTCACGGCCCCGGCCGCCGCCGCCACCATCTCCTCGACGCGGCGCATCATCGTCTCGTAGTCCGCGTAGGCTTCGTAGAACTCCAGCATCGTGAACTCGGGGAAATGCGTGCGGTCGATCCCCTCGTTCCGGAAGTCCTTGCCCACTTCGTAGACGCGCTCCAGGCCGCCGACGATGAGCCTCTTGAGATACAGTTCGTCGGCGATCCTCAGGTACAGCGGCACATCCAGCGTGTGGTGGTGCGTCCGGAAAGGACGCGCCGTCGCCCCTCCGTACAGCGGCTGGAGGATCGGCGTCTCGACCTCCACGTACCCACGATCGTCCAGATAGTGGCGCAGCGCGCGTACGATGCGGGCGCGTCGGATGAAGACCTCGCGCACGTCCTCGTTGACCGCCAGGTCCGCGTACCTCCGGCGGTACCGCTGCTCCTGGTCGGCGAAGCCGCCGTGCACGACGCGCCCGCCGCCCTCGTCTTCGTGGGTCTTGCCGAAGGGCAGCGGGCGAACCGACTTGGCGAGCAGCTCCAAGGACGACACGCGCAGGCTCACCTCACCCATGCGGGTGCGCATGAGGCGGCCCGAAACCCCGATCCAGTCGCCCAGGTCGAGCAGCTCGAGGCGCGCGTACCGCTCGGGGCCGAGATCGTTCTCGCGCAGGAAGAGCTGAATGCGTCCCGAGCGGTCCGCGAGGTCCGCGAACGTGGCCTTGCCGTGGCCGCGCACCGACGTGAGCCGGCCCGCGAGACGCACCTCCGGACCCAGGCCCGCCTCGTCCAGCGCGCCCGCCGACTCCGCTTCCTCGAACGCACCGCGAGCCCGGTCGACGGCGTGGTCGGGGTCGAAGGAGTAGGCGTACGGCTCGATGCCGGCCTCCCGGAGCCGGTCGAGCTTGGCGATGCGGGCGGCGCGCACTCCGGGCGCCGCCCGCTCCGCCACGGCCCCGGGCTCGGCCCGGTCGGCGGGTCGCTCGTTCTCCGCGCCGCTCACGACGGAATCCCGCCTCGACGCTTGAGAAATGCCTCGATGAAACGGTCCAGGTCGCCGTCCATCACCCGTTGGACGTCGCCGACCTTCAGCTCGGTCCGGTGGTCGGTGACCATGGTGTACGGCTGGAAGACGTAGGAGCGGATCTGATTGCCCCAGGCGATCTGGGTCTTCTCGGCCTCGACGACCTGGCGTTCCTCCTCGCGCGCCTCGAGCTCCCGCTGATAGAGGGCGGCCTTCAGCATCTTCATCGCCGTCGCCCGATTCTTGTGCTGGCTCCGCTCCTGCTGGCATGACACTACGACCCCGGTAGGCACGTGCGTGATCCGCACCGCCGAGCTGGTCTTGTTCACGTGCTGGCCGCCCGCACCGGAGGCGCGATAGGTGTCGATGCGCAGGTCCTTGTCCTCGATCTCGATGTCGATCTCGTCATCCACCACGGGATAGACGAACACGCTGGCGAACGAGGTATGGCGCCGGCCCTGGCTGTCGAAGGGAGAGATGCGCACCAGGCGGTGAATGCCCTTCTCGGCCTTGAGGTACCCGTACGCGTGGTCGCCGCGGACCTCGAGGGTCGCGCTCTTGATGCCCGCCTCCTCTGCCTCCAAAAGATCGAGGAGCTCGACCTGGTGGCCGCTGGCCTCCGCCCAGCGCGTGTACATCCGGAGCAGCATCTCGGCCCAGTCCTGCGATTCCGTGCCGCCCGCGCCGGGATGGATCGTCAGCAGGGCGTCACGGGCGTCGTCGGGCCCGCGGAGCATGTTGCGTAGCTCCAGCTGCTCGACGCCCTGGGCGAGCCGATCCACCTCCGCGCTCCACTCCCGCTCCAGATCCGTGTCGGCTTCCGTTTCCAGGAGCTCGCCGATCTCGCCCAGCTCGGTTCCCTTCGCGTCGAGCCTGCGCCATGGGTCGAGCCATGACTTCAGCTCCTGAACGATGGCGATGACCTCCTGCGCGCCGTCGCCGTTCTCCCAGAAGCCGGGCGACGCCATGCGCTCTTCGAGCCGGGCTAGTTCCGCCCGTTTCGCCGCGACGTCAAAGAAACCCCCCGAGTTCGTCGATCCGCTGGCGCAGGTCCGCAAGCTCCGTCGTCCGCTCCGTGCTCATCTATCGCCTCGTTCGGGTACACGCGAAGGGGCCGCCCGCCTGGAGCGACCCCCGAATACGGTCCGGCGACGCAGCCGGTCCGGCTGCCACCGGGCGCAACGATAACACAGCCCGTTGTACGCTTCCAGAGGCAGTTCCGCGGTCAAAAGACAGCTTCCCCCCGGGCCAGGATGTCGTTGAGCGCGTCGCGGAAGAAGGGGGTGCCCTTGGCGAAGTCCTCCCCGACCTGCTCGACGTACTCCTCCCAGCTCTTGAGGATGTCGGCGCGGAAGTCGGCCCGCAGGCGGCCCGCCGACCTGCTGGCGTCCACGTCCTGGTCCGAGTAGGCGATGATGTCGGACACGAGCGCGCGCGCGATGCGCAGGGCGCGCGTGTCGGGGTCCTGTGCGCCGAACACGGGCCTGGCTTTCTTTGTAGCGGTGGCCGCCACGGCGGCCTCCAGTGCGCGCACGGCGCCGTCCCGGGCCAGGTCGAAGATCTTCTGGCATCGCCCGCAGCGGGTCCGCACGCCGCCGCGGGGGACGCGCTCGGGATCCACGCGGTAGAGGGCCTGACAGTAGGGGCAGGTGACGTTCATGTGCATTCTCTAGCAGGTCGCGTCGGCCGGCGGTTCAGGAGCCGACGCCGAAGGCTCCGCTCCGGCGTTCGGGCACGTCGTCGGACGCGGCGCGGTCATCGTGGCGCCGATCGATGGCGAAGACCGACCCGGGGAGCGTCTTGGCGTAGGCCTTCATCTCCGACGCCAGCTCGCCGACCCGAGCCGTGTGCTCGAACACTCTCTTCTCGTTCGTGACCACGCCGATGGACAGGGACATCAGCGGTACCCGGTAGACGTTACCACGCCGGTCCTTTCCCAGAAAATAACGCCGTTCCCTGTCGTCCTTGCTGTAATTGAACGGCATCAGCTCGTCGAAGATCTCGATGATCTCCTCGCAACACGCCGCGGCGCTCTCCAGGGGCACGACGAAGATATAGTCGTCGCCCCCAATGTGTCCGATGAAGCCCGTGGGCGCGTACGCTCGTACGACGTCCCTCAGGATCCGCGACACGATCAGAATGACGCGGTCGCCCTCGGTGTAGCCGTAGCGGTCGTTGAACTCCTTGAAATGATCTATGTCCGCGTAGCAGACGGCGAACGCTTCCCCGCGCTTCATGCGGTCGGCGATGTCGCGCTCGATCTGCACCGTGCCCGGCAAGCGCGTGGTTGGGTGTACGCTGACATCCCGATCGGCGCGGCGCAGCGTCAGCTCGATGCGGACTCGCTGCTCCTCCACGCCCACCGCGGGGCCGAAGACCTCGTCCGCGCCGGCTTTCAGTCCCTCGAGGACGATGTCCGGATCGTCGGACGAGGAGTACAGGACCACCGGTATGATCGCGCTGTAGGGTTCACGCTTCAGCGCCACGCAGAGGTCGCGCACGGTCTCGGACTCTCCGGCGTCCAGCACCAGGCACGTCGGCATGCTGCGGTTCACGACGTTCATCACGTCCGCCCCGCCATCGACGCGGATGACGCGCATCCCACGCGCCTCGGCGAGCGCGCGTACCGCGTCTGGCACGTCGCGCGCGTGCGCCGACAGGTATACGATGCTCGAGGTGGCGGTCATGCCTGTGGTTCGGGGGGGAGATACTGCAAGAATACCCCCGCTCCGTGCCGCGCGCCACGTGCGTGCACGTGGAGTCGCCTCACAGAGGCTTCGCCTCGTCGATGAGCATGATGGGAATGTCGTCGCGTACTTCGTAGCGCAACGCGCACGCGTGACAGACGAGTTCCTCCGTTTCCCGCTCCACCCGGTGTTCCAGGGGCCCCTTGCACTGCGGGCAGACCAGGATGTCCAGCAGCTCTCGGTCGAGCACCCTTCCGCCTCCCTTCCTCGCTGTTCGCTACCGCCGACCCTGTGGCGGCGCGTGGCCGAGACGTTTCAACGCGGCCTCTCGCTTCCGCCAGCGCGAAAGCACCTTGATCCACAGGTCAAGGTACACGCGCGAGCCCGTGAACGCCTCGATCTTCGCGCGCGCGGCCTTGCCCAGCTCCCGGATCCCCGAGCCCCCGCTCCCGATCACGATCTGCTTCTGGGTCTCGCGTTCCACGTAGATGGTGGCCCGAATGTAGAGCGGATCGGTGCCTTCGCGGTACTCCTCCACCTTGACGGCCGTGCTGTAGGGAATCTCCTGGTGGTAGCGTTCGAACACGGACTCGCGGATCAGCTCCTCGACGAAGAACCGCATCGGCTGTACCGCCAGCTCCTCCGCGTCGTAGAGAAACGGCGACTTCGGCAGCCGTTCGGAGATCCTCCCCTCGAGCTCGGACAGCCCCGTGCCGGCGGTCGCCGAGGTCCGAACCGCTGGTGCGCCCGTGTGCTCGGCAAGCCAGTCCGCGAGCGCCTCCACGTCCGCCGTCGGCGCGGCGTCGATCTTGTTCACGACGCCGATCAGGGGACCCCCTCGGGCGAGGATGTCGCTCAGCGTGTCGTCGGGCGGCAGCGTCTCGCCGGAGCGCGTCGCGTCGGCGATGAGGACCGCGACGTCGGCATCGCGCAGCGCCACGAGGGCCTCCTCGACCATGGCCTGGTGGAGCAGGTACCGGGGCTCGAGCAGTCCGGGAGTGTCGACGAAGATCGCCTGGAAGCCGGGTCGGCTGAGGATGCCGGTCACCCGCTGCCGGGTGGTCTGCTCCTTCCGGGTGATGATACTCAGCTTCTCGCCGACGAGCGCGTTCAGCAGGCTCGACTTGCCGACGTTCGGCGCCCCGATCAGCGCGACGTACCCGGCCCGGGTTTCCGCCTCGGCGGCGTTCTCGCGTTCATCCATGGGCGCAAGGTACCGGCACTCGACGGACACCCGCCAACCCGCGTGTCCGGAACCGGGCCGAGGCCATGGCGGCGGCGTGCCCGGGGCTGAGGAGGGGTGAGGATGGCAGAGGCACAAACGCGGCGAGCCCGCAGCCCGAAGAGGGCGGCGGGCTCGTGCGGCGGGCGTAGCCCGCGGTGTGGCGCCGGCACAGAAGACGAGGGTGAGTGGAGCGGGGGGGACAGACGGTGTCTGGCGTGTGTAGCGTGTTGCGGTGCGTGCCCGCCCCAAAGTGTATGGGGGCGGCCAAGCCTCTCGGGTGGTTAGTACGGCTCGGCTGAGACGCTTACGCGCCTTGCACCTGCCGCCTATCAACGTCCTAGTCTCGAACGTCCCTTCAGAGGG
>DATKCH010000103.1:0-68438 GCA_035513295.1 Longimicrobiales bacterium
GGTGCGACCAGTTCCACCTCGACTCCGGGACGCACCGTCACGACGCCCACCGCCTGTACATGAGCCGCAAACTTCGCATCGACTCGTACCACTTCTCGCGGGAGCTTGGCGAGCCGGCGTAACCCGTAACGCTCAGGGGACGTCGCGACGAGACGCACAGGGCCCTCGCCGGCCGCAGGTCCCGGCGAGGCCCCGTGCGGTCCTTCTCCTCAGAGACTCAACGCGTCCAGGACCTTCACCCCGAGGCCGAGCCCGCCGCAGCCAGCGTCCACGGCGACGATGAACGACGCGGCCACGTCCATGTCTTCGGCCGCGAGGCCGGCCTGCCGACCAGCCATGTTCAACCGGAGGTTGCCACCAGTATTCGCGATGCCACCCTGGGACGTGCCTATCGAGATGATGCAGAAATCAAAGGCGCTCCCCGCCCCGAGGGTGACGGGGTGCGTGTGCCACCCGTCCGGATTCTGGTTGGAGTCGCGCCCGATGAGGGGGTGGATGACCGCGACCACACCGTCACCGGTATCGCCATCGACCCAGCCGTACCCGAACACAGCCACTGAGCCGATGAACGCGTCGGGATGCCGGGGGATCGTTCCCTCCGTGTCCACCGAGAGGTGGAGCGAGCCCGCGGTTCCTTCGGCCGACGCCCCCTTCAAGTCCGAGTAGGCGGGGTACGTCGAGCCGACGTATGAGGTGACGACGGATTGCGCCGCAGCCAGGTGGGGCTCGACGACCGGTGCGTCCGCCTCCAACAGGACGGTGCCCTCGCAGGCGGTCAGGACGATCGCGGCGGAGAGACAGGGCAGGAGACTTCGAAGAGCGGACATGAGCACGATCCTTCCCCCAGAGGGGATCGCCGAGTGACGTCGGCTGCGCTCTCCTTCGGCGGTCGGGCGGTCTGCGGGAGACCCCAGGCTTTGCGGACCGGCCTCGCGGCCGGGGTGCGTTTTCGGCGAGATGGTTTGTGGCTCCGGCGAGTCGCCGAACCGACGGCTGGTCGCGCAACCCCCGTGCCGTTACACCCGGCGGGACTTCAATCCTAACTTTCTGCCGCCCTGAGGCTTGTCCCCGCGCGGTCGACCCGACTCCTGGGGCCGTTGTCTTCGATAACTTGGAGGCCCGGGGCTGGTCAAGGCCGCCACGAGGGGTCCGGCGCCGGGACGCACGGCCGCCTCTTGTCTCTGGTTCCGAGGTCGCGTCGTTCCGCCGTCGAAGCGGCCGCGGAGTGACAGGCAGCCCGCGACCCAGGTCAACCGCGGAGCCAGGTCAACCGCGGAGCGAGCTGGGCCGCGGAGCGAGGTCAGCCGCAGAGCGGGTCGGCGGTGCCGCGTGACGGCGGCCGGACGACCGCGGCCGCGGCGGGGGTGACGGGGGATTGACGCCGATCGAGAACAGGGGATCGGCCCACGGCGTCAGACCGCTCGAGAAGGCGGCGCAGCCATGGCGTCAGAAGCTCGAGTATGCAGCGCAGCCCGTGGCGTAAGACCGCTCGAGAATGCGGGCAATTCGCCGGTGGCCCGGAATCGCGCAAAAAAACGGGCCGCCCCTCGCGGGACGGCCCGAAGTCCTACAGAACGGAGTGGCTCTTAGAGCTGAACGACGTTCTCGGCCGCGGGGCCCTTGGCGCCCTCGACCATGTCGAACTCAACCCGAGCACCCTCGGCGAGGGACTTGAAGCCCTCGGCCTGGATGGCGCTGTGGTGGACGAAGCAGTCCTTGCTTCCATCCTCCGGCGTGATGAATCCGAAGCCCTTCTCGTCGTTGAACCACTTCACTGTTCCCATGGTACGCATTAATCGCGCTCCTTGGTTGTGCAGTTCGGAGTAACGATTAATCCGTACTCACCGACTGCCCTGATTGCGCGGATCCCCGCGCGGTCGTGGCCGACCTGGCCACTAAAACGAAAGGTGCCGACCTCCCCTTCGAGGTCGCCACCTCTGAGATCCTGGTAGCCCCACCCGGGGACTGACTGGGAAATGGTCGCGCATTGGGGCTCCGTTGTCAATGGTCTCGTCGAACTCCGGCGCGTTCCGTCGGAGCGAAGGGTCGGGGCTTCCTCCGGCCAGCCCCCTATCCCTCCGCCAGCGGGTCGACGGTGCGCGGGTGTTTCGGCCGCTCTTCCATCGGCGGCTTGGTGAACTTCGGCTTGGCGGGGATGCCCACGACCACGGCGCCGGAGTCTACGTCTTTGGTGGCCAGCGCCAGCGCGCCGATCATGCCGTCGTCGGCCACATGCACTCCCGCGAGCACCGTGGCGTGGTAGGTGATGCGGACGCCGTCCCCCAGCACGGTCGCGGGCGAATACACGACGCGCTGGTCGGCGAGGTCGTGCGTGTGGCTGTAGATGTTGGCGAAGTCGGCCACCGACGTCCGGTTGCCCAGCCGGATGCCGCCCCGGTCGTCCAGCAGCACGTGGCGGTGGATCACCACGCCGTCGCCGACCTCCATGTTGTAGCCGAAGGAGAACTTCACGTGGTGGAAGCACTTGAAGTTCCGGCCGCATGACCGGAACACGTGTCGAGCCAGGATGCGGCGGAACTTCACGCCCACGTGGATGTTCTCGCCCGCGGGGCTCTTGTCGAACATCTCCCACAGCCACAGCAGCGGCTTCACCGGAGCGTACTTCACGGGGTCGACATCCTGGTAGTACTCGGGCTCGAGGGTGACGTTGCGGGGGTCCATCTGCAGCAGGGCCACCCGCGCGCCGGGGGGCAGGTCGGCCGGGTTCACGCCTCCGAGGTGTGGGAAGTACAGATCGGTCAGGACGGTCCGGCAGAGCTCGTTCCTGTCGCAGTCGGGGTCGGAAAGGGCATCGGCGATCTCTGCCAGCCATGCGTCGTACGCGGCCTCGGTCTCGCCGGGGAGGGGTACCTTCCGGAGCGGCAGGAACGCCATGCGGAGCCTCGATCGGGGACCGGGTCGCGGACGCGGCGACCGCGCCGCGCCGCTCCGGACCAGCATACGCGAAACGGCGGGACGCGGTCAATGCGATGTGGGGCGTACGCCGCCCCTTGACGTCGCGCACCGCACGCGCGACGCTCTCGCCGTCGTGGAGGAGCCGCCAATGGAATCCCCGGACGATTCCGGGGTAGGTAGGGCGGACCGAGCCGCCGCTGCTCCTACATCGACCGCGCGCCCTTCTTCGGACGCACCCGCTGCAACACGGAAGGCTGAACGCCATGCACGAGATCCTGCGCAAGCGCATCCTGCGGCGCCTCGAGGCGCTGCCCGAGGGCAAGCTCTATCAGATCCTCGACTACATCGAGTTCATCGAGTCGCGCTACGGCGAGCCGTCCGCTACTCCCTCGGGGCTGCAGAGCTTCGCCGAGCGCCTGGAGGATCGCATGCGCGCGCGCTCGGTGGTGCCGAGCGTCATGAGCGGCACGATGAAGGTATTCGGGGCCGCCGGGAAGGTGCTGGATGAGGTCTCCTCCGTCGGTCGGGGGCTCGTGGAGGGAATCGGGGAGGGGCTGAGCCAGCCCGGCCCCGGGCCGGGTCAGCCCGGGCCGAGCCAGCCCGCCGGGCCTCGCCCGGTGCGCGATACCGGAACGGCGATCGGAGGCGCCACCGCGCCCGCCACCGCCGCGCCCGCGCCCGCCGCCGCCGCGCCCGCCGCCGCCGAGCCGGACGCAGACGGGACCGGGTTCGCGCGCCGCCGAGATGGGGACGACAAGGCGCCCGCGGGGCCCGTTCTGGCGGACGACGGGGACGACCAACAGCCCGCTTGACTGCCCGGATAGGCCCGGGTAGCTTGCCCGCACCCCAGCCGGGCGGGGGCGGTGCGATTCGCCCGCCGAGGCCGGCCGGGGCCGAAATTCGCCCGCGGTGAGGATTCGCCCAGAGGGCGTCGTCCGCCGCGGGCTTCGTGTATCCCCGCGGGGGAGAATGTCTGAGTCCGACCGACACGACGAGCGCTACCTCGGCGAAGCGCTCACCTTCGACGATGTTTTGCTGGTGCCGGCGCACTCGTCCGTGCACCCCAGCGCCACCTCGGTAAAGACACGCCTTTCGCGCGGCATCGAGCTACCCATTCCACTGGTGTCCGCGGCCATGGACACCGTCACCGAATCCGGCATGGCCATCGCGATGGCGCGCGAGGGCGGCCTGGGAGTCATCCACAAGAACATGCCGGTGGAGCGGCAGGCCGCCGAGGTGGACCGCGTGAAGCGCTCGGAGAGCGGCATGATCCTCGACCCGATCACGCTGGGCGAGGGCGCCACGCTCGCGGAGGCCGCCGACCTCATGGCGAGGTTCTCGATCAGCGGCGTCCCCATCGTGGATGGGGACAGGCGCCTGGTGGGCATCATCACCAACCGGGACCTGCAGTTCGAAGCCGCCGACGACCGTCCGATCCAGCGGGTGATGACCTCGGAGCGGCTTGTGACCGCGCCGGTCGGAACCTCGCTCGCGGAGGCCGAGCGCATCCTGCACACGCACCGGATCGAGAAGCTCCCCGTCGTGGACGACGATGGGAGGCTGCGCGGCCTGATCACCGTGAAGGACATCTTCAAGCGGCGGCAGTATCCCAACGCCTGCAAGGACGACCACGGCCGCCTGCGCGCGGGGGCCGCCCTGGGCGCCTCCGCCGAGGACCTCGAGCGCGCCGCGGAACTGGTCCGAGCGGGCGTGGACGCGCTCGTGATCGACACCGCGCATGGGCACTCCGAGGGCGTGCTGCGTGCCCTCGCGAACGCGCGCGAGCGGTTCCCTGAGGTGCAGATCATCGCCGGAAACGTGGGCACCGCCGAGGGCGCACGCGCGCTGATCGAGCGCGGCGCGGACGCGGTGAAGGTCGGCATCGGCCCGGGCAGCATCTGTACCACGCGCGTGGTGACGGGCGTCGGCGTCCCCCAGTTCACCGCGATCCGCGACGCGGTTCTCGGCGCCGACGGGGAGGTGCCCGTGATCGCCGACGGCGGCATCAAGTACTCGGGCGACATCGTCAAGGCGATCGCCGCGGGGGCGCACTCGGTGATGATGGGGTCGCTGCTCGCCGGGACCGACGAGAGCCCCGGCGAGGCCTTCCTGCTGGAGGGGCGGCGGTTCAAGATCGTGCGCGGCATGGGATCCCTGGCGGCCATGGAGGAAGGGTCGGCGGGCCGCTACTTCCAGGACCCTTCCGCGCCCGTCCGCAAGTTCGTTCCGGAGGGCATCGAGGGTCGCGTGCCGTACAAGGGGCCGATGGCCGACGTCGTCTACCAGCTCGTCGGCGGGCTGCGTAGCGGCATGGGCTACACAGGCTGCGAGGACATCGAGGCGCTGCGTTCCGGCGCGCGCTACGTTCGGATCACCGCCGGGGGCCTGCGCGAATCGCACCCGCACGATGTGGTGATCACGCGAGAGGCTCCCAACTACTACGTGTAGGGAACATGAACCCAGCCAAGAGCCCCGACGACGTGGCGCCTCAGAGGCGCGTCCGCCTGATGTCGGTGGTCCGCACGCCCGAGACCGACGGCCGGCTGCGCGTGCGGGTGGAGCTGGAGTGGCAGGGACGGACGTACCAGGGGGAGGCGATCGACGAGTCGGGCTACGTGATCGAACTGCGTACGGCGGCGATCGCGGCGCTGGAGGCGGTCAGTGAGACGGCCGATGGGCTGAGCGCGCGCGTCGTCGGCGCCAAGGAAGTCCGCGCCTTCGACCACTCGCTGATCGTGGTGGCGGTAGCCGCCGACTCCGAGCGCGGCGCAACGTCGCTCGTCGGCGCCGTGCTGCGCGGTTCCGACCCCGCGCGCGCGGCGGCGATGGCCCTCCTGCAGTCGCTCAATCGCGTGCTCGGAAATTACCTGCGCGTGTCCGAGGATGGCTGAGACTCCGGAACCGCCTCGATCGTCATAGTGTACGTCTCTCGGCCCCGGTAGACCGCCGGGGCGCTACCCGCAGGGCAATCTTGAACGGCGAGGACGCTTTGCACGCACGGTTCGGCATGAAGCGATCCGCAGCGATCGGGATGGGTGTCGTCATGGGCGGCATCGTGGCCGCCGGCACGATCTCCCCGGGCGAGCGCGATCGGAGCGGCGCCGACCTGATCGCCGACGCCGGCGCCGAGGCCGCCGACATGGCCTGGGACCTGCCCAACGTCGCCCACGACCGCGTCGAGTTCTGGGTCGATTTCCTCACCGGGCGCAACGAGGAGTACACGCGCCTGTGGCTGGAGCGGTCTACCCGCTATGAGCCGCTGATCCGGCGGGAGCTGCGCGCGCGCGGCATGCCTCAGGACCTGTTCTACTTCGCCATGATCGAGAGCGGCTTTTCCAACCGCGCCCACTCGCGCGCGGGCGCCGCGGGCATGTGGCAGTTCATCTCCGAAACGGGCCAGCGCTACGGGCTCGAGGTCAACGCCCACGTCGACGAGCGCCGCGATCCCGTGGCCTCCACGCACGCCGCGCTGGACTACCTGACAGACATGCACGGCGACTTCGGCAGCTGGTATCTGGCGGCCGCCGGGTACAACAGCGGGCACAACCGCATCCGCCGGATCCTGAACGAACGGTTCGGCGGGCGGGGCGGGAGCGAGGAGACGTTCTGGCTGATCGCCGACGAGCTTCCCCAGGAGACCCGCGACTACGTCCCGCTTATGATCGCGGCCGCCCGCATCGGCAAGGATCCGGAGCGCTACGGATTCACCGACCTCCGATACGCCGCTCCGCTGTCCTACGAAGAGGTCATCGTCCCGGGGGGCGTCAGCCTCGCCGCGGTGGCCGACCTGGCCGGAGTGGAGTTCGAAGACGTGGACGAGTTGAACGCGCACTTCGTGCTGGACGAGACCCCCGCGAACGCCCAGGAGGTGGCGGTGCGCCTGCCCGCGGGCAGCGCGGACGCCTTCCGCGCCGGCGTGGCGCGCATCGCCGCCGGCAGGGCCGGCGCGCTCGCGTCGACCGCGGCGGCGCTGGCTAAGGGGGCGGGCGAAGAGGGCGTGCTCGCGTCGGCCGACGGCGCCGAGGGGTGGACGACGTACGCCGTTCGCAGCGGCGACACCCTGTGGGACATTGCCAAGCGGTACCGCGTCGGCGTGTCAGACCTGCGGGAGTGGAACTCGCTTCGCACTTCCAGGATCAAGCCGGGCCAGGAACTGCGGGTGCCTGCGGGCGCGTAGAAAAGGCGCCCGTGGTGGGCGCCTCGCTTCAGGGAACCGCCAACTCCATTACGGCTCGGGCGTAGCCGTTGCCCGGGTCCACCCCAAGGCTCTGCAGCGAATCCACGCGCGTGGGGCCGCGGTTGTAGGCGAGCAGCGCCGTGCGCAGGTCGCCGTCGTAGCGGTCGATGAGGCCGCGCAGGTACCGGAAGCCCACGCGCAGGTTCGTGCCTCGCCGGAACAGGTCGGTGCGGTCGAGCCGCGGATCCACCCCGAACGCCGTGCTGGGCAGGACCTGGGTCAGCCCGACCGCCCCCATCGAACTCACCGCCCTCGGCCGGAAGCTGCTCTCCACGCGCACGAGTGCGAAAGCCAGCTCGGGTTCGACGCCCTCGGCCTCGGCGGCGTCGTAGATGTCGCCGGACAGGTCGGCCGGAATCCCGAAGCGCGCGGAGAACGTGACGACGCGGTCGAGCCGGGTGATCCTGTCGAGCAGCACCGCCTTCTCGCCGGCCCTGAGCTCGCCGTGGATCTGGCGGCGCGCGGCGTCCTCCCACCCGCGGGCCGCGCGTTCCCTGGTGGCGGCGTCCGGACCGCTGCCCATGCTCGCCAACCCCACGAGCACGACCGCGCCGGCCATCACGCCCGCTCGCTTCACGACCGCGGGCCCGGGGATCCCCAGCCGGCCGGCCAGGGACCAGGCGCGTGCGGACCGGACGCGTCGGGGTCGCGGGCGCCTGCGGCGCGGAGCGGGGTGCGCTACCCGCGCCGGGTCGGAACGACGCGCGGCCGGAACCTGGCGCGCCGGCGCCTCGTCGAACTCGGGCCACCCCGCGATCGGGGCGCGGCCGCGCCTCACGACGGGTCCTCCTCGGCCCACGTGCCGGAACGGCCGCCTTCCTTGCGCACCACCCGCACGTCCTGCAGCCGCATGCCACGGTCCAGCGCCTTCGCCATGTCGTACACGGTCAGCAGGGAGGCCGTGACCGCGGTGAGCGCTTCCATCTCGACCCCGGTGCGCGCGCGGGCACGGACGCACGCGCGCGCGCGTATGCCCGGGAGCGCCCCATCGACCCACAGCTCCACGTCGGCCGCGGTCAGCGGCAGGGGATGGCACAGCGGGATCAGGTCCGGTGTGCGCTTGGCCCCCTGGATGCCGGCGATCCGGCCTACCGCGAGCGGGTCGCCCTTGGGCCCCTCACCGCGCACGATGGCCTCCAGCGTCGCCGCCCGCATGCGCAGCGCGCCTTCGGCGACGGCCACGCGTTGCGTGACGTCCTTGTCGCCTACATCGACCATACGGGGAGAGAGGGCGTTGGAGGTGTGCACCCCGGAAATCTAGCCGCGCATCCGGCGCCTGAGTAGCCCGGCGTTGGCCGATCTCGCGCAATTGGTTGAATCACTTACAGATAGCCCGCACCCGCGCCGCCTCCCTCGGGCGCGGTACCGCGCTCTCCGGAGCGTCCCCTCAGCGAGCCGCGCGGCGCAGCTCGGAGAGCAGCTCCAGCGTGACCAGCTGGGGATCGGCGTTTCGACGCGCCGCCTCCAGCGCGCGGTCGATGGCGGCCAGCGCGTCCCCCGCGCGCTCGGCCGCGTGGGGCGCGGCCGCCGACCACGCGCGCACCCGATCCAGCCGGTCGGCGTTGATCACCGCGTCCTCGCCGGCGCTCGCCTGCGCGGCGATGTCGCGAAACCAGCCGGCGAGCAGGTCCAGCGTCTGCGCGAATTCCCCGCGCGACCCCGACACCGGCGCCGCGAGCGCGGCCGCCCAGCGGGGCGCCTCGTCGTCCGACAGCGCGGCCTCGACCAGGCGCGCGGCGCGCTCCCGCGCGCCGTCCTCGTCCTCGGTTTCCGCGAGCAGCGCGAGCGCGCGCCCGATGGAACCGTCGCAGAGGGAGCCGACCACGGCCGCTCGGTCCTGCTCGACGCCGGCGTGCTCGGACAGGAAGGCGGCGGCCACGTCCGCCGGAACGGGTCCCAGCCGGATCGCCACGACGCGCGACCGGATCGTGGGCAGGAGCGCGTCCGGCACCGCCGTCGTGATCACGACGTGGGTATCGGGGGGTGGCTCCTCCAGGAGCTTCAGAAACGCGTTGGCGGCCTCCTGGCTGGCCTCCTGGGGCACCATCGCCTCCGCATCCCCCACCACCAGCACCCGCCGGCGCGCCATCGCGGGACGGGCGGACACGGCGCGCCGCATCTGGTGGACCTGAGCCAGATAGATGCCGGTGATCTCGTCGGGGTCGCGGGGCGCCAGGGGCTCGGCGCGATGCGCTTCGAGGCGAGCGGCGCGTGCATCTTCCAGCGCCGACGCGAGCCGGTTCCCGCTCGCCCCCTTGGGTCGCGCAAGAGGGAAGAACCAGTGCACGTCGGGGTGTTCCAGCCGGCCGGCCAGCGCGCACCCCCGGCACTCGCCGCACGGCCCGGCGGCGCAGGGATCCTCGCATATCAGGAGCTGCCCGAGCCAGAGAGCCACGCGCTGCTTGCCCACGCCCGGCGGCCCGTGCACGAGGAGGGACTGCGGCAGGCGGCCCTCGGCGAACGCGCGGGCGAGCGCCGCGCGTTCCCGCTCGTGGCCGGCAACGGGCGGCAGGGCCATCCGCGCCATCAGCGGCGCCCGCTCAACCAGGCGAGCGGATCCACCGCCTCCGGCACGCCGCCGCGCACCGGTACGCGCACCTGGAACTCGATATGGGCGCCCTCGGGCGTGCCCTCCCCTCCCACCGTCCCGATCAGCTGGCCCTTGGCCACCCGATCGCCCACGCCGACCCGCATCGATCGCAGGTACAGGTAGAGCGTGTAGTAGCCGCCGCCGTGACTGACCCAGACCGAGGGGCCGTAGCCCTCGAAGGGCCCCGCGTGGACCACGGAGCCGTCCTCCACGGCCCGTACCGGCGCGCCCGCCGGGGCGCTGATGCCCACGCCGTTCCAGCGCAGCACGACGCCGTTGGCGCGTCGCTCGGGACCGAACCGATACGCGATGCTGCCGTCCACGGGCCAGTCCAGCGATCCCAGATCGGAGCGGTCGAGGGATCCGGAGCCCTCGGCGCCGCTCGCGATGGCGTTGCGGCGCTCCGCCTCCAGCCGGCGCCTCTCCAGCTCGGCGATCGCGTCGGAGAGGCTACGCTCGTCGGCCTCCAGCTCGCCCAGCCGCGAGCGCGTGTCGGCCTCTCTTCGCCGGACCCCCTGAAGCGCGGTCTGCGCCTGCCCCTCCAGCCGCTCGAGGCGGGCAACCTCGGCGATCTTGTCGCTGCGCAGGCGCTCGAGGTCGCGCAGGCTGATGCGCAGGTCCTGCTCCTGGGCGATCAGCTCGGCCTCGAGGGCGCTCACGTCGCTGACCAGCAGCTGCTCGGCCAGCGCGATCTGCTGCAGGTACTTGTAGCGGGTCAGCAGGTCCCCGAAGCTCTGCGCCCCGAGCAGGACCCGCGCGGTGTGGAGCGGTCCCCGCATGTAGATCGTACGGAGCCGCCGGTGCAGCACCGCCTTGCGGTCCTTGAGCTGGTCGCGCGTGCGGGTGAGTTCGCCCGAGATCTCCTCCGCGCGCGTCGCGAGCGCGGCGGTCTGGAAGTCCATCTCCCGAAGCGCCGCCACGCTGGCGTCCACCTGCTCCTCGATGTTGGCGACCCGGCGCGAGGCGTTCTGCACCTGGCCGGTGAGGTCGTTCATCTCCCGCTGGAGGCGCTCCCGCTCCGCGCGGATCTGCTCCAGTCGCTGCCGGCTCTCCTGGATGTCCCGAGTCACCTGCGCGGTCGCGGGAAGCTCGTCGGACGCGGTGAGCGCGATCGCGGCCAGCATCGCGAGCGCGCCGCGCCGGGCGCCGGCGCGGCGGTGTGGGCGTCGCGCACCGGACGACGTCGGCGCGCGCGCAGCCGGGGGCGCTCCCGGCGGCCTATACATCCGGGCGCCCCTCACGCCGTGCGCAGGTAGCGGCGGACCGCGATCGCGCTCGCCATCATGCCGAGCAGCGCGCCCGCCACGAGGCCGAGGGCGACCCACTCCGGGGGCATCCAGGCGAGCTGGACGACGCGCCCCGACAGGACCCGGTACACGAAGTAGGTGCCGCCCAGCGCCGCGGCGCCTCCGAGAATCCCCGTGAACAGCCCCTCCAGCAGGAACGGACCCCGGATGAAGCGGTCCGCCGCGCCGACCAGGTGCATGATCTCGATCTCCTCCCTGCGGGCGAAGATCGATATGCGGACGGCGGCGCCGATGATCAGCGCCGCGACGAGCCCGAACGTGATGCCGAGCACGACGCTCGCGGCGCCGGCGACCTTGCGCAGCAGGAATACCTTGTCCAGCCAGTCCGCGCCGAAGCGGACGTCCTCCACGATGGGCGATTCGCTCGCCGCCGCGGCCACCGCGCGAACGCCGTCGGCGTCCCGGTACGCGGACACCATGCGGATCTCCATCGACGCGGGCAGAGGGTTCGAGTCGAGAGACGAGAAGATGGAATCGAACTCGGCCATGTCGCGTCGGGCGGACTCGAGCGCCTGCTCGCGCGTGATGTAGAACACCTCGGCGACGTCCGGACGCTCCGCGAGCGCCTCCTGCAGCTCGAGAACCTCGCGGGGAGAGGCGGAGTCGCGCAGGTAGGCCACGATCTCGACGCGCGCCTCGACGTCGTCCAGGACGCGGCTCACGTTCCAGCTCGCGACCCCGAATAGACCCACCACGAGGAGCGAAAGCCCGATCATGGCGGCAGACAGGGCGGTCAGCAGGGGCGCCCGGCGGAACGCGGCCAGCGCCTCTCGCAACGCGTGCATTACGCCGCGCCTCGCTCGGCCGAGTCGAACACCACCTTGCCCTGATCGAGCTCCAGCACCCGCGCGAACGCGGCGCGACGCACCAGCTCCAGGTCGTGCGTGGCCAAGACGATCGCGGTGCCCGCGGCGTTGATCTCACGAAACAGGTCGAAGATGCCGCGCGTGGCGCGCTCGTCCAGGTTGCCGGTCGGCTCATCCGCCAGCAGGACGAGCGGATCGTTGGCGAGCGCGCGAGCGACCGCGACGCGCTGCTGCTCGCCGCCGGAGAGCTGGCTCGGCAGGGCGCCGGACTTGGCGGCGAGCCCGACCTGGCCGAGCAGCTTCGCCACCCGCGGCCGGATCTCGGAACGCCGGACCCCCGTCACCTCGAGCGCGAACGCCACGTTCTGCGCGGCCGATCGATCCTGGAGCAGCCGGAAGTCCTGGAACACGTAGCCTATCTTGCGGCGCAGGCGGGCGACGTCGCGGCGGCGCACCTTGGAGGCGGAGTACCCGCTCACGCGCACATCGCCGGAGGTGGGCCGCTCGGCCATGTGCAGGAGCTTCAGCACGGTCGATTTGCCCGCGCCGCTGTGGCCCGTGAGGAAGCAGAAATCGCCCTTGGCGAGCTGGAAGCTGACGCCGTCCAGCGCGGTCGCCCGGGCGTACCGCTTGACTACGTTCTCGAACCGGATCATTCCGAGTCGCCCCCGACCCCCCCTCCCCGCGTCGCCAGGCGGGCAGCGAGGCCGATCGCCTCGCACATGGAAGTTGGGTCCGCGACCCCCTTTCCGGCAATGTCCGCCGCGGTTCCGTGGTCCGGGGACGTGCGCGGGAAGGGGAGCCCGAGCGTGACGTTGACGCCCAGGCCGAAGCTCGCGGTCTTGAACGCCGCCATGCCCACGTCGTGATAGGGCGCGACGACCGCATCGAATTCCCCTCGCAGCGCGCGTACGAAGACCGTGTCGGCGGGGAAAGGACCCTCGGCGCGCACGCCCGCCGCGCGCAGCTCCTCCAGCGCCGGCGCGAAGACCGTCGCCTCCTCGTCCCCGAAGAGGCCGCCGTCGGACGCGTGCGGATTCAGCGCGCAGAACGCGATGCGGGGTTCGGGAATCCCCCAACCCGCGCGCAGGCCGGCGGCCGTCAGCCGACCCTGACGGACCAGCAGGTCGGCGGTCAGCGCCGAAGCCACGGCCGACAGCGCGATGTGCGTGGTGGCGAGGACGACGCGCAGCGGACCCCCGAGGTGCGTGCGCTCCGCGACCATCAGCATGGCGACGTCCGGCGCGCCGGTGAGCCGCTGCAGCATCTCGGTGTGGCCGGCGTACGCGTAGCCGCCGAGTTGGAGCGCGTTCTTGTCGATCGGGGCGGTGACGAGCGCGTCGACACGACCCGCGAGCGCCGCCGCCGCGGCGGCCTCGATCGCGTTGCCCGCCAGCCGTCCGGCCAGGGCGGCGCCGGCGCCGGGACGCCACTCGCCCACGGCCTCGAACGCGCTCCCCTCCGGCTCCACACCGGATCCCTCGGGCCCGAACACGGTGAACGCGGCGAGCCCGGCATGACGGGCCAGCGCCGCGGCCGTGATCTCGGGTCCGATGCCCCTCGGATCCCCCAGGGTGAGCGCGATGCGCGGTCGGCTCATGGTGGCCCCGCGCCGGTGGCCTAGCAGGTCGCTGAAGAAGGGGAGCGAGCCGCGTTGGGAGCGCCACGGGGCCGGATGCAAGGCGGCGCGACGACGCGATACCGCTGCGTATCGGGGAGGAGCGTCCAACGAAGCACACGGCCCCGTGCCGCCCCGCCCGAGGCCCGGCCCAGCGACCACGACTGCCGCGCCCGCCTCGGACTCGCCACGCGCGGCGTGGCGAGCACCCTACGGGCGCAGGGGGGTTGCGGGATCCAGCGTTCGTCTCTCCTCGTCGCCATAGCTTGAGCCATGCCTCCTCGTCGTTCCTGCCCTGGACACCCGCAAGCCCCCTGCTCGCGGCCGCACTGCCCTTCTTCAGCGACCTTGCTAGAGCCTCACGTCGATGTACATGCGCTCGCGCACGTCGCCCACGACCTCCTGGTACAGCCGCTGGTCCTGAAGCTGCTGGCGCAGCGTGGGCGCCGCCTCCTCGTAGGAAAACTCTCCGGCCTCGCTGACGTCGGTGAGGACGACGACGGCGAACTTCTCCCCGCCGGAACCGTCGTCGAGGACGATCGGACCCAGCACGTCCCCCACTTCCGCGCCGGTGATCGCCCCGGCGTAGGCCGGCTGCTGCCGTTCCAGGAGGTCGCGTGGGAAGGGCCCGACGCGGGATTCCTCGGCGTCGTCGTGGTGGGCCCCGATCAGCGCCTCCAGGTCCGCGCCGGCGCGCAGCGCGGCCCCGACCGAATCCGCCAGCAGCCGCGCTCCCTCCCGGTCCGCGTCCGCCACGTCGGGCCGTACCAGAATATGGCACGCGGAGCGCTCGGGCCCCTTCGCCCGCTCGAGCTTGATGATGTGGAAGCCGAAGGGGCTCTCGACGATGCCGCTGATCTGACCCGCGGCCATTTTGAAGGCGACGTCATCGAACTCGGCGACCATCACGCCGCGGCGAAACCAGCCGAGGCAGCCGTCCCGCTGGCGACTGCCGGGATCGTCGGAGTGGCGCCGGGCCAGGGTGGCGAAGTCGGCGCCGGCGGCGAGCTCGTCATGGATGCCGCGCATCTCCTCGAGCGCGGCGGCGCGCGCCTCCTCGGTCGGCGCCGGCGAGATGACAACCTGGCGGAAGCTTACGGTCGCCGGGCGCTGGCCGAGTTGCTCCCTCTGCGCTCCGTAGAGTTCGCGTACGTCCTGCTCCGTGACCGGAGGATATCCGCGCGTCTGACGCATCTGCCGCAGGTAGGCGCCGATCGTCTCCCTCTTGCGGAATCTCGTGGCCAGCAGGACACGGTACTCGTCCAGGGAGAGCCCCTCCCGCTGGAGGGCGGCCTGCATCGCGGAGGCGCCTCCTTCCGACCGGTAGGTCTGCTCCACGCGCTCGATCTCGGAGTCGACGCGACCCTGGATCTCCTCCTCGGCGACGATCACCGAGTCCTGGAGCGCGGCCTGCACGAGCGCCAGTTCATCGACCAGTCCGTTCAGGATCTCGGCGCGCAGGGCGTCCAGCGCTACCGGGTCGGTGGGCATGCTCTGGCCCGCGCGAGCGAGATCCACGAGCTGCTCGTCGACCTGGCTGCGCAGCACGATGCTGTCGCCGACCACCGCCGCGATCCCGTCCAGGAGCTGCGGGACGCGCTCGGACGCGTCGGGCAGCGGGGCCGCGGGGAGGTCGGGTTCCTGCGCAGCGGCGGGCGCGCCGAAGGCCGAAGCCATCAGCAGCGCCGCGGCGAGGAGTCGAAGGGGAGGGCTCATGGGGTGCTCGAGTCGGTTCGATGCGCGCGGGGCCGACGCGGATGCGCCGGCCCCGGTTTCTATGCTCGTATCGCGAGACGGTTCCGCGGGGGCACCGTCCGCGGGCCGCTGAGGGTCTGATCAGCCGCCGTCCGGAATGCCGTCGCCACCCTGCGGTGGAGGTTGCGTCGGCACGGGTTGGCCGGCGGGCGACTGCCCGGTCGGGGCCTCGGGAGCGTCGGCGTCCCCGGCGGCCTCCGCGCGCCCTTCGTTCGCCAGGCGAATCACGTCGTCGGCCGCCTGCATGAATACGCGGGCGCTCTTCCCGTCGCGCAGGAAGGAGGACAGCGCGCCGAGTTGCGGCACGTTGCGCCGCTGGGCGGCGGCGTCCGCGAGCGCCTCCTGCACGACCCGGCGGACCATCGCGCGCTGGTCCTCTCCCTCGACGGCCTGCATTTCCGCGAGTCCCATCCCGCGGGTCGTGGCCCGCAGCATCGACCGCGCGGTGGCCACGACGCTGTCGCGCTCGGCTTCGGTCGCGTCGTGACCCGCGGCGCGCGCGGTCTCGATCAGGATCTTGTTCTGCGCCTGACCCCGGAGGATGGACTCCACGTCGTCGTCCCCCGCGGAGGCGAGCTGGGCGCGCTGGACCTGCGTCACGCGCTGAAGCAGATCCGCCAGGTCGCCCACCGTGTAGCCCCCGCCGCGGTATTCCACCAGCACCCGCGAGCGGCGCCGTCCGCCCAGCTCCGCGTCGCGATCCAGCGCCAGCTCGCGCACGATGTCGGGGGCTTCCGGCTCGACCTCGATCGAGAGCGACTGCAGGAGGCTGTCGACGTACGCCTGCTCGGCCTCGAAGACCAACTGCTGTTTCAGCGACTGCTCGAACGCGTCGCGGCGCTCGGCGTAGTCGGGCTCGCGGCGCTCCTCGGCCTTGATCACGTGGTATCCGAACGGGGTCTGGACCACGTCGCTGACCTCTCCGGGCTGCAACGCGAACGCGGCGTCCTCGAACTCACCCACCATCGCGCCGCGCTGGAAGAACCCGAGATCGCCACCCTGCGCCGCGCTGCCCGGATCCTGGCTGTGCTCGGAAGCCAGCGCGGCGAAGTCGGCTCCCGCCGCCGCGCGCGCGCGGATGTCTTCGATCTGTGCCCGTACGCTGTCCCGCGCCTGCGGCGTCGCGTCCGGCGGGAGCTGCAGCAGCACGTGCCGGGCGCGCACCTCTAGGCCCGGCTGATCCTCCTCGAAACGGACCCGGAGCTGCTCCTCCGTGAGCGAAGTGTCGGGGTCGATCACCTCGTCGCGGAACTTGCGCACGACCATGTTGTCCAGTTCGGGCTGGATCAGGCCGCTGATGTCGAGGCCCTCGAGGGTGGAGTCCCGGGCCAGCTCTTCGGCGAGCAGGGTATAGTCGATCCAGACGTTGGCCAGCGCCTCCACGACGTCGGGCTGCGCGGGGAGGTTCGGGTTGTCGATCAGGAGGCGGGACGCCTCCTGGACCGTGAACTCGTGTCCCCCGGCGCGCGCCAGCACGTCGGTATGCGAGGACAGCGCCTGGCCCACGCCCTCGCACGCGGAGATGGCGACCGCGCCTGCCAGCACCATGGTCGTCGCGACGATCTTCCTCATCCGGTGAAGCTCCGTTCGGTCGGTTCGGTTTTAGGCGCGAGAAGGTACACCGGGACGGCGCCTTGTTCCAGCGGGGCGCAGGCGATGCCGGGTCCGGCCGCCGGAGTCCGCGCGGTCCATCACGCCGCGCGCTCCGCCCGATCGGACAGGAGTCCGAGCGCCTCGGCGAGCGTATCCGCGAGCGGTTCCGCCCCGAAGCGGCGGAGCACCAGGGAGAGTGGCATCGCGCGGCGCACCTCCACCTCGAGCTGCCGGTCCCGGAACGCCCCCTGGAGCGAGGCCATGCGGGGCACCACCCCTTCGGCCCAGTTGACGCGCGCCTCGTCCTCGCGCAGGAGGATGCGCTCCACGCCGAGGCGCTGGCCCAGCAGCCGCAGCCGGGTGGAGAGGAGCAGGCGCCGCACCTCCGCGGGCAGAGGGCCGAAGCGGTCCGCGAGCTCTTCCGCCAGCGCGTTCACCGTCGCTGGATCTTCGGCCCGCGACAGACGGCGGTAGACGTGCAGCTTCTGCGAGGGGTCGGGGACGTACGCGTCCGGGATGAACGCCGAGCCCTCCAGGGCGACCTCGGGCGGGTCGTGGCGGGTCCGGTCCGGGTCGTCCCTGAGTGCGCGCACGGTGTCCTCCAGCAGGCGTGTGTACGTCTCCAGGCCCACCGCGTGCACGAAGCCCGACTGGTCGGAGCCGAGGATGTTTCCGCCTCCCCGCAACTCCAGGTCCTTCATCGCGATCGCGTACCCACTGCCGAGCTCGCTGAAGTGCTCGAGGAGGCGCAGGCGCCGCTCGGCGTCCTCGTGGACGCCGTCCGGGACCACCAGGTAGCAGTAGGCGCGGTGGTGCGAGCGTCCCACGCGCCCGCGCAACTGGTAGAGCTGCGCCAGGCCGAACTGGTCGGCGCCGTGGACGATGAGGGTGTTGGCGGTGGGCACGTCGAGGCCGTTCTCGATGATCGCGGTCGAGACCAGCACGCTGGCTTCGCCCGAGACGAAGCGGCGCATCGCCCCCTCCAGGTCCGGCGCCGGCATCTGGCCGTGCGCGACCGCCAGCGGGACGCCCGGCACCAGCCGGCGCACGCGCGCGGCGATCTCGTCGATCGTCTGCACGCGGTTGTGCACGACGAACACCTGCCCGCCGCGGTCCAGCTCGCGCCGGATCGCGTCCTCCAGCACCTCGTCGTGCCACGGAATGACGTGCGTGAGCACGGGCATGCGGTCCCGCGGCGGGGTCCGGATGAGGGTGAGGTCGCGCAGGCCCCCGAGCGCCATCGACAGCGTGCGCGGGATCGGCGTGGCCGTCATCGACAGCACGTCGACGTCCCGCTTGCGCTCCTTGAGCTGCTCCTTGTGCCGGACCCCGAAGCGCTGCTCCTCGTCCACCACGACCAGCCCCAATCGCGAGAACACGACGTCGGGCTGCAGCAGGCGGTGGGTGCCTATGACGATGTCGATCGAGCCGTCCGCGAGGTCAGCCAGAAGGCGCTTCTGCTCTGCGGGCGTCCGGAAGCGCGACAGCGCCTCCACGCGCACGGGAAAGTCGGCGAGGCGGCCGGCGAAGCTGCGGTGGTGCTGCTCGACCAGGATCGTCGTCGGCGCGAGCACCGCGACCTGCTTCCCGTCCTGCACCGCCTTGAAGGCGGCGCGCACGGCGACCTCGGTCTTGCCGTAGCCCACGTCGCCGCACAACAGCCGGTCCATGGGCCGCGGCGACCGCATGTCCGCCTTCACGTCGAGCGTTGCCTGGCGCTGGTCGGGAGTGTCCTCGTACAGGAACGCGGACTCCATCTCGCGCTGCCAGCGGGTGTCCTCGGGGAAGGCGTGTCCGCGCGCCAGTTCGCGCGCCGCGTACAGCTCCAGCAGCTCGCTCGCCATCTCCTGGATCGCCTGCTCCGTGCGGCGTTTCATGGTCTTCCAGGAGCGCCCGCCGATCTTGTGCACGCGCGGCGCCTCGCCCTCCTCGGCGTCGGGCCGCCAGCGTTCGATCAGGTCCAGACGGTATACCGGCAGCCGCAGGATCTCGCCGCCGGCGTATTCGATCGCCAGGGATTCGATCTCGCGGTCGCCGACCCTCACGCGCTCCATGCCGCGGAAGCGCCCGATGCCGTGGTCGAGGTGGACGACGTAGTCGCCCTCCTGGAGTTGCGCGAGGCTCTCCAGCGCGAGCGCGCCGCGGAAGCGCCGGGACCGGCGCAACCGCCTGTCGCGCCGGAAGATCTCGTGGTCGGTCAGGACCCTCAGGGGCGGGTCGGCGCCGTCCAGCACGAACCCCCCGTCCACGGTTCCCAGCGCGAGCGCCGCGCCCTCGGGTAGCGCGTCCGACCCTCCCAGGAGCTCCTCCAGGCGCTGCAACTGGCCGGGGTTGTCGCACAGGATCAGCGTGCGCTCCCCGCGCGCCTCCGCCTGCCTGAGCAGCACCGCGAGGCGGTCCACGTCTCGGTCGATAGCCTCCGGCTCGCGAACCTGGAAGCGCACGTCCGCCTCGGCGCCGGGCCCGATCGCGACCGTGGGGAAGGCGGCGAGGCGGTCCGCGGCGAGCTCGGGCGGCAGGAACAGGCGATCGGGCGGCTCCGGAGTTCCTCCCCGTCGGTGCTCGGATTCGTGCAGAGCCATGACCTCGCCCCACGTCGCGCGAAACGAGCTGGCCGCGTCGGCACCCGGCAGGAGGACCAGCAGGGTACCCGCCGGCAGCACGTCGAGCAGCGAGCGCCGCACCGAAGCGTCGGCGCGATCGGCCGCCCAGGAGACATCCACCGGCAGCACGTCCGCGCGCTCGAGGGTCACCGTGGAGCGCTGGTCCAGCACGTCGAAACGCCGGATCGACTCGATTTCATCGCCCCAGAACTCCACGCGCAGCGGCTCGGGCGTGCCGAACCCGAACAGGTCCACGATGCCCCCCCGCAGCGCGTACTCTCCCACGCCCTGGACCATCGGGACGCGCTCGAAGCCCAGCTCGTCGAGCCTTCTCGCGAGTTCGTGGGGACCGATCGCGTCGCCGCGCCGCAGGCGCACTTGCAGGTCTTCCAGGCTGGCCGGCAGGTCGGAGAGCTCCTGCAGGGCGCGCGGCGTGGTGACCAGCACGCGCAGGCGGCCGGACAGCAGCGCCTCGAGCGCCTCGACGCGCAGGCCGCTCACCTCCAGGTGGTGCTCGCCCGCCTCGTACGGAAGCGTCTCGCGCTGGGCGTACAGGTGCGCCGATTCCTCCCCGAGGATCGTCTGGAGGTCCGCCTCGGCCGCTTCCGCCAGGGGAGGAGAGGCCGCGACGACCACGACGAGCCGCTGCCGCTCGTCCTCCGACAGCGCGGCCGAGAGCACCGCGGCGGAGGACCCGGCGAGACCGCCGGCCGCGACCCGCGCGTCCGGGGCGCGCAGGGACGCCGTGAGCGTCGCGAACTCCGGCTGGCCGCGCAGCGCGGCGATCAGGACGGGGTGCGCCACCGTCACGCCCCTCCGCTACGGGCGGCGCGCTCCGTGGCCACCGCGCCGGATCCTGCCGGCCCGTCGCGGCTGGATCTTCCCTCACTGGAGCGAGCCCGCGTCGCGGCCTCGCGCCCACCGGCGGCGACGAGCATCTCCGCGAGCAGCAGCAGCAGCGCGGCCGCGGCGATCAAGCGCCAGGCCTCGCCGCCGCGGCGGGCGCGGAAGATCTCCCTCGGCCAGTCGCCGGCGTCGACCACGCGCGCGCCGTCGCCGAGCGTTCGCCGGAGCTCGTCGGCGGGCAGCCGCGCCAGCGTCGATTCGCGCGCCGGCGGGTTCACGGCGAAGGCGCCGAGCAGCGAGTCCCCGGCCAGCACGCGGTAGGCGCCCGGAACCGGCGGCGCCAGGTAAGTGGCGCCGCCCTCCACCGCGACCCGCTCGCCGCCCGGCCCCTCCACCGCGTCGGCCCTCCCGGGCAGCGGGATGCGCTCGCCCGGCGCGACGTCGGCGCCCTCGGGGATCGCGCTCGCCCAGCCGGCGACGAGGCGGTCGAGGAGCGGAACCATCGCGGCCGACGCTGCGACGTCGCCCTCGCGGCCGTCCAGCGCGCCGGCGAGCAGCAGGAACCGTCGGCCGTCCGCCAGCGAGCCCCCGACCACCCACGGCTCCCCGGTGGCCAGCCCCACGCGTACCTCGTCGTCCTCCGCGCGCCCGGCGTCGACCAGCCGATAGGGCGTGCGCAGGGCCACGTCGGCGAGCGCCGCGCTCAGCTCGGGGTCGCCGTCGACCGAAGCCCTGTCCCCCGCCTCCGGACCGTACGCTTCCAGGCGCCAGCCCACTCCGATGGTGCCGAGCGCGTGGTTGACCGCCGGGAGAGCGACCGGGTCCGACGGCGGCAGCAGGACGAGCGTCGCGTCGCCCGCGGCGTCCAACCCGGCGCCGCCGATGGACACGAGCACCTCGGCGTCCCGCGCCGGGCTGCGCCGGATCCGGCCGGCGTCGGCGAGGACGTCCAGCCCGCGCTCCACGAACGGCGCTTCCCCCGCCAGGGCCACCGCCGGCGGCGGGAGCACGCGCGCGACGTAGTGGCGCCGGTCGTCGGCTCGCAGCGCGTCCGCCTCGACCTCCGCCCGGCCCAGCAGCAGCCCTTCCTCCTGGCCGGGGAGCGAGAGCAGGGCCACGGTCCCCGGCACCCCCCGGCCGACCGCGCGCAGGGTGTCGTGGGCGAGCAGGCGCACGCTCGCCGAGTCGCCCCCGCCGGCGAGCGTAACGCCCACCGACACGCGCTGCCCGGCGCGCGGGGCGAGCCCGCCCTCCAGCGAGACGGCGGCGACGCCGAGGTTGGGCGGGGCGTCGTCCGGCGCGGGCACGAGCACGGGGATGGCGGGGCGCCTGCCCTCCTGGGCGGCCTCCGCGCCCGCTCCGACGGCGAACCCGGAGAACTCGGTCGCCTGGCCGTCGGTCAGCAGGTGGATCTCCGGGACGCGCCCGTCCGCGCCCGCCGCCAGGATGTCACGAGCGCGCTCGAGCGCGCCGGCCAGGTCGGCGCCTCCCGGGACCGGCTCCACCGCGCGGATCCGGTCCGCGGCGGCGGCGGCGGCGCCGGGCGGCGCTGCCTCCCAGGGCTCGGCGGCGCGGATGAGCCAGATGCGGTCGTCGGGGCCGGCGCTTTCGGCGGCGCGCAAGGCGAGCGCGCGCAGGTCGTCCATGACGCGCGTATCCGCGCGCACCAGCGAGGCGCTCAGGGAGTTGTCCAGCACGATTACGAGCGCGGTGGCCCGGTGCTCGCCGTCACCGGAGCGCAGGAAGGGCCGCGCCGCCGCGAGCGCCAGGGCGACGACGGCGCCGACCCGCAGGAGCAGCAGCAGCAGCTGGCGCAGGCGGATTCGGCGCGCGTGCTCTCGCTCCGCCAGGCGGAGGTAGCGGATCGCCGGAAACGCCACACGGCGCCCCTGGTGCCGCTGGAAGAGGTGCAACAGGAGCGGGATCGCGGCCACCGCGAGCAGCGCCAGGAGGCCGGGCGCCAGGAATCCGATCACGCCAGCCGCTGCCTCTTGCGCATGTACTCCCGCAGGCCGTGCACGAACGGAAGGGAGGTGTCCAGCAGTACGTAGTCGATCCCGTGCGGCGCGAGCGAGCGGCGCCAGTCCGCGATCGCGCCCGCGACCGACTCGCGGTACTCGGAGCGGAGGTCGGCGATGGTCACCGGCAGCTCCTCCCCGGTCTCCGGGTCGTAGAAGCGCGCGTCGCCCACTCCGGGCAGTTCGCGTTCGCCCGGATCGAGCAGGTGGAAGACCAGCACCTCGTGCCCGCGGTGGCGCAGGTAGCGGAGCGCGAGGCGCGTCTCCTCCGCGTCGACGAGCAGGTCGGAAAGCAGGATCACGAGCCCGCGCCGACGCAGCATCTGGGCGGCGTCCCGCAGCGCCGTGCCGGCGCCGGTCTCACCGGTGCCGCGCGCGCGCTCCAGCAGCCGGCCGATCTCAAGCCAGTGCTTGCGGCCGCCGCGCGCCGCGACGCGGTCGCGCACGGCTTCGTCGAACGAGAGCGCGCCCACCGCGTCGCCCTGGCGCAACAGCAGGAACGCGAGCGCCGCGGCGAGCTGCTTCGCGTACCACAGCTTCGTCGGGATCGCCTCCGGGTCCGAGCTCCAGCCCATCGACGCGCTCGCGTCCAGCAGCAGGAACGCGCGCAGGTTGGTCTCCTCCTCGAACTGCTTGACGAAGTACCGGTCGGTGCGCGCCACCATGCGCCAGTCCATGTACCGGAGGTCGTCGCCGGGCTGGTACGCCCGGTGTTCGGCGAACTCCACGGAAAAGCCGCGGTGGGGCGAGCGATGCAGGCCGGTGAGGAAGCCTTCGACCACGGTGCGCGCGACGTACTCCAGCCCCCCCAGCCCGCGCAGCTCCCGGGGAGCGAGCAGGTCGGGGCGCGGGGCGCCGCGATCGTGGGGTGGATTCGTCATGCCTTCGTTGCCGCGCGTCGTTGCCGGGTCCGGGACGATGCGCTACCCCGCACGACGTCCGAAGGTCGGACGCGCGGGCGTTGCGCCGGAGTTGGGGCACCGGTGTGCCGCACCCGACTCGGGGGGGCAACCGCCTTGCCCGCGCGAGCGCCCCTTTCTATCCATTCGCGATGAAACTCGCGAACACGCTGATCCTGTTCGGGGCGGCCGCCGCGGCGACCGCGGCCCCCCTCTTCGTCGGCCACGGCCTGTCCTCCGCACACACCGACTGGGTCGTCTACGGCGCCGGCGCGGCCGCCGCGGCGGCCGCGCTGATGTGGCTCCACGTCCGAGCCGCCCGGGACTAGCTCGCGCGGTCCGCCGCCGGGCTCGACCCGCCCCCCTCGTTTCCGCTATCATCCGCGCGTCCGGGCAGCCCCGGGCACCCGACGCCAGCGCACACAGACCGGGACGCCGTTCTCTTGCAGCTCGACCACATCCGCAACTTCTGCATCGTCGCCCACATCGACCACGGCAAGTCCACGCTCGCCGACCGGTTGCTGGAGCGCACCGCCTCGGTCGAGGCGCGCGACATGAAGGAGCAGATCCTGGACTCCATCGACCTCGAGCGCGAGCGCGGCATCACGATCAAGCTGCACGCAGTGCGCATGGACTACCGTTCGGCCGACGGCGAGGCGTACGAGCTGAACCTCATCGACACCCCCGGCCACGTGGATTTCACCTACGAGGTGTCCCGGTCCCTGGCCGCCTGCGAGGGCGCGATCCTGGTCGTGGACGCGAGCCAGGGCGTGCAGGCGCAGACGATGTCCAACCTGTTCCTGGCGCTCGAGGCCGGGCTCGACATCGTGCCCGTGCTGAACAAGATCGACCTGCCCGGGGCCGAGCCCGACAGGCGCCGCGCCGAGCTGGTGGAGCTGCTGGGGGTCGAGCCGGAGGAGATCCTGGCGGTCTCCGCCAAGGAGGGCACGGGGGTGGACGCGCTGCTGGAGGCGATCGTCGCGCGCGTGCCCGCGCCGAAGGGGGACCCGAAGGCGCCGTTGCGCGCTCTCATCTTCGACTCGTTCTACGACAAGTACCGCGGCGCCGTGCCGAGCATCCGGGTGGTCGATGGCTACATCCGGCCGGGGATGCGGATCGGCTTCGGAGCCAACGCCGCCACGTACGAGGTGGATGAGGTGGGCTTTCTGCGGCTCCGGCAGGTTCCGCAGAGGGAGCTCGGGCCGGGCGAGGTCGGCTACGTCACCGCCGCCATCAAACGCGTGGGCGACACGCGCGTGGGCGACACCGTGATCGACGCGGAGCGCCCGCCGGCCGAGCTCCTCGAGGGCTACAAGGACGTCCGGCCGATGGTGTTCAGCGGCATCTACCCGACGGAATCGGACCAGTACGAAGACCTGCGCGACGCGCTGGAGAAGCTGAAGCTCAACGACGCCAGCCTGTTCTACGAACCCGAGACGTCGACCGCGCTGGGGTTCGGGTTCCGGTGCGGCTTCCTGGGCCTCCTGCACATGGAGATCGTGCGCGAGCGGCTGCAGCGCGAGTTCGACCTCGACCTCATCTCGACCGTTCCGAACGTAGAGTACCACATCGTGCTCACGAACGGCGACCGGATCGAGATCGAGAACCCGAGCGCGATGCCTGACCGGGTGCGCATCGACCGCGTGGAGGAGCCGTACGTGCGCGCGCACATCGTGTCCCCGGCCGAGTACATCGGCAACGTCCAGAAGCTCTGCCACGAGCGCCGCGCCGAGCACGTGTCGATGCAGTACGTCGACCCCGAACGCGTCGAGTTCACCTACGACATGCCGCTCGCCGAGATCGTCCTCGATTTCTACGATCGCCTGAAGGGGTCCACGCGCGGGTACGCCTCGCTCGACTGGGAGCCGCGGGAGTACCGCCCGAACGATCTCGTGCGGCTGGACATGCTGATCAACGGCGATCCCGTGGACGCGTTCAGCGTGATCATCCACGAGGACAAGGCGTACGAGTACGGGCGCTCGCTCGCGGTCAAGCTCAAGGAGCTGATCCCGCGCCAGATGTTCGAGGTCGCGATCCAGGCCGCGATCGGCAACAAGGTGATCGCGCGCACCACCGTGAAGGCGTTGCGCAAACAGGTGACCGCGAAGTGCTATGGCGGGGACGTCACGCGCAAGCGCAAGCTCCTGGAGAAGCAGAGGGAAGGGAAGAAGCGCATGAAGCAGGTGGGCACCGTGGACATCCCGCAGGAGGCGTTCCTGGCCGTGCTGCAGGTGGAGGACTGAGGCCGTGCCCAGCCCGGCCCGATCGTCCGGCGTCGCTTCAAGACGTTCCGCCCGAGGGGGCGCGGCGTGAGCGCCCGCTGGATCGTGGGCGTCGACATCGGCGGCACCAACGTGGTCGTGGGGGCGCTGCCCGAGGACGGCAGCGACCTGGTGGGGGCGCAGAAGATCGCGACCGAGGCCGGGCGGGGGCCCAAGCACGTCGTGGACCGCATCGTCGCGCTGATCGGGGAGACGATCCGCGCGGTGGAGGCGAGGGGCGTGCCCCGCGCCGCCGTCGCGGGCGTCGGGATCGGCGCCCCCGGCCCGCTGGACCGCGCGAGCGGCACGGTGATCGAGACCCCCAACCTGGGCTGGCGCAACTTCCCGCTGCGCGACCTCATCTCGAACGCCGTCGACCTGCCGGCCACGCTCGACAACGACGCCAACTGCGCTACCTACGGGGAGTGGTGGCTCGGCGCGGGCCGCGACGTGGAGACCCTCGTCGGGCTGACCCTCGGGACCGGGATCGGCGGCGGGATCGTATTCGGCGGGGAGCTCTACCACGGCGTCAACGACGCGGCCGGCGAGTTCGGGCACACCACGATCGACTCCACCGGCCGCAAGTGCAAATGCGGCAACTACGGGTGCCTGGAGGCCTACGCCTCCGGCCCGGCGATCGCGCTGCGCGCGCTGGAGGGTTTGGAGAGCGGGGCGGAGAGTATCCTCCCCGACCTGGTCGGCGGGCGTCTGGACACCATCACCGCGGCGGTGGTCTACGAGGGCGTCGTGCTGGGCGACGCGTTCGCCGAGGAGGTCATGAAGGAGACGGCCAAGTTCCTGGGCGCCGGCATCGCCAACATCATCAACTCGCTCAACCCGGCGATGGTGGTCGTCGCGGGCGGCGTGACACGCGCGGGCGAGCACCTGTTCCGCCCCCTGCGCGCGGAGGTGCGGCGGCGCGCCTTCAAGCACGCCGAGGAGGCGTGCCAGATCGTTCCCGGCGCGCTCGAGGGCACGGCCGGCGTCGTCGGTGCCGCGGGGGTGTTCCGCAGGGAGCGGCTGGCCGGAGCGTGAGCGCGGCGTCCGATCGCGGAAAGGGCACGCAGCGGACGTTGGGGGAAACGCCGGTCGTCGGCGACGCGTCCGCGAAGTCCGCGCCGCATCGACTGGGCGTCGTGGGCACGTTCGTATGGGACCGCATCCACGCCCGCGAGGGGCGCGAGACCGTCGTCGAGGAGTGGGGGGGCATCGCCTACGCGCTCGCGGCCCTCGCCGCCGCCCGGCCCGAGGGTTGGCAGATCGTCCCCATCCTCAAGGTCGGTCGCGACCTGGACGAGCGCGCGCGCGCCTTTCTCGCTTCGTTGCCGGACCTGGACACCGTGTCTGCCGTGCGCACGGTCGAGGAGCCGAACAACCGCGTCGAGCTCCGATACGTGGACAGGGAGCGGCGCACGGAGCGCCTCACGGGCGGCGTGCCGGGGTGGGAATGGGACGAGCTCGAGCCGCTGCTGGGTGGCCTGGACGCGCTGTACGTGAACTTCATAGCGGGCTGGGAGCTGGGACTCGATTCCGCGCTCCGTCTGCGCCGCGCCTGCCCGGGACCTCTGTACGCCGACCTCCATTCGCTGCTCCTCGACGTGGGGCCGGAGGGTCGCCGCGTCCCGCGCTCGCTCGCGGCCTGGCGGGAGTGGCTCACCGCGTTCGACATCGTCCAGATGAACGAGGACGAGCTGGCGACGCTGGCGGGCCGCTGGGGCGACCCCTGGACGCTCGCCGCTGAGGCGGTCGGCGTGGACCTGCGGCTCCTGCTCGTGACACTCGGGGAGCGGGGCGCGGCCTACGTCGAATCCCCGCTGTACGGCGAGGGGCCCGCGCGCTGGCGACGTTCGGGGCTCGAGCCCGCGCGGCCACTGGGCGCGCCCGGGCCGACGACCAGCGCGCGGGTGCCGCTGCCGGGCCCCGCGCGCGAGGGAGACCCCACGGGGTGCGGCGACGTGTGGGGTGCGACCTGCTTCGCGGCGTTACTTTCGGGCCGCCCGATCGAGGCGGCGATCGCGCGAGCACACGCGGCGGCCGCGCGCAACGTGGGGCATCACGGCGCCAGCGGACTGCACAGGCACCTGTCGGGGAGGATCCATACGTGAGGGTGATCCCGCTGCCGGCCAACCTCGACGAGGCCGCGTTCGATGCTCTGGTCGCGCCCCTGTCCGAGCCCGCGGCCGCGGGATCCGGGCCGGTCTCCGGGGTCGGGGCGGCGGAGACCGCCCCGGGTCGGCCGCTGCTGCTGGACGCCGCCGGCGTGCGCTGGGTGGATCCCTACGGGGCGCTGTCGCTGCTGGCGTTCGGGCACGCCGCCCGGGCGGCCGGCCGGACCGCGCGGTTCCGCCCGCCCGCGTCCGCGGAGGTGACCAGCTACCTCCGTCGGATGGGCTTCTTCCGGCACGCCGGCGACGTGTTCGAGTTGCACGGAGAGGTCGGACGGGGCGAGGATACACAGTCCGACGTGCTGCTCGAAATCACGGCGGTGACGGACCACGGCGACGTGCACCGCGTCGTGGATCGCGTATACGAGCGCTCGGGGGCGATCCTGAGCACCCAACTCGGCTACCCGCCCGAGCTGGCGATGCAGTTCGGCACGATCTTCAGCGAGGTCTGCCAGAACATCATCGAGCACGCGCAGGCTGCGGGATGGGTGGCGACCCAGACGTATCACTGGCGGAAGAGGCTGGGGCGGAAGGTGGTGATGATCGCGGTGATGGACCTGGGGGTGGGATTCCGCGGGTCGCTGGAGGGCGAGCACGCGGCGCAGTACGCGGGCCGCTGGGGCGACGCGGCCGCTCTGGAGGCGGCGTTCATGCACGGCGTGACGCGTTTTCGCGATCCGGGCAGGGGGCAGGGCTTGCAGCAGATCCGGCGGCTCGTCGGCAGGGTCGATGGCCGCGTCTCCATCCGCAGCGGCACCGCGCGCATCTCCGATGTCCCCGACTGGGCCGACAACCCCCCGCTGGAGGAGGGCCTGCCCTATTTCCCGGGGTCCCAGATCTGCATCGTGCTGCCCGCGCGGGAGGACACGCCGTGAGCCCGCATCTGGAGCACACGCCTCAGGTCGTCCCGTTCCACTTCGACCTCTCCGACCACGTGCGACGCTCGGTCGCCACGCTGTACTCCCACCTCGTGACAAGACCCACCGGGCAGGCGCTGCGCATGGGCATCGAGAGCCAGATCCGCGCGACGGACGGCCCCTGCGTGTCGGTCCTGGACTTCACCGAGGTCGTCGTGCTGGACTACTCGTGCGCCGACGAGACCGTCGCCAAGCTCGTGCGGCGTTACTGCGCGGAGGATCGACCCGCGCCCGCCTACTTCATGGCGCGGGGCGTGGCGCCGCACCACAGGGAGACGCTGGAGACCGTGCTGATCCGGCAGGGCATGGCGCTGGTCGCCGAAGTGACGGGCGTCGGCGCGCGCCTTCTCGGCTACGCGTCGGAGCTGGAGCACGCCGTGTGGCGGGCGGTCGAGGAGGCGGGCTCCCTGGCGGCGGCGGACCTGGACGAGCGCATCGCGGACCCGCGCGCCGGGCTGGCCGCGGGAGGCCTCGTGGGACGCCGCGTCGTGGTGCCCGGCGTCGGGGGGCGTCTCCACTCGCTGAGCCGGCTGGCCCTCCCGAGGCTGTGAGCCCGGAGGCAGTTCCCCCACCATCCGGGCGCCCCCGGGGCCGCCGTGGCTTGCTCGGGCGCGCGGCGGCGCCGTGCGCCACGCTCCTGTGCGCCGCCGCCATCGATGCCTCCCCCGCGCACGCGCAGGAACCGGACTCGGTCGTAGCGTTGCCTGCGATCCTCGTGTCCAGCTTTCCGCTGCCGATGTCCCTGGCCGCAGCTCCCGCCGCGATCTCGCTCGTGCGCGGCGCCGACGCGTCGCGGGCGCGACCCGGAGTCGGCCTCGGCGGTCTGCTGGACCGCGTCCCCGGGGTGCAGGTCGACAACCGCCACAACGACGCCCTCGACGAGCGCGTCGCGATACGGGGGTTCGGGGCGCGGTCGCAGTTCGGCGTGCGCGGGCTCGCGGTGACCGTGGACGGAGTACCCGCGACGCTGCCCGACGGCCAGACCGCGCTCAGCCACCTGGACCCCGCGTCGATCCGTCGCGTCGAGGTCTTGCGGGGCCCGGCCTCGACGTTCGTGGGCAACGCTGGGGGAGGGGCGTTGAGCATCGAGACCCGGCCGACGGCGGAAGGGGTCGCCGGCAGGGTCCTGGGCGGCGCCGACGGGCTGTTCCGACTCGACGCGGAGGCGGCCGGGCGGATGCGCGGGGCGCTCGTGTCCGGCCGGCTCGCCCGCCGGCGCGTCGACGGATACCGGGAGCACGCGGACGCAGACAAGACGTGGGCGTCGGGTCACCTGGAGGCTCCCGCTGGTCCCGGCAGCGTGCGCGTCGACGTACACGGCGTCGCCTACGAGGCGCGCAACCCCGGCTCGCTCTCCGACTCGGCCCGGATCGCGGACCCGCGCGCGGCCTTTCCGGGCAACGTCGCGCAGGGCACCGGCGAGGACGCCGCGCAGGCGCAGCTCGGCGCCGGCTGGTCGGGAGCGCTGGCGGGGGGCGAATGGGACGCCGGGGCGTGGCTGCTGCGCCGGGAGGTGGACAACCCGATCCCGGTCGCCATCGTGGACCTTTCGCGCACGGCCGCCGGCGTGCGCTTCCGGCACCGGCGACGCTCCGGGCGACTCGCCTGGGCCGCCGGCCTCGACCTGGGCCAACAGCGCGACCGGAGGCGCAACTTCGCCAACGACGCCGGCTCCCGCGGCGACCTCTCGCTGGACCAGCGCGAGCGGGTGCGGTCGGTCGCCTCCGTGGCGCACGCCCTGGCGGAGCTCGGGCGGCTGCGCGTGTCCGCGGCGGCCCGCTGGGACGTGGTCAGCTTCGACGTGCGCGACTTCCTGGATGACGCGGACGGGGCGGACCCGGGCGGACGCCGCACGCTGTCGGCGCTCAGTCCCGCCGCCGGCCTCTCGTGGGACGCGCGCGCACTGACGCTGTTCGCGAACCTGTCCACCGCGTTCGAAACGCCGACCACCAGCGAATTCGCGAACGATCCGGGAGGCGGAGGCTTCAACGCCGATCTCGATCCGCAGCGCACCGTCGGCGCGGAGATCGGCGCACGCGGCCGGTCGCCGGCGTTGCGTGGCCTCCGCTGGGAGGCCGTCGTCCACCACGCCCGCGTCGCGGACGCGCTGGTGCCGTTCGAGGGGGTGGCGGGGCGGACGTTCTTCCGCAACGCGGGCCGGACGCGTCACGCCGGTGTCGAGCTCGCGCTCGCGGGCGAGCCCTCAGCCGCCGTCTCTGCGCGCGCGTCCTGGTCGTGGACGCGCGTCGATTTCCGCGAGTTCCGGACGGACGGCTCCGACCTGCGGGGGAACATGGTGCCCGGGGTGGCTCCCCACCGGCTGGAGGCGGCTGTCGCGGTGCGCGCGGCGGGCGGATTCGCGGAGCTGGAGCTGCGTTACCGGTCGCGCACCGCGACCGACGACGCGAACACGGCGTTCTGGCCCGCGCACATGGTCGCCGACGCGCGCGCCGAGGCGCCCCCGGCGCGCTTCGCCGGGCTGCACCTGCGGCCGCAGGCCGGCGTCCTCAACCTCGCCGACCGCTCCTACGTGGGGTCGATCGTCCCCAACGCCTTCGGGGGCAGGTACTACGAGCCGGCGCCGGGACGGACGTGGTACGCGGGCGTGGCGTTGAGCGTCGGGGGAAGGTGATCCGAGCGCGGTCGCGCGCCGGGTCAGGTGACCTCGGCGGTCCGGTTCGTGGCCTTGAGAGCGGCGAGCACCGCCGCGCTCTCGGGACGGCCGTCCACGGCGTGCGCGCCGGCAAGCTGGCGCGCGTTCCGACCCAGCTCGGGGGCCAGCGCCGACGACGTCACGAGGACGATGGCGCGGTCCAGCGCCCGCACCACGGTCGCCGACTCCAGCTCCAGTACGAGCGCGCCTTCCAGGGCGACCTCCACCGCCTGGAGCGCGGCCCGCGCCGCCGCGCGGATTGGTCCCAGGCCGAGGTCCGGCTCCGTGGCCTCGCCCAGGCACTCCACTCCGTCCCGTTCCACGCGCACCGCGGCGATCACCTTGCCCGACTCCCGCCGCACCTCGAGCGCGGTGAGCGTCACGCGTTCGCCCTCCGCCGCGGGCGCGTGTTCCGCGAAGGCGCGCGCGCCAGGCCGGACGCGGGCCGATGGCATCGACACGGGGCCGCGAGCGGGGAGGCCGGCGGGCGGCTCGACGGCGGGCAGCGCGAGGGTGCGCCCGGTGCCATCCGCCAGGAGGGGCAGCGCATCGGGGGCCGCCACGCGCAGCTGCGCGATGCTGATGATGCGCTGGTCGAGGGGTATTCCCAGGCGCTCCTCGAGCAACTCGCGGATGTCCGTCGCGAGGTCCCGAGGCTCCGGGCCGGGCCGGATCAGCAGGTGCACCTCGCGGGGGTCGCCGTACACGTCCTCGCGGACGAAGGCGTCGACCACCGAGGGCAACTCGCGCAGGATGGCTTCCGCCCGAGCCTTGGTTCCGGACATGCGGTTCCCGGGTGCTGGTTCGGCGGGAGGTTCCCTTGAGAGTTGGGATCGCGCACGTTCCCGTCAAGGGTTGGCCGGTTCGCGAAACGCGCGCTACCATCGGAGCTTGCACGCCCTGACCACGAGATCTTCGCCATGAGCGCTCCACGCGAGCCCCGTCCCGATCCCGGACCCTCCACCCTGGCGGTCCACGCCGGCGGGCCATCACCCAGTCCCGGCGCGCCCGTCGTCGCTCCGGTCGTTCATTCCGCGACGTTCTTCTACGCGGAGGAAGGCGACGGCGAACTCCGCTACACGCGCTACCTGAACAACCCGACGCTCGAGGCCGTCGCGCGCCGGGTCGCGGCGCTGGAGGGCACCGAGGCTGCTCTGGTGACGAGCAGCGGCATGGCCGCCATGGCCATGACGCTGCTGGCCCTGACGCGCGCCGGCGATCACATCGTGGCCGCGCGCGACCTGTACGGCGGCACGGTGACGCTCCTGAGCGAGGAGCTGCCCCGCCTGGGAATCGAGACCACCTTCGTTCCGGGCGACCCCACGTCGGCCCTGCGGCCCGAAACGAAGGCGATCGTCATCGAAGTGCCCTCCAACCCCGTCATGCGCGTCCCCGACCTGCCGGGCATCGCCCGCGCCGCGCGCGCGGCAGGCGTCGCCCTCGTCGTGGACGCCACGTTCGCGTCACCGGTGAACCTGCGCGCCGCCGACCACGGGGCATCGGCGGTGGTGCACAGCGGCACGAAGTACCTGGGCGGCCATTCGGATGTGACCGCCGGCGTGGTCGCCGGTGACGCCGAGCTGATCGCGTCGGTCCGCCGGAGGGTTCGGTCGTTCGGGCCTGTGCTGGATCCGGGGGCCGCGGCCACCCTGGAGCGGGGGATGAAGACCCTGGCCGTCCGCGTCCAGCGGCACAACGCCAACGCTGCCGCTCTCGCGGACTGGCTGGCGGCCCACCCCGCGGTCGAATCCGTAAGCTACCCGGGCCGCGCGGACCACCCCGACCACGAACGTGCCGCCGCCCTCATGAGCGGCTTCGGCGGCATGCTCGGGTTCGCCGTGCGCGGCGGCGACGAGGCCGCGCTGCGGGCGCTCAGGCGTCTCAGGATCCTGCGGGTCGCGCCGAGCCTGGGCAGCGTCGAGTCGCTCGTGTCGATGCCGCGCTACACGTCGCACGCGTCGCTGACCGACCCGGAGCGCGCCGAACGCGGGATCCCGCCGGGCTACGTGAGGGTCTCCGTGGGGGTCGAGGACCTGCAGGATCTGCGGGAGGATCTGGCCCGCGCGCTGGAGCCGGAACGCTGAAGCGGGTGGCCGCGGGCCTGGCCGCGTTGAGCGCGCTCGCCGTGACGGCGGCGGGCGCCGGATGGCTGTACCTGGGGCGGTCGGTGCCCGAGGAGTCGGGCACTTTCGCGCTGACCGGGCTGGCGGCGCCCGTCGAGGTGTGGCGGGATTCGCTGGGCGTGCCGCACGTGTGGGCCGAGACGGAACGCGACCTCGCGTTCGTCCAGGGGTGGCTCCACGCGCGCGACCGCCTGTGGCAGATGGAGGTGCTGCGGCGCGCCTCGCAGGGGCGGCTGTCCGAGATGTTCGGCGCGGCCACGGTCGACTCCGATCGCTTCCTGCGCGCGCTGGGGCTGTGGCGGGCGGCGATCGCGGGCGCGGACGCGCTCGATCCGGACGCCCGGGCGCTGATCGAGGCGTACGCCGCCGGCGTCAACTCCTGGCTGAGCGGGCGCGACCGGCCGTTGCCGCCCGAGTTCTCCCTCGTCCGGGTAGAGCCCGAGCCGTGGTCCGCCGCCAACGTCATCGCGCTGGAGAAAGTGATGGCGATGGACCTGGCGCTGTACGGAACCACCGCGAACGTCGCGCGCGCGACGGCGCGCCTGGGCGAAGCGCGTGCGCGCATGCTGACCCCGCCCTATCCCGAGTGGGGCGAGACGATCCTGCACGACCACCCGACCGCGGCGGCAGTCGGGGAGCGCCTCGACCTGGAGCGAGCCGCGGCGGGGGGCCGCGCCGTTCGTGGCCTGGCCGGCGCGGCCCCCGATCGCGAGGCCTCGTCGCGGAGCGCGCCGGCCGATCCGCCGCCGCCGCTTCCCCCGGAAGTCCCGACGCACGCGGCGGAGGCGCTCGCGCTGGGCGCGGTGGCGCACGCGTCCAATTCCTGGGTCGTGGGGGGCGCGCACACCGCGTCCGGGAAGCCGATCCTGGCCAACGACATGCACCTCGCGCTGCGCGCGCCGAGCCTCTGGTACCTGATGGCGTTGCACGTCGGAGACGGGGAACTGGACGTCGTGGGGATGACGCTGCCCGGCGCGCCGTTCGTGATCGCCGGCCACAACCGCGCGGTGGCGTGGGGGTTCACCAACGCGATGGTCGACGACGTGGACCTGTTCGAGGAGCGCTCGGATCCCTCCGATCCCGCGCGCTACCTCGTCCCCGGCGGCGCCGCCGCGTTCGATACCGCGGTGGAGCTCGTGCACGTGAAAGGGCGCGAGCGACCGGACACGATGCGGCTCCGGTTCACCAGGCACGGGCCGGTGCTGAGCGACGTCGAGGACCTGGGCGCCGGGGGGCGAATGCTGGCGCTGCGCTGGGTGGCTCACGAGCCCTCGCGCACCTTCGCCGCGCTGCGCGCGATGAACCGCGCCACGACCGGCGCCGACCTCGCGGCAGCCGTCGCCGACTTCACCAACCCGCACCAGAACGTCGTCTACGCGGACACCGCCGGCGACTGGGGGTACGTGATGGGCGGCAGGGTGCCCCTGCCCGCGAACGGCAGCGGGCCTCCCCTGCGGCCGGTGCCCGGCTGGACCGGAAACTGGGACTGGACGTCGTACCTGCCGCGCGAGCGACATCCCGCGGCGCGCGCGCCGGAGCGCGGCTGGATCGTGACCGCGAACAACCGCCAGACCGCCGCCGAGGTGGGAGATCGCATCACGTCCCGCTGGTTCGGGCCCTGGCGAGCGGCGCGGATCACGCGGATGATCGTGGATTCCGTCGCCGCGGGCGCGCGGCTGTCCGCCGAAGGCGTACACGCGATGCAGCTCGACGTGCTCGATGCGCACGCCGAACGGTATCGCTTGCTGGCGACGGAAGCCGCCTCGGAGGCCGGTTTGGACGGTGCGGCCGCCGCGCTGCGCGGCTGGGACCTGCGCGCCAGCGGCGACTCTCACGCCGCGGCTCTCTACTACCTGTGGCTGGAGGGCGTCCAGCGTGGCCTCTCCCGGGACCTGTACGATGGCGGCGGCTGGTCCTGGATGCCGTCGGCCGCGGTCGACGACGTCCTCGAGCGCCGGGCCGTTCCCTGGGCCCCTCCGGCCGAAGCCCGCGCGCGCTTCGCCGGGATCTTGCGGAGGGCGGCGGAGTACGCGGATTCGGTCGTCGGGGGGCGCCCGTGGGGACAGCTGCACTCGGTGCGCGCCGAGCACGCGTTGGGCACCGTCGCGGCGCTCGAGTCGGTTTTCGACCTGAACGTCGGGAACGTGCCCCACGAGGGCTCCCGGACGACGGTGAACGTGGCGCACTACACGGGCGGCGGGGCGCGCAAGGTGTCCGCCTACGGACCCAGCCAGCGGCACGTCGTGGACATGGCGGACGTGGATGGGACGGGCGGCTTCATCCTGCCCACTGGACAGTCGGGCAACCCGATGAGCGAGCACTACTCGGATCAGTTCGGACGCTGGCGGGAGGGCGGCCTGTGGCGCATCCCGCTGGAACGCGGCGCGGCCGAGGCGCGCGCCGTCCACCGCCTGCTGCTGGTGCCGAGGGACGGCGGCGCGTGATCGACGTTCTCGTCATCGGCGCGGGGCCCTGCGGGCTGTCGGCGGCCGTGGCGGCGACCCGGACCGGGCTGCGCACCGTGGTCATAGAGAAGGGGTGCGTGACCAACTCCATCTCCCTGTACCCCACCTACGGGACCTTCTTCAGCACGGCCTCCAAGCTCGAGCTGGCCGATCTGCCGTTCATCATCTCCGCGGACAAACCCACGCGCCGGGAGGCGCTCGCCTACTACCGGCGCGTCGTCTCGCACTTCGACCTGGACGTGCGCCAGTACGAGCGCGTCCTGCGCGTGGACGGAGAGGAGGGCGCGTTCTACATGAGCACGCGCCGGCACACGGGGGAGGAAGGGGCCTACCGCGCGCGCTGGGTGGTCGTCGCGACCGGCTATTTCGACACCCCCAACCTCCTCGGGGTGCCCGGAGAGGACCTGCCGCACGTCTCGCACTACTACAGGGAGGGCGCGCCCTACTTCGAGCAGGACTGCGTCGTCGTCGGCGGGGGCAATTCCGCCGCGGAAGCGGCGCTGGACCTGTACCGGAACGGCGCCCGCGTGACCCTCGTGCACTTCCTGGAGGGGATGGACGACGGAGTGAAGCCGTGGATCCTGCCGGACCTCACGAACCGCTTCGCCGACGGGGCGATCGCGACGCGATGGAGCCGGCGGGTCGAGCGCATAGAACCCGGCCGGATCGCCCTGACCGGACCCGGCCGGGAATCGGAGCAGCTCGCCGCCGACTGGGTCTTCGCGATGACTGGCTGGACTCCGGATCCGGTTCTCCTGCGCGAGATGGAGGTCCCCGTCGACCCGGAGACCCACGTGCCCGCGCACGACCCCCGGACCATGGAAACCGAGCGCCCCGGAGTGTTCATCGCCGGCGTCATCGCGGCGGGAAGCAACAAGACCTTCATCGAAAACGGGCGCCTGCACGGGCCCGTGATCGCGCGCGCGCTGGCGGACCGGCGGCACGGGCCCGGTCGCGTGCGCTCCGCGTCCTGACGCCGTTCCGGGCCATCTACCGGCGCCGGGGCCGAGCCGAATAGCGAGGGAGACGATGCTGCCAGAGTTCCGCAACGAACCGTTCACCGACTTCGACGATCCCGAGAACGCGCGCCGGATGGAGGAGGCCCTGGACAGGGTCCGAGGCGAGCTCGGCCGCACCTACCCGATGGTGATCGGCGGGGAAGAGGAGAAACTGGCGGACACCTTCGACTCGGTGAACCCGGCCGAGCCGCTGCAGGTGATCGGACGATTCCCGAACGGGGGCGCGGAGCACGCCGATCGCGCGATCGAGGCGGCGGAGCGCGCATTCGAAGCCTGGCGGCGCGTGCCCGCGGCCGAACGCGCGCGCTACCTCGTGGACGCCGCTGCGGCGATGCGGGAGCGGAAGTTCGACCTCGCGGCGCTAATGGTGCTCGAGGTGAGCAAGAGCTGGGCGGAGGCCGACGGGGATGTCGCCGAGGCGATCGACTTCGCCGAGTACTACGCGCGCCAGATGCTCCGCCTCGCCGAGGGGGCGGAGACTTCCGAGTGGCCCGGCGAGGACAACCGCATGGTGTACATCCCGCTGGGCGTGACCGCGGTCATCCCGCCCTGGAACTTCCCGCTCGCGATCATGGCGGGCATGACCCTGGCGGCGCTGGTGGCAGGCAACACCGTGGTGCTCAAGCCCGCCGAACAATCCCCCACGATCGCGGCCTGGTTCGTGGACATCATGCGCGAGCTCGGCCTGCCCGACGGCGTTCTCAATTTCGTCACCGGGCCCGGCGAGGTCGTGGGGGAGCGCATGGTGGACCACCCGCGCACGCGCGTCGTCGCGTTCACCGGCTCCAAGGCCGTGGGAACGCGCATCTACGAGCGCGCCGCGCGCGTGCACCCCGGGCAGAAGTGGCTCAAGCGCGCGGTGCTGGAGATGGGCGGCAAGGACGCCCTGGTCGTCGACGAGACCGCGGACCTCGACGCCGCCGCCGCGTCCATCGTCGCGTCCGCGTTCGGGTTCCAGGGACAGAAGTGCTCGGCGTGCTCGCGCGCGATCCTGGTCGAGGACGTCTACGACGAAGTCGCCGAGAAGGTCGTGTCGAGAGCGCGCGAGCTCCGCGTCGGGGACCCCTCGAAAGCCGGCAGCTTCATGGGCGCGGTCATCGACGACGAGGCGTTCGAGAAGATCAAGGGTTACATCGCGATCGGGAAGGAGGAGGGCCGCCTGCTGCTCGGCGGCGACGCCACCGAGCCGAGCGACGGCTACTTCGTCGAGCCCACCGTCATCGGCGAGGTCGCCCCGGACGCGCGCCTGGCTCAGGAAGAGGTTTTCGGGCCGGTGCTGGCGCTGATCAAGGCCGCCGACTACGAGGACGCGCTGCGCATCGCGAACTCGACGGAATTCGGGCTCACCGGCGGCGTGTTCTCCGACGACCGCGACCGGCTGGAGCGGGCCCGCGAGGACTTCCACGTGGGCAACTTGTACCTCAACCGGAAGATCACCGGCGCGCTGGTGGGGGTACAGCCGTTCGGCGGCTTCAACATGTCCGGTACCGACTCCAAGGCGGGCGGACCCGACTACCTGTTGCTGTTCACGCAGCCCAAGACCATCTCCGAGCGGGTCGACTAGGCTACCCATCGGGACACGATCCACGTACATTATCCGAAGCGATAATCACTATTGGTTGGCGTCGATCCATGAGCCGTCGCAACGCAATCGAAGCGGTCCTGACCGAGCTGCGGCCCGCCCTCCACGCGGATGGCGGCGACGTGGAGCTCGTCGACTTCGACGAGGACGACGGGACGGTCCGGCTGCGCCTGCTGGGCCTGTGCGAGTCGTGCCCGATATCCTCCGTGACGCTCAAGCAGGGGATCGAGCGACGACTCGTTGCGGCGGTCCCGGGCGTGCGCCACGTTCTCGCGGTCTGACGCCGGGCGGACTCGCACTCGGCGCGGAACGCCCACCGAAGCGCTGAACCTCGAGGCCGGCACCTTCCGGTGGCCGGTCTCTCGCATATACGGGGGAGCTCATGATCGACAAGGACAGGATCCTGGAATCCGTGCGGACCGCGCTCGCGGCCGTGCGCCACCCCCAGACCGGAGAAGACGTCGTCGCGGGCGGGAAGGTGCAGGACCTGACGGTGTCCGATGAGGGGGTCGTGCGATTCCTGTTCCTGCTGGGGGCGGACGATCCGGGTACGCTCGTGCGCGAATCGCGAGCCGCGGTGGAACGGATCGACGGAGTGGAGCGCGCCCGCATCGACGTACGGCTTCCCAAGACCACCGGGGACCGGCCCGAGGCCGCCGCCGGGGACGCCCCGCCGGCGCGGCGACCCGGGACGGTGCCGGCGCCTCAGCCGGCCCCGGGAATGGTCCCGGGAATCCACCACGTGATCGCGGTCAGCTCGGGCAAGGGCGGCGTCGGAAAGTCGACCGTCGCGGCGAACCTCGCGGCCGCGCTGGTCACCGAGGGCGCGGCGGTCGGACTGCTGGACGCCGACGTCTACGGCCCGAACATCCCCCTGCTCTTCGGCGAAACCGGCCGCCCGCGCGTGACCGGAACGCGCGGCCAGGAGCGCATCGTGCCGATGGAAGCGCACGGCGTGCGGCTGATGAGCCTCGGCTTCCTGATGGAGGCGGATCAGCCGGCGATCATGCGCGGTCCGCTCGTGTCCGGCATCCTCAAGCAGTTCCTGGAGCAGGTCGAATGGGGCGAGCTGGACTTCCTCATCGTGGACATGCCGCCGGGCACAGGGGACGCGCAGCTGTCGCTCGCGCAGACGATCGCGGTGGACGGCGCGGTCATGGTCACCACCCCGCAGGCGGTGTCGACCGCCGACGTGCGCCGGGGCATCCGCATGTGGGAGCGCGTGCGCACGCCGGTGCTGGGGATCGTCGAGAACATGGCGGGCTTCGTGTGCACGAGCTGCGGCGAACACCACGACATCTTCGGCGCGGGCGGTGGAGTCCGGCTGGCCGAGGAGATGGGCGTCGAGTTCCTCGGGGGCGTGCCGCTCGACACCGAGGTGCGCCGATCCGGAGACGACGGCGCTCCGACCGTGCTGGTCGCCGCGGACTCCCCGGCCGCTGAGGCGTTCCGGGCGGTCGCGGCGCGCGTGCGCGCCGCCGTCGAGGCCGGCGTCCACGTGGGAGCGTGAGCCCTCTCCGTCCGAGGCCGCTGCCGCCTCCCGGAGCCCCGGGCGAGCTCGCGCTCGACGTCCTCCTCCGGGAGTATCCGGAGCTGCTGGCGCCGCTGCGCTCGGCGGGCGTGGACCCGGCGGAGATGGGCGCGGTCCCGCTGCGGGGGGCGGTCCCGGACGAGGTCCTGGAGGACATCCTGCGGCTCGTGGCGGAACGCACGGCCTGGCGCGGGCGGTGAACCGCGCGCTGACGCTGCTCACGGACTTCGGAACGCGGGACGGGTACGTCGCCGCGATGAAGGGCGTGATCGCCTCGATCGTGCCCGGAGCCGCGCTGGTAGACGTGGCCCATGACGTGCGGCCCGGTGACGTGTCCGCCGCGGCGTGGACGCTCCGGCGCTACTGGCGGCTCTTTCCGACGGACACGGTCCACCTGGCGGTCGTGGATCCGGGCGTGGGCACCGACCGCCGCGCGCTCGCCGCGCGCGTGGACGGCCGCTACTTCGTCGCGCCGGACAACGGCATCCTCAGTTGGGTGCTCCACGAGCACGAGCTGGACGCGGCCGTTTCGCTGGATCAGCCCCGATTCCGCAGGCCGCACGTGTCACCCACCTTCCACGGCAGGGACATCTTCGCTCCGGCGGCCGCCCACCTCTCCGCGGGGGTTCCGCTCTCGGCTCTGGGCTCTCCGCTGATCCACCCGGTGCGCCTGCCGCTGCCGGACACGATCCGCCGGGGCAACGAGGTGGAAGGGCTCGTGGTGCAGGTGGACCGTTTCGGCAACCTTGTCACGAACATTCCCGCGGCCTGGGTGAGCCCGCTGCTCGAAGAGGGGCCCGTGCGCACGCTGATCGGTCGCCACGACGTCGGCACCATCCGGCGCACCTACGGGGATGTGGCGGAGGGCGAACCCGTGGCGCTCATCGGATCGGACCTGACGGTGGAAGTGGCGGTGCGCGAGGGCCGCGCGTCGGACAAGCTGAAGGTGGGGCTCGGCGCGCCCGTCATCGTGCGACGGGCGAGCCCGGACTAGCGGGTCGCCGCCGGGGCCCGGCGGCGCGCGCTCAGTGGTTCCGCGAAGGGTCCCCCACCCAGCGCACCTTGACCGCCGCCAGCGCCGCGTCGAGGCGGATGTTCAGCCGCTCCGTCGCGGAATCCCAGTTCTCCGAGACCAGCCCCCCGTCGCGCTCCACCATGCGCGCGGCGTCGAAGGTCGCGAGCAACGATTCGCGCTCGATCCGCACGCCCAGACTCGAGGGCAGGATCAGGTTCAGCTGCGCCAGACCCACGTCGATGTCCACGTTGGAGGATCCCGACCAGGCCCCGCCGAAGTCGAGCGTGATCTCCCCCACTCCGCCCCCGACCTCGATGCGTTCGGCGTTGGCGTTGCCGAGGCCCAGCACCGTGAGCTCCGCGGCGCCGCCCTTGATGACGATGTCGGTCGCGCGCTCGGGATTCGGGCTGGAGAAGCGCACCTCGGTGGACGCGGCGCCCGTGCTGATGATGGCGCTGCGGATCGGCAGCCCGCCGAGTTCGATGTCGCCCTCGCCGGCGCCGAAGCCGAGGTCGAGCACCAGGGGCGCGCCGCGACCGAGCGCCAGGTCGAGCGATCCCGTTTCACCACGCCGGACATCGAACCCGCCTTCGCTGTCGACCCGGACCACCAGCTTCTTGTGCCGGTAGCGGACGTCCGGCTGGAACGACTCCGAGTCGTACCGCAAGTTCGCGCGGTAGAGCGTGCCGTCCTCGGCCGGACCGATGCGGAGGTGGCCCGCCAGGTACCTCACCTCGACCGCCAGCTCCTCCTCGCCGGCGTACTCCCGGAAGCCCTTGAAGGTGCGCCAGTCCTGGGCCGCCAGATCGCCCGCGGCGAGGGCGCCGAGGACGACCAGCAGGGCCGGCCGGATGTGCGGGTGGCGGGTGGCGGCGCGGCCGCCGACCCGGTCAGACACCCAGCCCCTCCTCTTCGACGATCGGCTCGGCCGGCTCGGCCTTCGCCGGCTGCGTCTTCGAGCCGTCCGGCTGCCGGGTGCCGGCGCGCGTCATGAGCACCGCGCCGAAGCCGATCGTCGCGGCGATCCAGATCGCGACGCAGCCCACGAACCGCAGCAGGCCCTCCAGGACGCCCATGAAGGGCGCCATCCCGATCGCGTGCGCGGCCAGCGGCAGCGCGAGCAGCAGGCCGAAGCCGGTCATCAGGTAGTAGAAGGAGTTGGCGCGCTGGAACCACTCGCCGCCGTGGAAGCGGCGTTCCGCCATCACCTCGCCGGCGGCGTGGGCGACCCCGATGAAGCCCAGCACCGCGGCCAGCATCACCGCGATCGGGAAGCCCGGCAGCCACACGATCAGCGCCGGAATCCCGACGATGGAGACCACGAGGATCAGGATCCCGATGATGAACGCGGGCAGAACCAGGAACGCGCCCGCGAATCCGACCGCCCAGGCGCGCACCGGCTGACGCCTCGCGGTGTCCGCGATCGCCTCCAGGTACGGCCGCCCGCCGAAGTACACGATCGCCCAACCGAGGCCCAGCAGGCCGGCGTAGGTCACCAGCGTCGCGAAAATTCCGGCGATGCCGCGCCCCACGTTGCGGGCCACCCGGGCGCCGAACGAGGTGCCCCTCGTGGCGCTGCGGATCTCCGAGCGCATCCGGTCGCGGTTCGACTCCAGCTCCTCGACGACGCGCTCGAGCTCCTGGATGCGCACGTTGAGCCGCAGGACGCTGTCGCCCGCCCCGTCTTGAATCCCGATCGCGTCCTGGCCGACGTAGGCTTCCGGGCCCGCCGCGCCCGACAGGAAGTCCTCGAGCGCGTCGTTCAGCGCCTGTCCGACGCCGTCGTCCACCGGCTCCCAGTCGATGATCTGCCGCGCGACGTCGTCCACGGGTCCGTCCAGGTCCCGCAGCAGCGAGCGCCAGGACCGTTCGAGCGGCGCGCCCTCGTCGTAGGTGCCGATGCGCCTGCCGCCTACGTAGACGCGGCCTTCGCGCAGCTCGAAGGCGACCTCCCGGCCGCCGGCGAATTCGAGCGTGAGCTCGGCGTCGTCGCCGTCCATGTCGGTGGAGTATGCCACCAGCCGCCGCGCCGCCTGCAGGACGACCGCGCCGTCGACGATCGCCTCGTCGGTCGCGCCGCCGGCCGTCTGACCGGTCAGCTCCGACGCGGCGAAGGCGAGCGTGGTCAGTCCGAGGCCGAGCGCCGCCAGGCGGTGGAGTCGTCCCTGCGAGCACGCATCCGGAGCCATCGCGGTGCGCGTCGGGCAGGCCGGCGAGGTCTTAGAAGCTGTACGATACATGATGCCGTTCTCTGGTCGGCGTTCGAATCAGATTTGAATTTCGAATCAGATTTGAATACAGAACCCAGGCGGACACGCCCGTCGCCACCGCGAGCACGAACGCGGCGACCCCCAGCCGGCTAGGATCGATCGCCGCGAGGCCGCGCCCGAACGCGCCCAACCAGCCCGCCGCGCGTGTCGCCGCGAGTTGCTCCATGATCCATGGCGCGGCGACCGCGATGGCCGACTCGACGCGTTGGGTCGCGAAGATCCAAAGCGCCTGGGCGGACAGGTTCGGGTGCGTCACCAGCCACGCCAGCGCCGCCCCCACCGTCACGACGGGCAGGCCCGTGAACGTGGCGGCCAGCGCCCAGCGCAGCCGCTTGCCGGGTACGAGGCCCCGCAGTCGATCCGCGAACGGGACGCCGTCCGGCACGACGGCCGGGGCCGGGGCCACCCGCACGCGCGCCATGACCCGGTCCGCGAACGCCGTGCTCGGCGCCAGGCGCGGCAGGTCGGCGAGCGCGGCGAACAGCAGCCGGAACTCCGCGACCTCCGCGCCGCACGGCCCGCACGTCTCGACATGCGAGGCCACGGTCGCGCGGTCAGCTTCCGGCAGGCTGCCGGCGGCCAGCGCTTCCAGTGCTTCCGGTTCTGGATGGTACATGTCTTCGTTCACGCTCGTTCGCTCCCCGTCCTTCCGGGTTCGCCTTCTCTACGGGCTGTCACCCGCGCCGGTTTCACGATGCGGGCCGCCGCGTTCGGGCGCGTCGATCACTCCTGCATGGTCGATCCGAGTAGCGACCGCAATTCCTTGCGAGCGCGATGGATATAGGTCTTCACGGTGCCCAGCGGAACGTCCATGATCTCGGCGATCTCCTCGTACGGACGATCCTCCATGTGCCAGAGGATGATCGCGATGCGGTACTCGGGCCGCAGCTCGCCGAGCGCGTTTTCCAACTCTTCGCCCAGTTCCAGCCGCTCGACGTACTCCTGCGGGCTCTCGTCGCGCGCCACCGCAGTCGGGCTCCAGCCCTCCGCCGCCTCGGCGACGCTGCGCGCGTGCGGGGAGCCGTCCAGGGACACCGTGTCGAGGCTGCGCTTCCTGAGCGCGTCGATCGCGGTGTTATTGGCGATCTTGAAGATCCAGGAGCTGAACTTGTACGACGAGTCGTATCGATCGATGGCGTTCAGGACCTTGATGAAGGTTTCCTGCGCCAGATCCTCCGCGCCCTCGCGGTCCCGCACCAGCCGGTAGATCAACGAGAAGACGGGCCGCTCGTAGCGCGCGATGAGCTCGCGGTAGGCGCGCTCGTGCCCCTGAGCCGCCCGTGCGACGACTTCCTGGTCGGACAGCGTGCCGAAATCCACTAGGGCGCCATGCGCGGGGAGGAGGGCGGCCGCGAGCGGGAGTCTTGCACCGTGGTCGTCGCGTTTCCGGTTCGCGGGGGCCCGGACCGTCGCGGCCGCACTCCCCTTTTTCTCGGCGACCTGCTAGTGTAGGCGCCGCTGGCCGGTGCCGCGGGTCCGCTCCGCCCGGTCGCCCCGACGCTAACCCAAGGCATGACAGCACGCTACCCTCCGGACGCGCCGTACGGCGCATGAGCGCACCCGGTCGCGTCGGCCCGCTCGGTCCCGCCAGTGGCTCGGAGGACACCGCGGACGGGGCGCGGGTCCCGCCGGCCCCACAGCCATCCGACTCCACAGCCAAAGCGACCGCGGTGCGGCGCATGTTCTCCGACATCGCTCCCCGCTACGACCTGCTCAACCACCTCCTGAGCCTCAACGTCGACCGACTCTGGCGCAGGTCCGCGGCCCGAGCGTTGGTCGCGGGCGCGCCGCCGCGACGGGTGCTGGACTCGTGCGCGGGTACGCTCGACCTGGCGATCGCGATCGCCGGACTTCTGGGGGACGACGCGAGCGTCGTCGCGGCGGACTTCGCGGTCCCGATGCTGGAGCTGGGAAGGCCCAAGATCGGCGCGGCCCGCATCGCCGAGGTGGCGGCCGACGGCCTCCGGCTGCCGTTCCCCGACGGGGTCTTCGACGGCGCGAGCGTCGCCTTCGGCGTGCGCAACCTGGCCGACCCCGCCGCGGGACTGAGGGAGCTCGCGCGCGTGCTGGAACCCGGCGGACGCCTGGTAGTGCTGGAGTTTTCGACTCCCACGTTCGCGCCCTTCAGGGCCGCGTATCGGCTGTATTTCCACCGCGTCCTTCCGTGGCTGGGCGCGCTGCTGTCAAGGCACGACGAGGCCTACACGTATCTGCCCGCGTCCGTGGACGAGTTTCCCCAGCCCACGGAGTTCGCCGCGCTGATGTGCACTGCGGGCTTCGCGCGGGTGCGCTGGCGTCGCCTGACCGGCGGCATCGCGACCCTGCACCTGGGAGAGACACAGCCACTCCGGCGCGGACGCCCCGGTGCGGGCCCCGCAAGCCCGGAGGCGCAGCCATGATGAAAGAGTTCAGGGAGTTCATCGCGCGCGGCAACGTGGTGGACATGGCGGTCGGGATCGCTGTCGGCGCGGCGTTCGGAGCGATCGCGAAGTCGCTCGTGGACGACGTGATCATGCCGGTCGTCGGGCTCGTGCTCAGCGGAGTGGAGTTCTCGGACCTCTTCGCCGTCCTCCGGGCCGGGGATCCCGGCCCGCCCTACGCTACGCTGGAAGCCGCGCAGGAAGCCGGCGCCGTGACGGTCAACTACGGGCTGTTCGTCAACTCGATCATCACCTTCCTGATCATCGCCTTCGCGATCTTCCTGATGGTCCGCGCCATCAATCGCATTCGCCGGCAGGAGGCCGCGACGCCTGCGCCCACGGAGAAGGACTGCCCGTTCTGCGCGACCCCGATCCCGATCCCAGCCACGCGCTGCCCCCACTGCACGTCACAGTTGCAGACGGCCTCCGGATAGTGCGAAACCCCGGAGGCTCCCCCGCGGCGGTGCGCTGCCGCGGCCTGGTCAAGCGGTACGGCGAGCTCGTCGCGGTGGACGGGCTGGATCTGGACGTGGCCGCGGGCGAGTGCTTCGGATTGCTGGGGCCCAACGGCGCGGGGAAGACCACGACGGTGGAGGTGCTGGAGGGCCTGCTCGAGCCCGACGAAGGCGAGATCGAGATCCTCGGCATGCGATGGAGCTCCCACGAGAGGGAGCTGCGCCGCTCGATCGGCATCCAGCTCCAGGACACCCGCCTGCCCGACAAGCTCACCGTCGCCGAGACGATTCGCCTGTTTCGAAGCTTCTACCCCGGGGGCCCCGACGTCGACGACGTCATCGCGCGCGTGCAGCTGCAGGAGAAGCGGGACGCCTGGGTGCGCAAACTCTCGGGGGGGCAGCGGCAGCGCCTCGCGGTCGCGTGCGCGCTGGTGGGGTCCCCGCGCATCCTGTTCCTCGACGAGCCGACCACCGGGCTCGATCCCCAGAGCCGCCGAGCCCTATGGGGCCTGGTCGAGGACTTCCGCGGCGCCGGTGGCACCGTCGTACTGACGACGCACTACATGGACGAGGCAGCGCGCCTGTGCGACCGACTCGCGATCATCGACCACGGCAGGGTCATCGCGCAGGGATCGCCGCGCGACCTCGTGGCCTCGCTCGGCGCCGAGCAGGTGGTGGAGTTCTCGTTGGCGTCGGGCGAGGCCCCTCCGGAGCACGAGCTGGCGGCGCTCCCGGGCGTTTCGGGTGTGCGCGGCAACGGCGCCAGCTGGGCGCTGACGGTGCACGCCGTCCACGTGACCGTACCCGCTCTGCTCGCGCGCCTCGCGCGGGAGGGGTCGGACCTCGCGCGGCTGGCCACGCACGACGCGACGCTGGAGGACGTGTTCGTGCACCTGACCGGGCGGAGCCTGCGCGATGCGTAGCTCGCTGTGGCAGCTCACGCTCACCCGGCTGCGGGAGTTCGTGCGCGAACCGGAGGCCGTGTTCTGGACCTTCGTGTTCCCGATCGTCCTCGCGCTCCTGCTGGGGTTCGCGTTCTCGAGCCGGGGAGACCAGGACGTGCACGTCGGCGTGCGGGACGGCGCGGGCGCGGCGGCGGTGGTCGCCGCCCTGGAGGACGTCGCGGGAGTGCGCGTGCGGCTGCTGGACGAGGAGGAGTCCGCCGCGGCGCTCCGGCGCGGACGCGTGGCCCTCGTCGTCGTGCCCGGCGCCGCAGGCGTCACGTACCGGCAGGACCCGACGGCGCCCGGGGCGCGCGAGGCCAGGCTCGTCGTCGACGACGCGCTCCAGCGCGGCGCCGGCCGGCGCGACCCCGTGCGGGCCAGCCTGGAGCGCGTAGAAGAGCGGGGATCGCGCTACATCGACTTCCTGATTCCGGGCCTCATCGGGCTCAATCTCCTGAGCACGGGTCTGTGGGGCGTCGGCTACACCGTCGTACGGATGCGCGCCGGACACCTCCTCAAGCGGTACATGGCGACGCCCATGAGACGCTGGGAGTTCATGGCGTCGTTCCTGCTCGGGCGCCTCGTGTTCCTGGCGGTGGAGATCGCCGCGATCCTGCTGTTCGCGCGGCTGGTCTTCGGCGTCGAGGTGCGCGGCAGCCTGGCGTTGGTCGCCGCATTCGGGGTGCTCGGGGCGATCGTGTTCACATCGTTCGGCCTGCTGGTAGCCAGCCGCGCCCGGACCACCGAGGGCATCGCCGGCATCATGAACCTGGTCGCGGTCCCGATGTGGATCCTGTCCGGGGTCTTCTTCAGCTACGAGCGCTTCCCGGATTGGACCCACGGCGCGATCCGTGCATTGCCGTTGACCCCCCTGGTGGACGGGCTGCGGGCCGTGATCAACGAGGGCGCGACGGCCCTGGATACCGCTCCGGCGATCGCCGTCCTGGGCGCCTGGGGGTTGGTCGCGTTCGGTTCCTCGATGCTGCTCTTCCGGTGGCGTTAGCGGGGCAAATGACGAAGATCGGAATCATCAGCGACACCCACGGGAGGATTCCGGCGCGGGCGCTCGAAGCGCTGCGGGGCGTCGACCGGATCCTGCACGCCGGCGACATCGGCGACCCGGGCCTGCTCGCCGAGCTGGAGGCCGTGGCGCCGGTGACGGCGGTCCACGGCAACATGGACGGCCCCGAGCTGCGCGATACGGTGCCCGCCGAGGCGGTGATCGAAACCGACGGCCGCACCATCGTGCTCATGCACGGCGACGCCCTGCGCGACCAGAGCGTCGCGACGTTCCGCGCGGCGCGCCCCGAGGCGGACATGGTCGTGCACGGGCACACGCACCGGGTCCGGGTCGAACGCGACGAGCTCCCGTGGGTGGTGAATCCGGGATCGGCCGGGGACCCCCGAAAGGGTGACCCGCCCACCGTCGCGATCGTGCGCATCGAAGATGGCGAGATGGAGGTCGACATCGTCGCGCTGTAAGCGAGCCCGCCGCGCGCCGGACGGCGCCGTGAAACCAGCACGCGAGCGCGCCGTAGTGTGGAGCGAGAAAGAGGATCGCGCCCCTCGGCAGGGGTTGTTCGACAAGATCCCCGCGCGCCCGGTGGGGTCGTGGCGGGAGGAGAGACCGACATGGCAATGAGAGCCGTCGCAATCGGAGGTACGGCGATCCTGGCGATCGTTGGACTCAAGATCGTCATGGCGCTGCTCGGGATGGTCGTGGGGCTGCTCAGCTTCGTGGTCTTCACCGTCCTGCCGCTCGCGCTCATCGGCTACCTGATCTACAAGGTGTTCTGCTGGGCGCGTCCCAAGGACACGCTCGAGGAGGCGCCCTGACGGGTGCCGCGTGAAGGCGAGGCCCTGAAAGGCGGAGGGGCCGGCCCGGCGGGGTCGGCCCCTCTTTTCGCGTCCGGGCCCCGGTCAGTAGCGTGGCGCTTCGCCGGCGGAGGCGGTCAGGGCGGCCGCGGGTTTCGGGGCGCCGCTCGGCGCGCGCAGGCGGCCGCGCGGCGCGGAGCCGCGGAGGGGCTCGAGGCGCTCGCGCTCCTCGGGGTTGCGCTCGAACCAGCGCAGAACCAGCCGGAGCTCCGCCAGCCGCTCCGCGTCGAAGTCGTGGAGCGGGGGCAGCCGCTGGCGCGCGAGCCGGGCGACGCGCGCCCGCAGGCGACCTTCACCGGCGGCGTCCTGCGGGGCGGGCAGCTCCTCCGCGATCGTGCCGCGCACGAGCAGGTAGACGCGATCCTCGCCCCCGAACCCCGGCACCCGGTACACGACGGACAGCTCGCGGCTCTCGCGGCGCAGGATCCGGAGCTGGTCGCGCAGCTTGCGCAGGCGCTCGCGCCGATCCCGCAGCAGCGCGGCGTGCTCGAACATCATGCGCGCGGCGGCGCCGCGCATGCGCGCCTCGAGGTTCCGCAGCGGCGCGTCCGAGCGGCCTTCCAGGAACGCCCGCGCCTCCTCCACGCGCGCCCGGTACTCCGCCTCCCCGCAGCCGCGCGCGCAGGGCGCGAGGCACCGGTCCAGCTCCGCGCGCACGCATTCCGGGTACAGCGCCAGCTGGAAGAGCTCCGCCTGGTCGCGGTAGCGGGTGGGCGTGCTCGGCGGGCAGTCGCGCAGGCCGAGCAGGTCGGCGAGTTCGCGCGTCCCGCGGCGCACGGCGGCCCGCCCCCGCAGCGGCCCGTAGTAGGTGCCGCCGTCCGCCACCACCCTCGTCGTCACCGCCAGGCGCGGAGCCGCCTCGGGGGTCACCTTGACGAAGGAGTAACCCGGGTCGCGGCGGTGCTGCACGTTGAGCGGCGGCTGCGCCTCGCGGATGAGGCGCATCTCGCGCAGCAGCGCTGCGAACTCGCTGGGCTGCGGCTCCCAGTCGATGCGCTCCGTCCTGCGCAGGACCTGCGCCGACTTTTCGCTCGTGCGACCGCGGAAATAGGACAGCAGCCGGCTCCGGACGCGCACCGACTTTCCCACGTATACGAGCGCGCCCTCGGCGTCGTACATCCGGTAGATCCCGGGGCGGTTCTCCGCGTCCGCCCTCACCTGCGCGCGCAGCCGTCGCAGCCGGCGCCCCATCGGGGTGCCGGAGGCAGCGCAGCCGAGCAGACGCGGATCCCCGTTCCGGGCCGTGACGCCGCGGCCGCTCATCGCTGGCACCGCGGGCAGTAGAAGGCCGACCGGTTGGTGAGCACCACGCGCTTGATCGGAGTGGAGCACGTCGGGCAGGGTTCGCCCTCCCTTCCGTAGACCGTGAGCCGGGGCTGGAACCCGCCGATCTGGCCGCCGCCGCCGAGGTAATCGCGCAGCGTCGTGCCGCGCGCCTCCACGGCCCGCCGCAGCACGTCGCGCAGGCCTATCCGGAGCGCGTCGGCTTCGCGTCGCCGGAGCGAGCGCGCGCCGCGCCGTGGGCGCACGCCCGCGAGAAACAGCGCCTCGTTCGCGTAGATGTTCCCGACTCCCGCCACGAAGCGCTGGTCGAGCAGCCGGTTCCGGATCGGTGTTCGCGAACGGCGCACCAGCTTCCAGAAGGCGTCCGGGGTGAAGCCCTCCGAAAGCGGTTCGAGCCCGAGCGACGCGTCGCGCACGGACCACGCCGACGGCTCCAGCACCTCGATCCGCCCGAATCTGCGGGTGTCGTCGAACAGCAGGTCGCGCCCGCCGTCCAGCGCGAAGCGGGCGGCGACGTGGTTCATCTGCCGGGCGTTCGGCGCGTCCGAGGTGATCAGCCGGCCGGTCATGCCGAGGTTGACCAGGACGCGGCCGCCGTCGTCCAGTTCGAACACGACGTTCTTGCCGCGGCGGCCGATCCGGGTCAGGCGCCGGCCGCGCAGTCGGCGTCCCAGGCGCGCGGGATCGGTTCCGGCCAGGATGTCGGGGCGGAAGACCGATACGGAGCGTACGCGGGCTCCCTCGATGCGCTCGCGCAGGTCGGCGGCGATCGTCTCGGCCTCGGGGAGCTCGGGCATGCCGCAGCGCTGGCGTCAGGAGCTCGCCGGCGGCTCGGCCGCCCTGGCGGCGTGGGCCGCTTCCGCCTCCCCGTGCCCCGCGGTCCCGGCCTCCACACGGCCCGCTTCGGCCTGCCGGGCCAGTTCGCGCCACCCGATGTCGGCGCGGTACTGCTTGCCGTCGAACGCGATGCGCTCGGCGGCGGCGCGGCTCCGCCGGGCGGCTTCGGCCAGGGTCGGGGCGACCGCGGTCACCGCCAGCACGCGCCCGCCCGCGGTCACGAGCACGCCGTCATCGACGCGCGTGCCCGCGTGGAAGAGGATCAGCGCGCGGGCGTCCGAGCCGTCGTGTCCGCCCTCGGCGCCGTCCTCCGAGCCGACGATCTTTGCCGGTTCCGCCGGAATCGAGATCGGGACGCCCTTCTCCGAGGACGCGGGGTAGCCGCGGCTCGCGAGCACCGTGGTGAGCGCCGAGTCGGGCCGCCACGCGAGCTCGTGCCCGGCGAGCGATCCGCCGCGCGCCACCTCCAGCATCGGCTCGAGCAGCTGGCCGGACAGGAGCGGCAGCACCACCTGGGTCTCCGGGTCCCCGAAGCGGCAGTTGAACTCCACCACTTTCGGGCCCTCGGGAGTAAGCATCAGCCCGGCGTAGAGGAGGCCCCGGAAGGGCGCGCCGTCGTCGGCCAGGGCCGCGATGGTCGGCGCGAGGATCTCCTCGTCGACGCGCCTGCGCAGCGCGTCCGTCGCGAGCGAGACGGGGGCGTAAGCACCCATGCCGCCGGTGTTGGGTCCGGTGTCGCCCTCGCCGATCCGCTTGTGGTCCTGCGCGGGAAGCATCGCCAGGGCTCGCTCGCCGTCCGCGAGCGCGAACACCGAGAGCTCCTCGCCCTCCATGAACTCCTCCAGCACCACTTCGGTGCCCGCCTCCCCGAACGCGTGCTCGGCGAGCATCGCGCGCGCCGCCTGCTCGGCCTCCGCGACGGTCTCGCACACGACCGCGCCCTTGCCGGCCGCGAGCCCCGACGCCTTCACCACGATCGGCGCGCCGTGCTCGCGGATGTGGGCGAGAGCGTCCTCCAGCGCACCGACGGTGACGTGCCTGGCGGTGGGCACGCCCGCGCGTCGCAGCAGGCGCTTCGCGTACGCCTTGGAGGATTCGATGCGCGCGGCCGCCGCGGTGGGGCCGAACGCGGCCACGCCGCGGGCCTCGAGGGCGTCGGCCAGGCCCGCCGCGAGGGGCCCTTCCGGGCCCACTACCACCAGGTCCGCGGACCGGTCGGCGGCCCAGGCCGCGATCGCCGGGGCGTCGGTCGGGTCGAGCGGGAGCTTGCGCGCGAGCCCCCCGGTGCCGCCGTTCCCGCGCGTGATCCAGAACTCCGCGTCGGGCGCGTCGAGGCGGAGTTTCCAGAGGAGAGCGTGCTCGCGCCCTCCGTTGCCGACGATGAGGATCTTCACCGCGTGCCGATCGGTCCGGGCCGGGTGGTCGCCAGGCCGCGCGCCGCGCCTCCAGTGGCGCGCGGGACGCGGAATCTTCGGGAAGTCTACGGGTCGGTTGCGGGAGCGGCAAATCGCGCCGTCTGGCTACTCCACCCGCTCGAACCTCACCCGCAGCATCGTCAGCGCGCTCGCGCGCTCGGCGCCCCCGGGGAACTCGAACTCGACGACCGTGCCGCCGCCGGTAAATTCCACGCGCAGCTGGTCGGCCGCGCCGTCGTAGACTTCCACGTCGCTCTCGGCCAGGCCGAGCGAGGCGTGGAGCCGTCCGCCGCGCACCTCCCAGACGGTGCGACCGAACGCCGGGTTCTCGAACACGCCCGCGTACGCCTCGAGCGGGCGCGGCAGCTCCTGCGGCCGGGCGGCTCGCCGCTCCCGGTCGGCGCGGACGGCCGCGCGGCCGCGCGTGCCTTCGTCGCCCATGCGCGCCAGCAGCTCCTCCTCGCGCTGGGCCAGGTCGGCCACGCCGCGGTAGGCGTCGTACGCGAACGCGGCGATGCCGGTCGCGAGGACGGATCCCAGGTCGGAATCGTTGACGAGCACGACCGCCCCCAGCCGCTCGTCGGGCAGGAAGGACACGTGCGTGTGAAAGCCCGGAAACCCGCCGAAGTGGTGCAGCTGGCGGGACCCGTCGTAGGTGCCGATGTGCCAGCCCAGTCCGTACCCATCGCGGGTGAACGGACCCCACGCGTCGTCGTTCTCCGCCAGCGTCCGGTGGGCTTCACGGATGGCGGCCCCGGGGACCGCCTGCCTGCCGTCCAGCCGGCCTTCATTCAGGTTGGCGATCAGCCAGCGCGAGAGATCCGCCGCGGTGCTGACCACGCCGCCGGCGGCGTGCATGTTGGCGTCGTCCTTGGCGAACGGCCGCGCTTCCCAGCCGTCGGGCTCCCACCCGTACGGCAGCGCGCGCGCCCGGCGATCGACGCGCGACATGTACGCGGTGGTCGAGGTCATTCCGAGCGGTTCGAAGAGCTCCGCGGCGAGCACCTCCTTCCAGCCGATCCCGAGCGCGGCGTCCATCGCCATGCTGGCCACGTTGTAGCCGAGGTTCCCGTACTGGAAGCCGCGCCCCTGGTCGCCGGGCGGCTGGTTCGCCAGGAGTTCCAAGAGGAGGTCGGGGTCGTGATCGCCCGTGTATGCGGTCCGGACGACGATCGGTCCGCCGTTGTCCAGGCCGTGCGTGTGCGTGAGCAGGTCGCGCAGGGTGATGGAGTCCGCGGATAGCGGCGCGCGCAGCGTGAGCCCGGGAAGGTAGGACGCGAGCGAGCCGTCCAGGTCGAGTCGATCCTGCGCGTCCAGGATCGCGGCCGCCGTGCCGGTGAACGATTTCGTCGAGGAGGCGATGTAGAACGGGGTCTGCGGGGTCACCGGACGCCGCCGGACGACGTCCGCCCAGCCGTATCCCTCGAGGAACGCGATTTCGTCTGCCCGCACGACCGCCACGGCGACGCCGGGAGCGAGGTCGATCGCGCGCGCCCGCTCGATGAACGCCTCCAGCGCCGCCCCGGGCCCGTCCGTGGACGCCCCCTCCGGCGCCAGGGCTGCTCCGGGCGCCGTCTGCGGGGTCTCCTGCGCCTGTCCGGCGCACCCCATGCTGGCCACGCACGCCACCGCGATCATCGCCGTCCTGTCCACGTCTCGCTCCCGCTCCCGACGAAATCGATCCCGCGGCGTCTGCCGGCGGGCGCGAAACGTCAAGGTAACGCGGGCCGGCGAGGCGGGATTGAACGTATCAAGCGCCGGAGCGCGCGCGCACGACTCGCCGGAGCGCCCCGGGCGTGAGGCCCGTCTCCGCGCGGACGGATCGGGTCAGATGGCTCTGATCGCTGAACCCGGACGCGTACGCGACGCGCGCGAGCGGCACCCCGGTTTCGGCGATCAGACGCGCCGCGTGCCTCACCCGCACCCTGCGCAAGTAGCGGCTGGTGGTGAGTCCGTAGAAGTTCCGGAAGGCGCGGGTCAGGGAGACCGGGTGGACGCCCGCCTCGGAGGCCACCCCCTCCACGGTCAGCGAGGCCGGAGGAGCATCGTCGATCTCCTGCCGGGCCCGAGCCAGCCACGCGGGTGGGTCACGGTGGCCGGCCGCGCCGCGATCGGCGAGGAGGGCCGCCAGCGTGTCGTAGACCGCCCACTCCAGCCCGACGCCATCTCCGGGCTCGGCCCTTAGCCCACGCACGACACCCAGGAACGGCGCGGTCGCGGGACCCGCGTGGACCCAGCGCCATCCCCCGAGGTCGGCGCCCGCACGCCGACCGTCGTCTTGCGCCTCCCGCGGAAGAAGGATTTGCACGGTGCCGAGGCCTCGGTCCCCGTAGTTATCCGCGTGCTCGACGCCCACGGGCTTCACCACGACGCTCAGCGGCCGGCCGGTTTCCTCGCGCCGGCCGGCCCGCTCGCGCACCGATCCGCGCAGTACGAGGGTGACCGAAGCGCCGGGATGCGCGTGGAGGCCCTGCCGGCGGTCGGCCGCGTAGTCGACCTCCGACACCAGGAAGCCGGACGTCGTCCGGGCCGTCCGGCCGGCGCCCGGTCCCCGGCGCTCCCCGTTCCGGCGGCCCCGGTCCTCAGCCGGCATGCGGGGCGGGCGCGGGTTCGCCGTGCTCCAGCCGCAGCGCCGCCGCCGTGCCTTCGGTCTCGTCGACCGTGAGCAGCACCGCCAGCCCCACGACGAAGAACACGATCACCGATGCGACGGCGGCCCGGTGGCTCCGGGTGGCCTCCAGCACCAGCCCGTAGGTCAGCGGCCCGAGGACCGAGGAGAGCTTCCCGCTGAACGCGTAGAAGCCGAAGAACTCGCCCTGCTTCTGCTCGGGCACCATGCGCGACAGCAGCGTGCGGCTGGCCGACTGGTTCGGACCCACCATGACGCCGAGCACGATGCCGGCGACCCAGAACATCGCGACGGACCGCGACAGCGCGGCCGCCGCGGTGGCCGCGGTGAGTACGACCAGCGAGATGATGATCGTCTTCTTGCCGCCGATCCTGTCGTCGATGAACCCGAATCCGTAAGCGCCGATACCGGCCGCCAGGTTGATCGCGATGCCCAGCACCAGGAACTCCTCGAGCGTCATGCCGACGGTGGTGACCGCGTAGATCGAAGCCATCGCGAAGATCGTGGTCAGCCCGTCGTTGTAGATCAGTCGCGCGACGAGGAGCTTGCCCGCCTCGCGGTAGGTGCGCAGGTGCTGGAAGGTGGACCCGACGCGTCCGAATCCGAGGCGGAAGTACTCCGCCGTCGAGGCCCCCGCCGCCTGCGCCGGGCCCTCGCGCACCCACAGGAAGAGCGGGATGGCGAAAACCGCGAACCACGCGGACACGAGCAGCGCGCTGGAGCGGACGTGGACCGCGTCGGCCTGTGGTAGCCACAGCCTGATCATTCCGAGCGCGATCGCCAGGCTGAGGAGGCCGCCTATGTACCCCAGCCCCCAGCCGAAGCCGGACACCCGGCCGATGGTGCCGCGGTCGGTGATGTCCATCAGGAGCGAGTTGTAGAAGACCTGCGCCGCCTCGAAGCCGATGTTGGCGACGATGAAGAAGATCGCGGCCTGGACGGCGTCACCGGGGCCGGCGAAAAACAGCAGCAGGGTGAACAGGATGCACTGCACCGACACGATCGCCAGGAACAGCTTCTTCTTGCCGGCGAGGTCGGCCACGGCGCCGAGCACCGGGGTCACCAGCGCGACGATCACCGCGGAGATGTTGACCGCGCGGGTCCACAGGATCGGGCCGACGATGTCGTCGCCGACGACCACCGTCGCGTAGTAGGTGGAGAAGATGAAGGTGACGATGATGGTGGTGAACGCCGAGTTGCCGAAGTCGTACAGCGCCCAGGCGGTCACTTCGCGGCGTCTTGCCGACATGCGCCTCCTACGGTTGGGTTCCGCTACCGGTGGCGCAGGCCCGACATGAAGTCCTCGCGGATCTTCCTGGCCGCGCCCTCGAACTGCTCCCAGAGGCCCTTGGCGTCCTCCCGGTACGCGCGTCCCGCCTCGGCGAGGTCCTCCTTGTAGGCGGTCCTGTCGTCGGTGCGCCTCATGTACTCACCGCGCAGGATGCGGTCGTACTCGCCCTTCTCGATCCAGTCGCGCGCCTCCGCCGCCCGCAGCACGGCGAACGGGTGGGTCTCGCCGAGGAGGTTGAGGACCTTGAAGACCGCGTCCGCCACGTCGCCCCCTCCGCGGTATTCGTCGGCCTGCACCAGGAACTCGTTCAGGTCGGTCTCCTCGACGCTCCCGCCGCCCGCGAGCTTCATGAAGGCCGTCAGCGCGGCCTCCGGCTCCTGGACCGCGAGGATGCCGGCCCGGTCGCACGACAACTCGGCCTTGCGGCTCCACTCCAGCAGCGCCATGAGCACCACGCGCGCTGCGATACCGACGACCGGGAACCCCATCTGCGCGAGCTGGATGAGTAGCACCGTCATCGTCTTGTAGAGGACGTGGCCACTCATGATGTGGCCAAGCTCGTGACCGATGAGGTACGTTTGCTCCGGTTCGTCGAAGAGGCGGAGCGAGCCCGAGTTCAGGATGATGAAGGGGTGGTTCATCCCGTACGCCCCGGCGTTGACGACGGGCGTCTGGGAGATGAAGAGCGGGTAGTCCTCCGGGGAGTCGAGCGTCCGCAGCACCCGGCCGTAGACCTTGTAGACGTCCGGGAACTGGCGCGGCCCCACGCGCACCGCGTTGGCCTGGAACGACAGCCGGATCGGCTTTTCCCCGAACAGTCCGAAGACCCTCCGCAGCACCTCGTCGAACACCGGGATGCGCCGCAGCGCCGCGAGCGCCGCCCTGTCCGCGGGATGCTCCCAGGTTCGCGGGTCGATGTCGGTGAGCGTCCGGACGGTCCGGATCGGCTCCTGCGCGTCGGTCATGTCGATTCCTGACTCGGGTTCCGGTCCGCAGCCTCGTACGCGCCGGGCCGCGGCCGCGTTTCACGGCCGACGCCGGAGAGCCCGAGGTAGGCCGCGAGCGCGAGGGTCATGAAGGGGACCGCGTACGCGCCGCCGTGGGCCAGGCCGATCCCGAGGGCGGCGACGAGGCCCACGACCGGCGGGCCCGCGGCGCCCCAAACGCCCGCCCCCAGGCCCCGGAGCGCGGTGTAGAACGCCGCCACCACGACCAGGTCGCCCCAGCCGACCACGGGCAACGCCCCCGTCCGAACTGGAACGGAAACGGCAAGGTAGTGCGACACGCCCCACTCGCGCGCGGGGCCGGCCCGCTCGAGCAACCAGCGGGTCGGGCCGACGAGATAGGAAACCACGGCGGCGGCCGACGCGGCGGCCGCCAGGGCGAGGAGTGCCGAGCGGGTGCGCGCGAGCCGCGCGAGGGCGGTGCCCGCGCCCGCCGAACTGACGAGGACGGTCACGTTGGCGACCAGGAGGCCGGACGGCTTCAGGACCAGCAGCGTCGCGTGGGCGAACAGCACGACGGCGAGGAGGGCCAGCTGGTCGCGGGCCTCCAGCTTCGAAAAGGACGCGGCGAGGAAGGCCGCGGCGAGGCCGGCCGCGAGCACCTCTCCGAGCACCGTGAGGATCACCGGCGGCTCGCCTCGTTACGCCGCCAGCGCCCGCTCCAGGTCCGCGAGAAGGTCGCCGATCCCCTCTATGCCGACCGAGAGGCGCAGGAGCCCGTCGGTGACCCCCATGCGCGCGCGGTCCGCGCCCGGCACCGACGCGTGGGTCATGATCGCGGGGTGGTTGATCAGGCTCTCCACGCCTCCCAGGCTCTCCGCCAGCGTGAACACGCGCATCGAGCGCGCGATCCGCTGCGCGCGGGCTAGATCCTCGACCTCGAAACTGACCATGCCCGTGAAGCCGCACATCTGCGCGCGCGCCACGTCGTGCGAAGGGTCGTCGGGAAGCCCCGGGTAGAAGACCCCCAGCAGGTCGTCCCGCGCCGCCAGGTAGCGCGCCACCTCCATGCCGTTCCGGTTGTGCGCCGCCATGCGCACGTGCAGCGTCTTGGTGCCCCGCAGCACCAGCCAGGAGTCCCACGGGCCGAGGATGCCACCGGTGGCCTTCTGCATGAAGCGCAGGTGCTCCGCCCAGCCCTCGTCGTCCGTCGCGACGACGCCGCCGATGACGTCGGAGTGGCCGTTCAGGTACTTCGTGGCGGAGTGCACCACGACCTGAGCGCCCAGCTCGATCGGACGCTGGTTGATCGGCGTGGCGAAGGTGTTGTCCACGCACAGGGGGATGTCCGCGCTGCGCGCGATGTCGGCGATCGCGCGGATGTCGGTCACGCGCATCATCGGGTTCGTGGGCGTTTCGATATGGATCAGACGCGTCTCGTCCCGGATCGCCGCCCGCACCGCGTCGGGGTCGCGCGTGTCCACGAACGTGAACTCGAGCCCGAATCTGGCGAGCACCTGCTGGAACATGCGCATGGTGCCGCCGTAGACGTTCTCCTCGCTCACCACGTGGTCGCCGGCGGAGAGCCGTTTGACGATCGCCTCGATGGCCGCGAGGCCGCTCGCGAAAGCGGCGCCGTGCGCGCAGCCTTCGAGGGCCGCGATGTTGCGCTCGAGCGCCTCGCGCGTCGGGTTCTGGACGCGCGCGTATTCGTAGCCGGCGCGGGGTTGGCCGATCGCGTCCTGGGCGTAGGTTGAGGTTTGATAGACGGGCTGCATGACCGCGCCCGTCGTGGGGTCCGGCGACTGCCCGCCGTGCACCGCCAGCGTCTCTATCGAGAGGTGTTCGTGCTCCATGGGCTCTTCGGTTCCCCGGGTTCGTGTCGTCTTGGCGCGGCGCGAGGTCCGGGCGCGGACGGCCTCCCGGCCAAGCTACTGCGCCGCCAGCGAAATTCCGATGCGCGGCCGCACGGGCCGCGGGCGGACGCGGAGTGACCGAGCGCGTCCTCGCCCACGAGCGGCTCGCGGCGGGCGGAGCCTCGCCGGCCGCGTGGCTGTTCATCCTCCACGGGATCTACGGCGCGGGCCGGAACTGGGGTTCGGTGGCGCGCGCGCTGGTGGAACGGCGCCCGGACTGGGGCGCGATCCTGGTGGACCTGCGCGGGCACGGCGGCTCGACCGGCTTCGCGCCGCCGCACACGGTCGGCGCCGCGGCCGCCGACGTGGCCCGCCTCGCGTCCTCGGTGCGCGCGCCCGGGGCCGGCGACCCGCACGCGATCCTCGGGCACTCGTTCGGCGGGAAGGTCGCGCTCGCCTACGCGGCCGGCGCGCATCCGCCGCCCGCGCAGACGTGGCTGATCGACTCCACGCCGGCTCCGCGCGCGCCGCAGGGGTCCGCCTGGCGCATGCTGGCCACGCTCGAGGCCTTGCCGGGTCCGTTCGGCGCCCGTCAGGAGGCGATCGACGAGCTCGTCGGCCGGGGGTTCGGCGCGGACGTGGCGCAGTGGATGTCCTCGAACCTGGAGCGCGGCGCCGAGGGCATGTCCTGGCGCATCGACCCCGCGGTGATGCGGCAGCTCCTGGAGGACTTCTTCCCCCTGGACCTGTGGCGCGTGCTGGAGGAGCCCCCCGGAGGGGGTTCCATACACATCGTGGCGGCGACCGATTCGAGCGTGCTCCGGCCGCGGGACGTGGAACGCATCCGCTCGCTGGGGGCGGATTCCGGCCGCGTCCGCCTGCACGCGGTGGAGGGAGGCCACTGGCTGAACGCGGACAACCCGGACGCCGTCGTGGACCTGCTCGCAGGGGAGCTGCCGCGCGGGTAACGTAGGCGCGACGCCGAGCGGGGCGCGGGATCCCTGATCGAACCACCGGAGCGGCCTTGTCATTCGAGATACCCCGGGACCTGATGGTGAGCGTGTCCGGCGTGCGCGGACGCGTCGGGGCGGGACTCACGCCGGAGGTCGTGGCGCGCTTCGCCGCCGCGTTCGGCGCGTACCTGGCCGAGGAAGCGCAAGCGACGCCGCTGGTCGTCATGGGGCGCGACTCGCGCACGTCGGGGCCGATGTTCGCGCGCGCCGCGTCCGCGGGCCTGATGTCCGTCGGCGCGCACGTCGTGGACATCGGCGTCGCGCCCACGCCGACGACGCTGTTCGCCATCCGGCCGCTGCGGGCGGACGGCGCCGTGGTCGTGACCGCCAGCCACAATCCGGTCGAATGGAACGCGCTGAAGTTCGCCTCCCGCGATGGCATGTTCCTCGACGCCGAAGAGGCGCAGCGCATGCGAGAGCACCTGCCGGACGGCGAACTCGCGCGCGCCGGCTGGGACGGACTCGGGAGCCACCGCAGGGAGGAGGGGGCGGTCGAGCGCCACCTCGAGGCGATCCTTTCGCTGCCGCTGCTGCACACCCCCGCGCTGCGCGCCAGGCGGTTCCGGGTCGCGCTGGACTGCGTGCGCGGCGCCGGGGGCCGGATCCTCCCGGAGCTCCTGGAGCGCCTCGGCTGCGAGGTCCTCGGCATCAACCTCGAGGCGGACGGGCGTTTCCCGCGCGAGCCCGAGCCGGTCGCGGCCAACCTCGGCGAGCTGTGCGAGCACGTCCGCGCGACCGGCGCGGACCTGGGCATGGCGACCGACCCGGACGCCGACCGGCTCTCGCTCGTGGACGAGACCGGCGCCGCGATCGGCGAGGACTACACCCTGGCGATCGCCGCGTCGCTCGTCGTGAGGCGCCGGCCCGGCCCGATCGTCACGAACCTGTCCACGAGCGCCCTGCTGGATGACGTGGCCGGCCAGGCCGGGGTGGAGGTCGTGCGCGCGCCCGTCGGCGAGATCCACGTAGCGCGCAGGATGCAGCAGGTAGGCGCGCCCATCGGCGGGGAGGGGAACGGCGGCGTCATCCTGCCCGACATCCACCACACGCGGGACGCCATGGTGGCTGCGGCGCTCACGCTACAGGCGCTGCTCGAGGCCGACAAGCCGCTGTCCGCGCTCACCCGCGAGTGGCCCTCCTATGCGATCGTCAAGGACAAGGCGCCGCGGGGCGAACGCGATCTCGCCGGTACCTACGAGATCCTCGCGGCCCGTCTCGGAGCGCCCGCGCGGGACCGCCAGGACGGGCTGCGCCTGGCCTGGCCGGACGAGGGACGCTGGCTGCACCTGCGTCCGTCGGGGACCGAGCCGATCCTGCGGATCATCGCCGAAGCGCGCACCCCGGAAGCGGCTCGCCACCTGATCGAATCCGCGCGCGCCGCGCTGGCGGCGGCGGGGTAGAGGACCCGGTAGATTTCTTGCAGCGCTGACGCGCGCGCCGGCCGGCGCGCGCAAGCAAGGGAAAACCTGGAGACGCGGCATGTGCGGAATCGTCGGATACGTGGGCAAGCGCGACGCCGTCCCGTTGCTCGTCGAGGGACTGCGGCGGCTCGAGTACCGGGGCTACGACTCGGCGGGCGTGACCGTGATCAACGGCAGCGGCCTCGCCACCGCGAAGGCCGCGGGCAAGATCGCCGAGCTCGAGGCCCTGCTCGGCAACGGGAACGCCATCGCCGGCTCCTGCGGCATCGGGCACACCCGCTGGGCCACGCACGGCGCCCCGACCCAGATCAACGCCCACCCGCACACCGCCTGCGACGGACGCTTCTCGGTGGTCCACAACGGCATCATCGAGAACGCCGCGATCCTGCGCCAGAAGCTCGAGCGCCTGGGACACACCTTCACGACCGACACCGACACGGAGGCCGTCGCGCACCTGATCGAGGAGGCCTACGACGGCGACCTGGAGGAAGCGGTGCGGGCGGCTCTCGGGCAGGTGGAGGGAACCTACGGGATCGCGGTGGTCAGCAGCGAGCACCCCGGCCTGATCGTGGTCGCGCGCAACGGCAGCCCGCTGTTGCTGGGGATCGGCAATAACGGCGAAAACTTCGTCGCCAGCGACGTCGCGGCGATCCTGGAGCACACCCGCAACGTGATCTACCTGGACGACGGCGAGATGGCCGCCGTGACCGCGGACGGCTACGACATCTCCCACGTGCGCGGCGGTCCGATCACCAAGGAGATCGAGCACGTCTCCTGGGACCTGGGCGTCATCGAGAAGAGCGGACACCCGCACTTCATGCTGAAGGAGATCTACGAGCAGCCGGAGACCATACGGCAGACGATGCGCGGGCGGCTCCTCCAGGAGGAGGGCACCTCGCGGCTGGGCGGGGTGACGCTGTCCGACGAGGAGCTGCTCCAGATCGACAACATCATCATCACCGCGTGCGGAACGTCCTGGCATTCGGCGCTGATCGGCGAGTACATGCTGGAGGATCTCGCCCGCATTCCGGTCGAAGTCGAGTACGCCTCGGAGTTCCGCTACCGCAACCCGGTGGTGGAAGACAACACGCTCGTGATCGCGATCAGCCAGTCGGGAGAGACCGCCGACACCCTGGCGGCGATGCGCGAGGCGAAGCGCCGGGGCGCCACGGCCATGGGGATCGTCAACGTCGTCGGCTCGACCATCGCGCGCGAAACGGATTTCGGCATCTACCTGCACGCGGGTCCGGAGATCGGCGTCGCGTCGACGAAGGCGTTCACGAGCCAGGTCGTCGCGCTGACGCTGTTCACCGTCAACCTCGCCCGCCTGCGCAACCTGTCGATACTCCAGGGCCGCGAGATCATCGCGGCGCTCGAGCGCCTGCCGGAGCAGGTCGAGGCGGTGCTCGAGCTGGACGACGCGTTGCGCGAGCTGGCGCGCCAGTACAAGGACGCGCCGAACGTGCTGTATCTGGGCCGCGGCTACAACTTCCCCGCGGCGCTGGAGGGAGCGCTCAAGCTCAAGGAGATCTCCTACATCCACGCGGAGGGCTACCCCGCGGCCGAGATGAAGCACGGCCCCATCGCGCTCATCGACGACCGCATGCCGGTCGTCGTGCTGGCGCCGCGGGACTCCGTCTACAGGAAGGTCGTGAGCAACGTGGAGGAGGTGCGCGCTCGCGGCGGGCGCGTGATCGCGGTGCTGACCGAGGGGGACACCGAGCTGGCGCACAAGGTGGACCACATCATCCCGATCCCGGACACGATCGACATGCTGACGCCCATCCTCGCGTCGGTGCCGCTGCAGCTCCTGGCGTACCACATCGCGGTCATGCGTGGCTGCCACGTGGACCAGCCCCGCAACCTCGCCAAGTCCGTGACCGTCGAGTAGTGCTCCTCGGGACCGGCGTGGATTCGGAGCCCGGGGACCTGGCCGCGGCGCCGCCGGGCCCGGTAGAGCCATGCGCGTCGTCCTCCAGAGGGTGAGCCGCGCCGAGGTGCGCGTCGACGGCGAGGTCGTCGGCTCGACCGGGCGCGGCTTTCTCGTGCTGGCCGGCTTCCGAGCCGAGGACGGGGAGAGCGAACTCCGGTGGATGGCCGAGAAGATCCTCGGGCTGCGCCTCTTCGCCGACTCCGAGCGCAGGATGAACCTCTCTCTGCAGGACATCGCGGGCGACCTCCTCGTGGTCAGCCAGTTCACGCTGTACGGCGACGCCCGCAAGGGCCGCCGTCCGAGCTTCGTTCAGGCTGCCCCGCCCGACGTAGCGGTCCCGCTGTACGAGCGGTTTCTGACGCTGCTGCGCGCCGCCGCGCCCGGCCGGGTGGCGGCGGGCCGCTTCGGTGCGATGATGGACGTCGAGCTCGTAAACGACGGGCCCGTCACGCTCACGCTGGAACGCGAGCCGCGCGCCCAATGAGCGACAGACCGCTCGTCCTGGCGTCCGAGTCGCCCCGGCGCGCGCGCCTCCTCGCGATGCTGGGCATCCGGTTCGAGGTGCTCCCCGCGGACCTGGACGAGGAGCGCCGACCGTCGGAGCCGCCCGGCGGCTACGCGGAGCGGACCGCGCGGGAGAAGGCTTCGGCCGTGCGCGCGGACCGGCCCCGGTCGGTCATCCTCGCGGCCGATACGATCGTGGTGCTGGATGGCGAGGTGCTGGGCAAGCCGGCCGGCGTCGAAGAGGCCGTGCACATGCTCATGCGGCTCCAGGGTCGGTCCCACGAGGTGCAGACCGCCGTGGCGGTGGCCGGGCCCGACGGGTCGCTGCGCAGCGGCGTCGAGACCACGCGCGTGGCGGTCCGGCCCTTCGACGCGGCCACCGCGGCGTCCTACGCCGCGACCGGGGAGCCGCTCGACAAGGCAGGGGCGTACGGGATCCAGGGATACGGCGCGACCCTGGTCGAGGCGATCGAAGGCGACTTCTTCGCGGTGATGGGACTGCCGATCGTGCGCGCCCTGCGGTTGCTGGAGGAGGCCGGATGGCGCTACCAGTTCCGCTCCCCGGGGACGTCCGCCGGCGCCCCGCCCGGATGAACCGCTCCCCGGAGCTCGCAGTGGCCCAACCCAGCGCGCCGATCGTCGAGGGGCCCGGGCGGTGACCCGCATCCTGGCGCTCGACCAGGGCACCACGGGAAGCACCGCGCTGGTCATCGACGGGCGCGGCCGGATCGTCTCGCGGGCGTACGCCGAGTTCACGCAGCACTACCCGCGCCCCGGCTGGGTCGAGCACGACGCGGCCGAGATCCGGGACGTGACATTCCGCGTGGCGGCGCAGGCGCTCCAGGCGGTCGGCGGCGGGGTCCCGGATGCGGTCGGCATCACCAACCAGCGCGAGACCGTCCTCCTCTGGGACCGCGCGTCGGGCGAGCCGGTGGGCCGCGCCATCGTCTGGCAGGACCGGCGCACCGCCGACCTCTGCCGGGAGCTGAAGCGGGAGGGCCGGGAAGAGTGGGTGCGCGCGCGCACGGGCCTCGTGCTGGACCCGTACTTCTCGGCGACCAAGCTGGCGTGGATGCTGGAGCGCGACCCGGAGCTGCGCCGGCGCGCCGAAGCCGGCGAGCTCGCGGCCGGCACCATCGACAGCTGGCTCGTATGGACGCTGACCGGGGGCGCCGTCCACGCCACGGACCCGACCAACGCGGCGCGCACGCTGCTCTACGACATCCACACTGGCGCCTGGTCGGATGAGCTCCTGGATCTCTTCGGGGTCCCGCGCGCGACGCTGCCGGAGGTGCGGCCCTCGGCCGGAGCCTTCGGGGTCGTGTCTACCGCGGCGCCCGGCGCCGGGGCGCCGATCGCCGGCATCGCCGGGGATCAGCAGGCCGCGCTGTTCGGCCAGGGGTGCTGGGAGCCGGGGCGCGCGAAGAGCACGTATGGAACCGGCGCGTTCCTGCTGATGCACACGGGCGCCGAGCCGGTCGAGTCGGACAACGGCCTGCTCACGACGGTCGCCTGCGACGCCCGCGGCGGGCCCGCGTACGCCCTGGAAGGCTCGATCTTCATTGCCGGGGCGGCGATCCAGTGGCTGCGCGACGAGCTCGGCGTCATCGACGCGGCCGCCGAGACCGAAGCGCTGGCGCGCTCGCTGGAGGACAACGCCGGCGTCTACCTGGTGCCCGCGTTCGCCGGGCTGGGAGCGCCCCACTGGCACGCCGACGCTCGCGGCATGGTCGTGGGTCTGACGCGCGGGTCGGGACGCGCGCACCTGGCCCGCGCGGCGCTGGAGGCGATGGCCTACGGCACGCGCGAGGTGCTGGAGGCGATGGAGGCGGACGCGGGCCGACGCGCCCCGTCCCTGGCGGTGGACGGCGGGGCGAGCGCCAACGGGTGGTTCGTCGAGTTCCTGGCCGGCACGCTCGACATACCGGTGCTGCGGCCGCCGCAGATCGAGACCACCGCGCTGGGCGCAGCGGGACTCGCCGGCATCGGCGCGGGCGTGTGGACCGACGGCGACGCGTTCCTCGAGGCGCGCGGGGAATTCGAGCGTTTCGAGGCCACCCAGGAGCCGGCGACGCGCGCCGCCAACTGGCGCGGCTGGCGGCGCGCCGTGGCCGCCGCCGTCGCCTGGGCGAACGCCTGATGCCGGCGCGCGAGGCCAGGGTCCCGCGTCCGCGGCGCATCGCCATCTGCGGGGGGACGGTGCCGTCCTCCGAGGAGCTGCGCCAGGCCGAAGCCGCGGGTCGGGCGCTCGCCGAAGCCGGCGCGATCCTGGTCTGCGGCGGGCTGGGCGGCGTGATGGCGGCCGCCTGCCGCGGCGCGGCCGACGCCGGCGGCACGACCATCGGGGTGCTGCCGGGCCGCGACTCGGCGTCGGCGAACCCCTGGGTGGGGATCCCCCTCGCGTCCGGGTTGGGAGAGGCGCGCAACGCCCTCGTCGTGGCCTTCGCCGACGCCGTCATCGCGGTCGGCGGTTCGTGGGGCACGCTGTCCGAGGTCGCGCTCGCGCGCGCGACCGACCGCGCGGTCATCCTGGTGCAACCGGGCCTCACGGCGGGCCTTCCGCTGCCGGTCGCGCGGGACGGACCGGAGGCCGTCGCCATGGCGCTGGAGCGGTGCGCCGCGGCGGGTGCCGCGTGAACGCTCGTCCGGCCGTCCTCACGTTCTGCCTGGCGGGGGTCGCCGCGGCCGGTCCCGGAGTGGCCGCGGCGCAGACGGCTTTCCTCCCGCTCGAGGCGCCCCCTGCTGGTCCACGCGCGGGCTCCCCGTTCGTGACCGCGCATGCCGGCCCGGTTCGGCCGTTCCCGGACGGCGGCGCGGTCCCGCCGCGGCGCGACCGGCGGGCCGCGCCCGATCCATGGCTCGGCGAGGACAAGGGGCGTCACATGGTGGCCTCGTTCGCGCTGACGGCGTTCGCGTTCGGCGGGGCCAACGCGGTCGGAGTGGACTGGCCCGACGCGGGTGCGGCCGCCGGGGCCCTGGCGTTCGGCGCGGGCATCGCCAAGGAACTGAGCGACCGCGCCCGCGGCGGCCCCTTCAGCGCCCGCGACGTGGCCTGGAACGCGCTGGGGATCGGCGCCGCCCTGCTGCTGGCCTCGCGGGCCCGCTAGATGAACACGGAATTGACGATCGGTCTCCTGATCGGAGCCGTCGCGCTGGCGTTCGCCGCCTTCCCCATCCTGCGCCGGAAAGGCGCGCCGCGCGCGAGCGATGAGCGCGCCCTGGATCGTCTCGTGGACCGCGCGGCGGACTCGCTCGCGGCGGCCACCGCGTGCGCGCGCTGTTACGCCGCGAATCCGGCCGGATCGCGGTTCTGCGCCGCCTGCGGGAAGCCGCTGGCGGGCGCGCACGCGCCAGCGGCGGGTGATGCCGACGCGGGCGCGCGCGGGGGTGCGGCGCCGTGATCGACCTGCGCAGCGACACGGTCACGCGTCCTACGCCCGGCATGCGCGCCGCGATGGCGGAGGCGGAGGTCGGCGACGACGTGCTCGGCGATGACCCCACCGTGCGTGCGCTCGAAGAGCGGGTCGCCGAGCTGCTGGGCAAGGACGCCGCTCTCTTCCTGCCCAGCGGGGTGATGGGCAACACCGTCGCGGTGCTCGCCCAGGCGCCGCCCGCCACGGAGGTCGTGATGGACGCCGACGCGCACGTCGTCAACTGGGAGGACGGCGCCACCGCGATGTGGGGCGGAGTCCAGATCCGTACGCACGAGGCCGACGGCGGCCTGCCGGTCTTGGTGCGCGTGGAGGCCGCGATCCGCGACGCCGGTCCCTACACCATACGCACGTCGCTGGTCTGCCTGGAGAACACGCACAACGGCTCGGGCGGGCGGGTGCTGCCGATCGAGCTGGCCGGCGCGGTGGCGGCCCTCGCCCGCTCGCACGGGCTGGCCGTGCACCTGGACGGCGCGCGCCTCTGGAACGCGGCGGTCGCGACGGGCGCGTCCCTGGCCGAACTGGCTGCGTGCGCGGATACCGTGATGGTCACGCTGTCCAAGGGTCTGGGCTGCCCGGTCGGCTCGGCCCTGGCTCTGCCCGCGTCCCTGCACGAGCGCGCGTGGCGGCTCCGGCGCCGACTCGGCGGCGCGATGCGGCAGTCGGGAGTGCTGGCCGCGGCCGCGCTGTACGCGCTCGACCACCACCGCGACCGCCTTTCCGAGGACCACCGGCGGGCGCGCGATCTCGCGGTCGCGGTCGGCGGGATCCCGGGCGTCCGCGTCGTCCCCCCGGAGACCAACATCGTCATGATTCACCTGAGCGACGACGGGCCCGACGCCGACGCCGCGCGCACGGGGTTGGAGGAACGGGGGGTGAAATTGAGCCGCTTCTCGCGGCGGCGGCTGCGCGCCGTGACGCACCTCGACATCGACGACGAGGACATCGGCGCGGCGGCGCGGGCCCTCGAAGAGGTGCTCTCGTGAAGCGGGATCCG
>DATKCH010000104.1:0-2111 GCA_035513295.1 Longimicrobiales bacterium
TACGGCAGCGCACTGACCGGGCAGAGCTGCGGCGTCATTTCCATGATCTGCTTCAGCACGCGCAGGTGCCCGCTGCCGATCAACAGCACGACCTTCTCGTCCGTGGCCTCCATCGACCGGAAGAGGTTCTGGACGATGCGCATGTTCCGGTCGTACCACGGACGCAGCTTGAGCGCGCCGGCGTAGACCTCGTCCTGCACCAGCGGCAGGAAGTTTCCGTACATCTCCGAGTTGCCGGGCGGCAGATCCCCGTTGAGCAGCGCCAGCGCTTCACCCAGTGTCATCGACGGCAGCCGCGACGCGTCGTGGTCCTCGAAGTCGAAGTCCCAGCGCGTGCGCAGCCCCTCGCGCGCGTCGGGCCAGCGTTCGTCGAACACGGCGATCGAGTCGTCCCACAGGTTCATCGGCACGTCCACCGCGTACACGCGCGAGTGCCCCAGCGCGCGCGCCAGCCGGAAGCCCAGCTGGTCGATCTCGTTGCGGCTCTCGATCGCGTCCGGCTCCCGGCCCAGGTAGGCCTCGTAGGCCGAGTCGAGCGCCGCGCGGCGGGCCCAGGGGTACTCCACGGCCACGCGATGGGGGGCGAACCCGGCGAGCCGCGCGACCAGCCCGCGCAGCTCCGCCTGGCGCGCGGGTCGCCGGATGTCGTCCAGCTCCGCCGCGCCCTCGAAGTGGTAGCTGCCGAGGATCATCACGCGCGCCTGGCGCTCGTGGCACGCGGGCCAGACGAGCGGCGCCATGCCGGCGGGCGCGGGGTCGGGAGTCTGCGCCCGCAGCACGGGCACTACGCACGAGTGGGCTGCGAAGAGGGCGGCGAGGCAAAGAGCCGGGCGCCGCCAGGGGTGAGTTGGAGCCATCACGAGTTCCTCCGAATGCGGCGCGGCGGCGCGGCGTCGGCGGAACCGGGGGGCCGCCCTACGCCGTGTCCGCCAGCATCTCGGTCTGGTCCCGCCAGGCCGACGGGACCTCGTGACACCTACGGCAGCGCGCCTCGTAGGATTCGAGCCCGCCCACCAGCACGGTGGGCCCCTCGGCGGGCGCCGGTCGGCCGTCGACCAGCCGCTGGTTGCGCGTGGCCAGGTCGCCGCACTTCACGCAGATCGCGTGCAGCTTGTCGATCTTCTCGGCGATCGCCAGGAGCTTCGGAATCGGGCCGAACGGCAGCCCGCGGAAGTCCATGTCGGTGCCCGCGATGATCACCCGGACGCCCATGTCGGCGAGCGCGTTGGCGACCTCGACGATGCCCTCGCCCAGGAACTGCGCCTCATCGACCGCCACAACCGAGGTCGTCGGCCGGACCCTTCGCATGAGGTCCGTGGCGTCGTTGAGCGACTCGGCCTCGACGTTGCGGCCGTCGTGGGAGGCGACCGACTCGATCCCCGAGTAGCGGTCGTCCAGGCACGACTTGAAGACCTGGATTTCCTTGCCGGCCAGCATCGCGCGCCGGACCCGCCGGAGAACCTCCTCCGACTTGCCGCTGAACATCACCCCCGTGACGACCTCGACCCAGCCGTCCTGCCGCCCGTGGAACATGCGCGGCAGTCTACCGCGGGCCGCCCGCCCGGCGCCAGCGAGCGGCCGACGTCCCGGCGCGGCGGCCCCGCGCTCGCGCGCCCCGCACCCGGCAGGCGCGGCTGGCGTCACGAGCCGGGGCGGGTCGCCGGCCGCGTCGCACCCTTGAGGGACGCACGCGCGACCCCAGGGACGCGTCCGCCCGCCGCCGAGCACGCATCACGATGGAGGCTTCATGCGCACCACCCACACCACGGCGCTTCTCCTCGCGCTCGGCCTGGCGGCGGCCGCCTGCGGGGACGAGCCGACCGCCCCCGAGAGCACCGTCGACCCCTCGTTCGCGCGCGGCCTGGACGGCGCCGGTCCCGGCTACGCCGGCTGGCCGGTCTTCCAGGCCTCGCAGCTCCGGCGCGCCTTCCCCGGAAGCCCGTGCATGGACGAGCCGCACCGGCAGTTCGACTTCTGGGTGGGCGACTGGAACGTGTTCGACGTCGCCGACAACCTGATCGGCACCAACTTCGTCACGCTCGAGCTGGACGGCTGCCTTGTGCAGGAGCACTGGACCGCCGGCGGAGGCGGTCAGGGCCGCAGCCTCAACA
>DATKCH010000105.1:0-9367 GCA_035513295.1 Longimicrobiales bacterium
GCCGTAAACATCTGACGCCGGAATGGGCAAGGTACTTGCTCCACGAGACGCGGGAGAGGTGCCGGAAACCATCGAGGTGAGTCAAATGCGAAAAGTGGACGAAGTGATTCGAGTGGCGGGACTTGCACTGCTCGCCGCGGCCTGCAGCACGGCCGAGGCTTCGACCGTGATCCCAGCAGAAACTTCGCTAGCGGTGGAGATCCGTGAGCGCCTCAGCTCGGACGTACACGCTCCCGGCAGCGCCTTCTCCGCCGTGCTCGCCGAGCCCCTGTCGGCCGACGGGCAGGTCATCCTGCCGGCCGGGACCTCCGTCCGGGGCGAGGTGACCTCGGCGAGCGAGGATCCCCCGACGATCGGGGTGCGCCTCGTCAGCATCGACATCAACGGCGCGCCGTTCCAGGTGCACACCGAGCCGGTCGTGGTGAACGCCATGAAGCGCTCCGAGATGGTGGACAAGGGCAGGAAGATCGGCGGCGGCGCGGCGGCCGGAGCGGTAGTCGGCGGCATCATCGGCGGCGACGTGAAGGGAGCCGTCATCGGCGCCGGCGCCGGAGCGGCGGCCGGGACGGGCGTGGCGCTCGCCACGAAGAGGCACGAGGCGTACCTGTCCGCGGGCACCGTCGTCACGCTGGTCCTGGACGAGGCGCTGGTCGTGGCGCCGCGCCCGGTGACCGAGGAATAAGCCCCCGCCCTGACGCCGCGGGCGCCGCACCGCGGGCCCGCCCATATTCGGGCGCATGAGGACGGGGGGCAGCTACGATGTCGCCGTCGTCGGCGTCGGGGCCATGGGCGCCCCCGCCTGCGCGGCGATCGCCGCGCGGGGAGCGCGGGTGCTCGGGCTCGAGCGCTTCTCGATCGCCCACGAGCTGGGCTCGAGCGGCGGCGACACGCGCCTGTTCCGCACCGCGTACTTCGAGCATCCCGACTACGTCCCGCTCCTCGTGCACGCCCGCGACGGATGGGCTTCGCTCGAAGCGGCGACCGGAAGGACGGTCTTCCACGAGACCGGGGTCCTGTACGCCGGCCGACCGGACGGCGAGTTGATCCGGAACACCGAGGCCTCGGCCCGGGCCTACGACGTCCGGATCGAGGACGTCGGGGACGTCTCCCGGCGCTTCCCGATGTTTCAATTCCCCGCGGACTTCCGCGTCCTGCTGGAGCCGGAGGGCGGGCTCGTGCTTTCGCTGCGCGCGATCGGGGCCTTCGCCGCGGCGGCGCGTGCGCGCGGCGCGACCCTCCGGGAAGGAACCCGGGTCCTGCGCTGGGCGGAGGAGCCGGACCGGATCGTGGTGGAGACCGATGCGGGGACCTACGCCGCCGGCCACCTCGTCCTGGCGCCGGGCGCGTGGACGGTCGACCTGGTGCCGGAGTTCGCCGATCGGCTGCGCGTGACGCGCCAGGTGCTGGGCTGGGTTCGCCCCGACGCGCCAGCGGCGTTCGCGCCGCCGGCGTTCCCGAGCTGGGCGATCGACGACGGCCGGGACGGGCTCTACTACGGCTTTCCCTACATCGCCGACGCGTCGCCGGATCCGGACAGGCAGGGGCTCAAGGTCGGGCGGCACGCGCCGGGTCCGGCGGCCCGGCCCGACGCGATCGACCGCGCGCCCGGCCCCGCCGACGAGGGCGATTTCCGTCCGGGGGTCGAACGATACCTGCCCTCCGCGGCGGGACCCACGCTGTGCGTCCACGTCTGCATGTACACGAACACGCCCGACGGACACTTCCTGGTGGGCCCGCTCCCGGGCCATGCCCGCGTTTCGATCGCGGCCGGCTTCTGCGGACACGGATTCAAGTTCGCGCCGGTGATCGGAGAGGCGCTGGCGGACCTGGCGCTGGAGGGGCGGACCGGACTGCCGATCGGCTTCCTGGATCCGGGTCGCGATTTCACCACGTTCGACGACGGGTAGTGGAGCCGCCGGGGCGCGGGTCGCGATCGGGGCGGCCGCTCACCCTACGGAAACGCGCACTCGGGCCGCAGCGCCTGGAACAGGGGCATCCCGAACCTGTCCGCTCCGTAGGCCTCGATCAGGTCCTGCGCGGCGTCGGAGACGAGCCATGCCGCGAGACGGCGCGCGCCCTCGGGATTCGCCGCGCCGACCACGGGGATCACCGAATAGGGGTTCTCCAGCGGCGGCTCGCGCTCGTGGAGGATGGCCAGGTCGAGCCCGCCGCGCATGAACGAGTAGGTGCTGCGGTCGGACAGCGTGTAGGAGCGGCGCTCGGACGTCAGCGCGAGCGTCTCTCCCATGCCCTGGCCGACCTCCACGTAGGCGGACCCGGGGGGGCGCGTGCCGGCCAGGTCCCAGAGCGCGCGCTCCCGGCGGTGCGTCCCGCTGTCGTCGCCCCTGGACACCCATTCCACGCCGGAGTCGACGATCCTCCGCAACGCGTCGTCCGTGGACACGGCCGCGCGCAGGTTCGCAGGGTCGTCTTCGGGGCCGACGATGACGAAGTCGTTCATCATGAGCACGCAGCGGGCGACGCCGTGGCCTTCCGCGACGAACTGCCGCTCGCCCTCCGGGTGGTGGACGAGCACGACGTCGGCGTCCCCGCGCCGGCCCAGCTCCAGCGCCGCGCCCGTCCCCACCCCCACCACGTCCACGGTGTAGGGCGGGTTCGCAGCCTCGAACTCGGGCACCAGCACCGCCAGCAGCCCGGAGTCCTCGGTCGAGGTCGTGGTCGCGAGGATGACGCGGTCCGCCGGGGCCGCGCACCCGAGGGCGATGCCCCAGACGACGCAGGACGCGGCGGCGCCCGCGAGCGCCCGCCAGCGGCGCCCCGGCGAGGCCGGCGGGGAAACCGTCTGCGCGTGATTCCGACCTGGAGTCACCGCAGCAGGGCGGCCGCGGACCCGATGCGGTCCGCGACCTCCGACAGCGCCCGGCCGAGCCGCTGGACCTGCGCGTCCGCCTCGTCCCAGGCGCGCTCCTCGATCGCCTCCCGCACGCCCGGAAGCGTCTTCACGCCGTAGCCCGTGTAGAAGCCCGGCGCGTAGATCAGGTGGCGGAACCAGTCCCGGCGCGGCAGGCCGTCCGGGCTCGTCATCGCGCGCTCGGTCGCGATCAGGAGCCGGTTGAGCGCGCGCAGGTCGGCGGGGCGTTCTCCGTCTTCGGACAGCGCCCGGTGCAGCGCCGAGTCGTACGCCAGCGCGCTTCTCTCGAGCCGGTCGATAGCGTTCTGGAGGGGCGCGAAGTTGAGGTGCGGGACGTCCTCCTCGGCGCCCGGCGGCACGTACGTCTCGGTCGGGTCCGCCGCCAGCACGTATGCGTTCGCCTCGACGAGCGCGTTCGCCCGCTCGGTCTCCGCGCGCGCGTCGGCCAGCAGCGCGATCACCTCCTCCCGATAGCTCTTCACGTTGTCCGCGAACGGACCGAACAGGAACGGCAGCGCGTCCGCGTTCGCCGCGCGCAGCGTGACGCGGCCCGTGGTTTTCGCGAGCGCCACCCCGTACGCGAAGCCCGGGTCGCCGAAGCGCGCGTAGTGGTCGAAGCTGTCGTACAGGGAGTGGTAGCTCCCGCCCGCGTTCTCGCCCCCGTAGCTCAGGTGCAGCGACGCGATCCCGAGGTGCTGCAGGAACGGCGTGTAGTCCGACCCGGACCCGAGCGGAGCCAGGGGGATGTCGCCGCGGTCCGCGGGCTCCCGCTCCCCGGCCACCGCGCGGCGGGCGTGCTCGCGCTGCCAAACGGTGACCCCCGTCTGCGGGTCGTCGACCGCCCTGGCTACCTGGTTCATCATCGTCTGCAGCGTGTGCGAGCCGCCCATTCGCAGGAACCCGCGACCGCTGCCGTCGGTGTTGACGTAGAGCGCGGCCTTTTCGCTCAGTTCCGCCGCGTGGTGCTCCACCCACTCGGTGGAGCCCAGGAGCCCCGGCTCCTCGGCGTCCCAGGAGGCGAACACCACCGTGCGGCGCGGCCCCCGGCCGGAACGCGCGAGCTCACCGATGGCGCGCGCCTCCTCCATCATGGCCACGTGCCCCGAGATGGGATCCTGCGCACCCATCGCCCATCCGTCGCGGTGGTTGCCGCGGATCACCCACTCGTCCGGAAACTCCGATCCCCGCAGCCGCGCGATCACGTTGTAGGCGGGCTCCAGGTCCCAGGCGAACTCCAGGCGCACGCGCACGCGCGCCGGACCCGGGCCGACGTGGTAGGTGAGCGGCAGCGCGCCGCGCCAGGATTCGGGGGCGACGGGGCCGGACAGCGCGCGCAGCAGCGGCAGGGCGTCGGCGTGGGAGATCGGGAGCACCGGGATCTTCATCAGCGTCGGCGCCTCCTCCAGCGGCAGCCGCCGGGCGTCCGCGGTCGCCCCCACTCCGGGGGTCAGCGGGTCCCCGGGGAAGAGCGGCATGTCCGCGACCGACCCGCGTTGCACTCCGTCCTCGCCCCGAAAGGGCCCGTCCGGGTAGGTGTCCCCCCGGTAGTAGCCGTCGTCGAGCGGGTCGGAGTAGAGGATGGTGGCGATGGCCCCGTGCTCCGCGGCGACCTTCGGCTTTATTCCGCGCCACGAGCCCCCGTAGCGCGCGATCACGATCTTTCCCTCCACGTCGATCCCGAGCCGCTCGAGCTCCTCGTAGTCGCCGGGGATGCCCTGGTTCACGTAGACCAGCTCGCCGGTTACGTCGCCGTCGGCGGAGTACGCGTTGTAGGTCGGCAGGAGGCCGTCGCCCGCCGACGTGGCATCGGCCTCCAGCGGGGGCTCCTCCAGGCGCGCCGTGAATCGCTCGGGCGCGACCATCTCCAGCTCCCGGACGAGCGGCTTCGGGAAGAGCACCCGGTACTCCTCGATCTCCACGTCGTATCCCCACGAGCGGAAAAGATCGGCGGTGAACTCCGCGTTCGCGCGGTTGTGGGGCGCCCCCACGTAGAACGGCGCCGCGGTCATGCGCTCCATCCACGCGCGCAGGTTCTCCGCGTCGAGGAGCGCGTCGAAGTCGGCTTCGAGGGCGAGCTGCGCCGCCGCGGCGTCCGCGGTGAAGCCGACCGGGGCGGCGCCCTCCTGCGCGGCGAGGGGCGGGGCGGGAACGGACGCGCACGCGGCGATCGCGCTCAGCGCGCCGAGCGGGAATCCGCCCGCGATGGACGCGGCGCTACGCGCGAGGGAAGCTGCCATTCCGGACCTCCCGGGCGAACGGGCTCGTTGGGCGACCGCCGGCGGCGGGGCCCGCGCCAGCGTGCCTCCCGGTCCCGCGTGGCGCAAGAGCGCGCCGCGCGGGGGACGGGGATTTCCGCTAGAATTGAAGCGCGCGCGTCGGATGCCGGCCTGGCGGCCGCCCCGGCGCAATGAACGAACATCGCACCGACGAGCGCCCGCCATGCGAGCCACCGTCTTCCTCCTCGCGGGCGCCGTCCTGGGCGTCCTCGCGCTGGGCGCCGTCCGCTTCGTCGCGCTTCCCGAGGCGGTCCCCGACGAGCCGGTCCACTATCACGCCAACTTCGCCCTGTATCTGGACGGCGAACGCGTCCGCTTGCAGGATCCGCGCTACATGCAGGACATCGTCAGCTGCAGCATGGACGCGTCCATGGTCTCGCCGCACGACCGGGTCCACCTACACCAGCTCATCGACGACGTCGTGCACGTGCACGCGCCGGGGGTCACCTGGGGCCACTTCTTCGCGAACCTCGGCCACGTACTGGGCGACGACATCCTGGTCACCGACGCGGGACGGCGCCACTCGGCCGACGTGCAGCAGATCGTCTTCGTGCTCAACGGCGACCGCGTGCCGTCCATCGCCAACCTGGAGATCCGCTCGCTGGACCGGCTGCTCGTCTACCACGGGCCCGCGAGCACGCCCCCCGAGACCATCGAGGCGCTCTTCGAGGCGATCCCCGCCAACGCCGACGCGTTCAACGAGTCCCACGACGACGGCCCGGGCTGCACCGCCGGGCACGTGGAGGAGGATTCGCGCATCGATCGGCTGCGGCGCGCGTTCTGGTTCTGAGCCGCCCTCCTTCCTGTTGACATTCGACAACAGGTCCCTTCTATTGTCGATTGTCGACACCAAGCTTCCCGGTTCCCGGAGTCGCCACCGTGGGAGGACGAACCGACGTCCTGCAGGGCACCCTGGACATGCTGATCCTCAAGGCGCTCACGCCCGGGCCCATGCACGGGTGGGGCGTATCGCGTCGCATCCAGGAGGCGTCGAGCGACGTGCTACAGGTGAATCAGGGTTCCCTGTATCCAGCGCTGCATCGCCTCCAGTACGCGGGTTGGATCGAGTCCGAGTGGGGCGTCTCGGAGGCAGGGCGGCGGGCGAAGTTCTATCACCTGACCGGTCCGGGCCGCGGGCGCCTCGAGAAGGAGAAGGAGGAGTGGCGCGTGTACGTCGGCGCCGTCGAGGCAGTCCTCCAGGCCACCTGACCCGTTCCGCCGAGCGATCCCGTGCGCGCCTTCTCCCGAATCCGACACCTGCTCCGCAACGTCTTCGCCGCCGCCGCGGCCGACCGGGAGCTCGACGACGAGATCCGCCACCACCTCGCCCTGGAGACCGAGGAGGGCATCCGCGCCGGCCTCGATCCCGGCGAAGCGCGCCGCCGGGCCCTGCTCGCGTTCGGCGGCGTGGCGCGCCATTCGGAGGCCGCGCGGGACCAGCGCGGCACCCTGCTGCTGGAGGATCTCGGCCGGGACGTCCGTCTCGCGCTGCGCGGGATGCGGCGCAATCCGGCATTCGCCGCGGTCGTCATCCTCACGCTCGCGCTGGGCATCGGCGCCAACGCGGCGATCTTCAGCATGGTCGACGGCGTGCTGCTGCGTCCGGCTCCGTTCGAAGATCCCGACGGGCTGGTCGTGGTCTGGGAAACCGACCGCGCCAGCGGCACGAGCCACGAACCCGCCTCCGTCCCCGACTACCTCGACCTCCGCCGCCGGAGCGAGACCATCGCCGATCTCGCGGCGATCCTGCCCGCCGAGCGGAACCTCGACATCGAGGGCCGCGACCCGGCCAGGATCACCGTCCTGAACGCGACGCCGGGCACCCTCCTCATGCTCGGCGTGCGCCCCCTTCTCGGGCGGACGTTCGCCGAGGGCGACGAGGGCGCGCCGCTCGCGCTGCTTTCGGAGGCGCTGTGGCGCGGGCGCTTCGGGGCCGACCCCGACATCGCCGGGACGTCGGTTCGTTTGGACGACGTCCCCGTCACCGTCGCCGGCGTACTGTCCGACGAGGCGGATTGGGGCATCCGGCAGATCCTCGGCGCCGCCGACTACGGCCGCTCCTTCGCCGACCGTGGAGCGAGCCGCGTCGACGCGTGGCTGCCGCTGAACCCCGATCCGGAGGCGTTTCCGCGCCAGACCCACCCCGTCTTCCTCGTCGGCCGCCTCCGGGCGGGCGTGGAGGCGGGCGCCGCGCAGAGCGAGCTGGCCGCCATCGCGGCCGACCTGGAGGAGACCTACCCGGAGAACGCCGCGCGGGGGGTCAACGTCCAGTCGCTGCGGGAGGTCGTCGTCGGCCCCGTGCGGACGCCCCTGCTGCTGCTGCTCGCCGCGGTGGGGATGGTCCTGCTCATCGCCTGCGTCAACGTCGCCAGCTTGCTGCTGGCGCGCGGCACTGCGCGATCGCGCGAGGTCGCCATCCGCAGCGCCCTCGGCGGCGGGCGGGCGCGCCTCACCCGCCAGTTCCTGGCGGAGGGGGCGGTTTACGCGGGCGTCTCGGCCGCCGCGGGGCTCGCGCTCGCGGTCGCGGGGATCGGGCTCCTGAGGGTCGCCGCGCCGGCGGATCTACCGGCAGTGGGGCGCGTCGGCATCGATCTGCGTGTGCTCGCCGTGGCGCTGGCCGTCTCGGCGCTGGCGGCGCTCCTCTTCGGTCTGGTCCCGGCCGCGCAGACGCACGCGCGCGACCTGGGCGAGCGGCTCCAGGGCGGAGGCGAGAGGGGCGGTACCGCGCCCCGGGGGCGCCGCCGGCTACGCGCCGCGCTGGTCGTGGCCGAGCTGGCGCTGGCCGTGACCATCGCGACCGGGGCGGGGCTGCTCGTGAAGAGCTTCATCGCGGTGACATCGGTGGACCCGGGGTTCCGCACCGAGGGCGTGCTGAAGGCCGAGCTCCAGCTCCCGGCCACCCGCTATCCGCGCGACTTTTCGGTGTGGCCGAACTGGCCCCGCACCCTCGGCTTCAACGACGCGCTGCTCGCCGAGCTGTCGTCCACCCCGGGGGTGCAGGCCGTCGCCCTGTCCGGGCCCCATCCCCTCGCGCCCGGCTTCACCAACTCCTTCCTGATCGACGGCCGAGACCCCTCGGCCCCGCCGCTGCCGGAGATACCCGTTCGTCCGATATCCGCGGGGTACTTCGAGACGCTGGGGGTGCCGGTGCTGTCCGGCGGGACGTTCGGCGACGACGCGGCGCCCGACGGGCCCGCCCTCGCGGTGGTCAACCAGGCCGCCGCCGATGCCTTCTTCGAAGGGCGTCCGGTGGGCCGGCGTCTCACCTTCTGGGGGAGCAGCCGGGAGATCGTGGGCGTGGTGGGCAACGAGACCTTCCGCGGCGTGGACCAGCCCGCGCCGCCGGCGGTCTACGTCCCGACGGCGCAGGCGCCGCAGTGGAACCTGAGCGTGCTCGTCCGGGGCGGCGATCCGGGCGCCCTAGCGAGAGGCGTGCGCGCCGCGGTGAACGGCATCGACCCGGACCTCGCCGTTTTCGGCGTGGAGACGCTCGAGGAGACCCTCTCGGGCTCGCTCTCGCGACGGCGGTTTCCGATGCTGCTAATGACGCTGTTCGCCGCGCTCGCGTTGACGCTCGCGATCGTCGGCGTCCACGGCGTGCTCAGTTACACCGTGGAGCAGCGCCGCCAGGAGATGGGCATCCGCATGGCGCTGGGCGCGCGCCCGCGGGACGTGATCGGGCTCGTGCTGGGCGAGGGCCTGCGGCTCGCGGCGCTGGGTCTCGCCCTCGGCCTGCTGGGCGCCTGGGCGGCGACGCGCCTCCTGGCCGCGCTCCTGTTCGGGGTCCAGCCCACCGATCCGGCGACCTTCCTGACGGTCGCCGTGCTGGTGGTCGCGGCGGCGCTCGCGGCGACGGTGGCGCCTGCGCTGCGCGCGGCGCGCGTGGATCCAGCGCGCACACTCCAGGCCCAGTAGGGCCGTCTGGTCGCGGCTGCGGCGGCCTCGCTTGACGCCGCCGCCGCCGCACGCGGACCTTGCGCCCGGCCATGGTTCGCAACGGCATCGCGCGCGCACTCGGGGCGATCGCCTCGCTCTTCTACGCTCTGGACTGCGAGGGTGCCGCCTATCCCACGACGGGACCCTTCCTGGTCACCGCGAACCACCCGAACGCCCTGCTCGACCCGCTGATCGTCCTCCGGTCGGCCGGACGTCTGGTGCGCCCGCTCGCGAAGGCGCCGCTGTTCTCCCACCCGCTGATCGGCGTCGCGCTGCGCGTGCT
>DATKCH010000106.1:0-19686 GCA_035513295.1 Longimicrobiales bacterium
GCCCGGGCGACGGCCCGCGCGCCGGCGAGCGCATCGCAAGCGCCCGCCCCGCGGACGCGCCTCCGGAGGCGGACGCGGACGCGGGCCGGCGAGCCGACGCGGACCGGCCCCAGCCCGACTCCGCCGCGCCCGACCCCCCGGCGCGCGATCCGGGCCGACGCGCCGCCGACGCCCCCCCCAGGCGGCGCGCGCTGGACGACGAGCCGGCGGCCCGCGACGCGGACCGGCCGGCTCCGGACCAGGCGCCGCCCCCGATCGGAGCGCAGCCCGCGCAGCCGCCCGCGCCGGTCCAGGACACCGCGGGCGTGGACTCGGTCGTGTACCTCGTGCGCCCGCCGGAGCTCCAGCGCGACACGGCCCGCTCCGGCCCGGCCCTGCCCGGACCGCTCAGCGAGCTCGGCAACCTCGGCGTCCACCTGCGGGGCCGCACGGACATGACCGGCGAGTGGAACAAGATCGAGCCCTGCAACATCTTCGTCGCGCTCAACTGCGAGTCCGGCTTCGTCCCGCGCCTGAGCCCCGACATCCAGTTCCAGCTCCAGGTCGGCGGCACGATCTCCGAGCGCATCCACGTGGACGTGGACTTCGATCAGGCGCGCGAATTCGAAGCGGCCAACAACATCAACGTCTTCTACCAGGGGTTCGAGGACGAGATCGTGCGCCGCGTCGAGGTGGGCGACGTCAACCTGCGCCTGCCGCGTTCGCGCTACATGACCCAGGGCGTCCCGGCCGGCAACTTCGGCTTCAAGGCCGAGGGTCAGGTAGGGCCCGTCGACTTCCAGACGGTGTGGGCCCAGCAGAAGGGCGACATCACCGAGCGCGAGTTCGTCTTCGGCGGCGGAGGCACGGGAGAGGACGTCGTGCTCGACCAGACCGTCGTCTGGGACGATGAGTCGTACCTCAGCGGGCTGTTCTTCTTCCTGGTTCCGCCCGACAGCCTCTTCGGCGCGCCGCACGTGGACGCGCTCGCGCTGCAGCCAAGCGACATCGCGACTGCCCTGCGCCCCGACGGCGCCACCGGGATCCAGGTGTACCGCGCCGAGGCGACCGGCAACATCAACTCCGCGCAGCAGGCCGACCAGAACCTGTTCCGCGCCGTCGCGGAGGCGGGTGAGGGCGCGCAGAGGGTCGAGCACGCGGGCCTGTTCCGTCAGCTCGAGCCGCTGGAAGACTACGAGATCCACTCCAGCGGGCTGTGGATCGTGCTGCGCTCCCGGCTCACGTCGGCCGAGGCGTTGGCGATCGCCTACGTCACCGAGACGGGCGACACGGTGGGCACCCCGAACGCCGAGACGGTGTCGGCGCAGGGTCGGACCCCGACGCTGCGGCTGCTGCGCGGACCCGAGGACATCCACCAGCCGGGACGGCCGACGTGGCGGCAGGAGATGCACAACGTCTACCGCGTGGACGCCTCCAACGAGGTCGAGCGCGGCAGCGTGTCGCTTACCATCTCCCTGGGCGAGGAGTCCGCCGGCGCCACGTTCGTCACGACTCCCGCGGGGACCCGCGCCACCTACCTGCGCTTCTTCGGGCTCGACGAGGACAATCCGGTGGACGAACTGGACGAGGCGCAGCTCTTCCGCCCCAGGGAGCTGTTCGGACAGTCCTCCAAGGTTAGCGGAGTGTACGTCATCTTCCCCACGCTCGAGCCATTCGCCCGGCCCGCGCAGGTGCCCAGCCTCGCCTTGACGGCCGCCGACGCCGCGGCGCTGCTCGGCGCCGACGCCAACCCCACCATCTACGACGACCCGGACCCCATCGACCGCGCCAACGCGTCGCGGTTCCGCCTGAACTTCGACTACCGCGTGCGCTCCGCGGGGGGCACCAGCTCGTCGTTCAACCTGGGCGCGATCGGCATCCGCGAGGGCAGCGAGAGGATCTTCGTCGGCAGCCGGCGGCTGGTCGCGGGCGAGGACTACACCATCGACTACGAGCTGGGCACGCTCAACCTGCTCAACCCGGACGTGGTGTTCGGCGCCGATCCGAACGTCCAGCTGCGCGCCACCTGGGAGCAGCAGCCGCTGTTCCAGATCGCACCGAAGAGCGTGTTCGGCGTGAACGCGCGATACCAGGCCGGCGAGCTCGGCGAGCTGAATCTCCTCGGCATCTTCCAGTCCGAGCGCTCGCTGGTGAACCGCCCGCAGCTCGGGCTCGAGGCCGGGGCGCTGTTCGTGGGCGGCGTGACGGGGGACCTGAACCTGCCGGGCTCCTTCCTCGACCGGGCGGTGGGCTCGATTCCCGGCCTGCGCACCTCGGGCCGGTCGACGATCCACCTCACCGGGGAGGTCGCCATGTCCGCGCCCAACCCCAACAGCGAGGGGGACACCTACCTGGACGACTTCGAGAGCACCAACGAGGCGCTCCTGTCCACCATAAGCAACGCCTGGCGCCGGGGTTCTGCGCCCGCGTGGACGCCCGGGGCGGGCGAGCTCCTGCCCGTGAGCATCGGCACGCAGAACGCGGCGACCATGACCTGGCAGAGCCAGTACGTGCAGGGGGACGGTGGGGTCTGCTGCCGCCCGCGCGCCTCCGACATCGACCGCACGATCAACACGATCGGCTCGGACGCCGGGGAGCCCGTGATGTTCATCGCGCTGGAGGACACGGTCGCCGTGGGACGCTCCTGGCGGTCGATCACCACGGTGCTTTCCACGACCGGCCGGGACCTGACGCAGAGCGAGTTCCTGGAGTTCTACGTGGAGCGCGACGAGACCATCGACATCGCGCTCATCTGGGACATCGGCACCGTGAGCGAGGACGCCTTCGTGTTCGACTCGCTCGGCAACCTGAACGGCGTCTATCCCGACGGCGCGCCGTGGGGCCTCGGCGTCCTGGACCAGGAGGCCGACCTGGGCTTCGCGGTCTGGAGCGATTCCCTGGACGAGCGCGGCCTCTGGAACCAGAGCTGCCAGGGCGCCCGCCAGTCCGTCTTCGCGCTCGGCTCGTTCGCCGCCAACTGCACCCGCGGGAACGGACTGAACGACTCCGAGGACCTGGACGGGAACGGCGCGCTGCTGTCGTCGGACGGCGCGCACTTCCGCTTCACCGTGCCGCTCGGGCCGGGTTCCCCGTACCTGGTCCGCGACCGGTCGCAGACCGGCACCCCGTTCGAGCTGTACCGGGTCCCCCTCCGAACCGGAATGGCCGAGGCGGCGAACGGCGCCGACGAATCCACGTGGCGCTTCGTGCGGCACGTGCGGCTGACCGTCAGCGCGGACCTCCCGGATCGCAGCACGGTGCTCACCCTCGCCCGGCCGAAGCTGCTCGGCGGCCGCTGGCCGAAGCGCGCGGGGCACGGTCTCGTGCAGGGGTTGACGGGCACGCTCGAGGGCGCGTCGGCGGTGAGCGGGGTGGTGAGCGTGGCCCCGGTGAGCCGCGTCATCGACCCCGCGTACGTGTCGCCCCCCAATACCGGCGACCGCGCCCAGGACGTCACCGCCGGCATCGCGGCGGGCAGCCAGGAAATCAACGAGAAGGCGCTCCGCCTGAGCTACGAGCAGGTCGGCCCCGGCGAGCGCGCCGAGGTCTTCTTCCGCTACCTGAATCGCCCGCGCGACCTGCTGGAATACCAGCGCGTGCGCGTTTGGGCGCTGCCGCGCGCGGGCAACTTCGGGGAGGGCGGCGACCAGTACCTGCTGCTGAAGTTCGGCACGGACGGCGAGAACTACTATCTGCGCCGGACCCGCCTCGCCGCGCCCGCCGGGGGCGAGGTGGTCTCGCGCGGCGACTGGCTCGACGTGCCGATCGACTTCCAGGAGTGGATCGACCTGCGCGTCGCCGCGGAGGACTCCCTCATCCGCGCCGTGCCGGGGCCGGACCCCGATGGCCCGATCGTGGTCGGGGCCGCCGCGATCGTGCCCGAAACCGCGCCCGCCCCCGGGGCCGATGGACGCATCGAGATCTGGAACGCCGACAGCACCTACGCCGTCGTGCTCCAGGACCGCGCTCGCGCGCCCAACCTGGCCGCGATCCGGGAGCTGTCCCTGGCGGTCTTCAACGCGGGTGCCTTTCCGTCGTCGGGGGAGGTCTGGCTCAACGAGCTGCGCCTGGACCAGCCGGACACGCGGTCCGGGGTCGCCACGGACGTCAACCTGGCCGTGACCGCGTCCGACTTCCTCACGGCGAACGTCAGCTTCAGCAGCGAAAGCGAGCGCTTCCAGCGCGGCCTGGAAAGCCGGCCCGACTTCGAGTCGGACCGGTCGCTCGCGATCTCCTCGCGCATGCAGCTCGGCAATTTCGCCCCCTCATCGTGGGGCCTCGACCTGCCCGTCCAGATCGCGCACAACAGCACCGACACGAACCCGTTCTTCCTTAACAGCAGCGACGTATTCACGCGCGACCTGGAGGGTCTGCGCGACATCGGCGCCAGCTCGACCAGCGTCGGCGTGGCGCTGCGCAAGCGCACGCCCACCGCGAACCCGTGGGTCAGCGCGGTCGTGGACGGGCTGTCGCTGAACGCCAACTGGCGCACATCGGAGGCTTCGGCCTCGACCTCCCGCACCGAGGGCAGCGGCGTGAGCGCAGGGCTCGGCTACGACCGGCGCCCGGGGGCGCGCGAGTTCGACGCCACGCCCGGGTTCCTGGAGGGCGCGCTGCGCTGGCTGCTGCCCGGGTTCGTGGAGCGGAGCAGGATCTTCCAGGACATCACGAATGCGCGCTTCCGCTGGAGCCCGACGGCGCTCACGCTGCAGACCTCCTACCAGGACAGCGACGCGCGCACGTTCCGCTTCGACAGGATCCTCGAGCTGCCGGGCGACACGCTCTTCGCACCCACGAGCTCCCCCGCCACCGGACTGCGCTCGCAGGCGCGCCTCTCGCTCCAGCCGTTCCGCACCATGGACGCGAGCTTCGCGATATCCAGCAACCGGGACCTGCTGGCCCCGGCGCTCGCCTCCGAGCGGGACGATGTCCGGCGGGCGCTCGAGCGCGAGCGCGGCCGGTTCCTCGGCATGGGCGTGGGCTGGGAGCGCAACCGCACGATGAGCACGGGCTTCTCGTTCACCCCCGAGCTTTTCGAGTGGCTGCGCCCCGGGCTGAGCTGGAACACCCAGTACGGGGTCGACCGGAACCCGAGCTTCGTCGCGTTCGAGGTGCAGGAAGGAGACAGCGTCGCGCGCCTGCAGCGGCAGTTCGGCAACTCGCGCACGCTGGGCCGGCAGCTCCGGTTCAGCCCGGAAGTCCTGGGCACGCTCCTCCTCGGGCACGAAGGGTCCTCCGTGCCGGTGTGGAAGCGCGGACTCGCCGCCGTCCTTACGCGCCTGAACGACGTCGACCTGCGCTGGCAGAGCGGCCTCTCGTCGCAGTTCGACCGCGAGCTCGCCTCTCCCGGCCTGGGGTACCAGTTCGGGTTCGGAGACGTCGAGGATTTCCGCACGATCGACGGCGCCAGCGCGCGCGCGGCGAGGAAGTCCGGCCAGTTCGGCCTGTCGAGCGGGCTCGATCTCCCGCTGGGCAGCTCGCTCACCGTCGCTTACGAGACCAACGAAACCCAGGCCCTCGCCGACCGCGGCGGCAGCCAGGACACGGACTCGCGCACGTGGCCCGACGTGAACTTGCGCTGGTCCCGGGTGCCGGTCCCGGCCTTCCTGGACGACAGGGTCGGGGGCATCAACCTGAGCGCCGGATTCCGCAGGACCGAGCGGGAGAATCGCTTCGGCGGCACGAGCCAGTCGAGGGGGACCGAGGAGAAGTCCTTCCCGCTGCGCTTCAGCATGTCGCTGCTGAACGGGATGGCGCTGACCTACAACGGCACCATCGGCGATGTGCTGAGCCGCGACCCCACCGGGGAAACCGAGCGCAAGAGCAACCGCCACGACGTGGAGCTGCGGGGGTCGCTGGACGCGCCCGGGGGCTGGCAGACGTTCTCGCAGCCCATCCACGCGACGTTCGCGTTCCGCAGGGACGCGCAGTTCTCCTGCCGGAAGCGCTTCTCGGGACAGGACCAGGAGGACCCGTGCACCGCAACCTCGGACTTCGTGACGCAGACGCTGTCGATGCAGCTCGACACCGTGCTGGACAGGATCAACCTGGGCGCCAACCTGAGCTACACGGACCGCCAGAGCTCGACCGGGATCCGGGAGGGCAACCGCCAGATCCTGTTCACCCTGTTCGGGCAGTTCGACTTCCAGTTCGGCCAGATGCCGGGCCCGATCGGCGGATTCCGTTGAGCGCGCGCGCCGGCGGAAGCCGCGCGGCCGCCACGCCGCTGGGCGCGGGCGCGCTGGCGCTCGCGCTCCTGGGCGGGGCGTGCGACGCCGCGCCGGGCCAGGACCGCGCGGCCCGGTCGCGCCAGCTCATCCCCGTGGATTTCGACTCCGATTCGGCGCACGCGCTCATCGCGCACCAGGTGTCCTTCGGACCGCGCGTGCCGGGCACCGCCGGGCACGCCGCGCAGCTCGCGTGGATGGAGGAGACGTTGCGCGCCTACGCGGACACCGTGGAGGTGCAGCGCTTCACCCACGCCTCGCTGTCGGGCGACTCGGTGGAGATGGCCAACGTCTTCGCGCGCTTCCGGCCCGGGGAGCGCGACCGGGTGCTGCTCGTCGCGCACTGGGACACGCGGCCCATGGCCGACGAGGACCCCGACACCACGCGCCGAGACGAGCCGATCCTCGGCGCCAACGACGGCGGCAGCGGCGTGGCCGTGCTGATGGAGATCGCGCGTGTCCTGTCCAGCCATTCTCCGCCCCTGGGGGTGGACCTACTCTTCACCGACGGCGAGGACTACGGGCCGGGAGAGATGTACCTGGGGGCGACGCACTTCGCGGCCAACCCGCCCGCCGGCTACCGGCCGTTGTACGGGATCCTCGTCGACCTGGTGGCCGATCGGTCGCCCTCCTTCCCGGTGGAGGGCTACTCGCAGCAGTACGCCCCCGAGGTCGTCGACCTCGTCTACCGGACGGCCGAGGAGATCGGCATGGGGAGGTACTTCCCGAGGGACGTGGGCGTGTCGATCAACGACGATCACATCCCGCTCAACCGGGCGGGCTTCCGGACGATCGACATCATCGACTTCGACTACCCGTACTGGCACACCCACGGCGACGTCCTGGAGAACACGTCGCCGGAGGGGCTCGAGGCGGTGGGTGAGGTGCTGACCCAGTTGATCCTGTCGGGAGGGTAGCGGGAAGGGGGGACGTGACGCGCGACGAAATCCGGGCGCTGGCCTTCATCGCCTGCCTGCTCGCGCTGTCCGCCGCGGTCCGCCTGCAAGCCGGCCCCGGCGAGGCCGCGCTCCTGGCCGAGGACGTGGACCTCCAGCTCCTCGAGGAGCGGAGCCAGGCCGCGCTGGACGACGAGGACGCCCGCTCCCGCCCGCTCGCCGACGGCGAGACGCTCGACCCGAACCGCGCCAGCGCGGCCGAGCTGGACCGGCTTCCGGGGGTGGGCCGCGCGACCGCCGAGCGCATCGTCGCGGCGCGCGACTCGGCGCCTTTCGCTTCGGCGGAGGACCTCATGCGCGTGCGCGGGATCGGCCCCGCGACGCTGGCGAAGGCGCGGCCGTACCTGGACCTCGGACCCTTCGCCGGGGGCGCGCGCCCGACGCCGCGGAAGGGCGCGCCTCCCGGCCGGCACGCTGCGCACGCGGGCGCCGGCGAGGCTGCCGCGCGCGTCGACGTGAACCGCGCGACCCTCGCCGAGCTGCAGACGCTGTCCGGCATCGGCCCCGCGCTCGCGGAGCGGATCGTCGCCCACCGCGACAGCGCGGGGCCGTTCCGCACGCCGGAGGACCTGCTCGCCGTGCGCGGCATCGGGCCGGCGACGCTCGAGAAGATCCGAGCGCGGATCGGGACGCGGTAGGCCGCAGGTTCCGGTCTTGCATTCCGCACGGTGGCCGGTCTTGCATTTCGCCGCTGACCGCGCGGCGCCTCGCACCAGCCGCCGAGGGCCGGAAACGACACCCTTGACGCCCCCGCCCGCCGGGGCGACATTGGCGTCACTCTCCTTTTTAGATTCCCGACACTACATCGACGAGCAGAATGGCAACGACGCTTGCACCCGCGAGCGGCGAGCGCCTGGGCGACCGCCTCGTCCGTGAGGGGACCATCACGGACGAGCAGCTCAGGACCGCTCTCGCCGACTCCCGACAGCACGGGACCAGGATCGGCTACTCGCTGATCAAACTCGGCTTCGTACCCGAGGAAACGCTCACGCGGATGCTCGCGAGCCAGTACAAGGTGCCGGCCGTGGACCTGGAGCGCGTGGAGGTGGACGAGCGCATCCTCCGCCTGGTCCCGGGCCAGCTCGCCCACAAGCACCAGGTGCTGCCTCTGCGCCGGAAGGGCCGCACCCTGGTGCTGGCCATGGCCAACCCCACCGACGCGTCCGCCCTCGACAACCTGAAGTTCGTCACGCGCCACGACATCGAGGCCGTCGTCGTGGGCGAGTACACGCTGCGCAAGCACCTCGAGCGCTACTACGAGGTGCAGGACGAGCGCCTCCAGGAGATCCTGAGCGAGTTCGGCGAGGACGACGTCGAGGTCGTCGAGGAGCAGGACGAGGACGTCAGCATCGCCACCCTGCAGGCGCAGGTCGACGAGGCGCCGGTCGTCAAGCTGATCAACGGCATCCTCACCGATGCGGTCCTCAAGGGCGTCAGCGACATCCACATCGAGCCCTACGAGAAGGAGCTCCGCGTCCGCTACCGGATCGACGGCGCGCTCCAGGAAATCATGAAGCCGCCCTTCAAGATGAAGGCGGCGCTGACGTCGCGCCTGAAGATCCTGGCCGACCTCAACATCGCCGAGCGGCGCGTCCCCCAGGACGGCCGCATCAAGATGCGCGTCAAGACCAAGGTCGTCGATTTCCGCGTCAGCACGCTGCCGGTGATCTTCGGCGAGAAGATCGTGCTGCGCATCCTGGACAAGAGCAACCTGACGCTGGACCTGGAGACGTTCGGGCTCGAGCCGAAGGCCGAGAAGGACTTCATGGCCGCGATCATGAACCCGTACGGGATGGTCCTGGTCACGGGGCCGACGGGGTCCGGCAAGACGACCACGCTGTACTCGGCGCTGTCCAAGATCAACAGCGACGACGTCAACATCATGACCGCCGAGGACCCGGTCGAGTACAACCTGCACGGCATCAACCAGGTATTGGTCCGCCCCGACGTCGGGATGAACTTCGCGGCGGCGCTGAGGGCGTTCCTGCGCCAGGACCCGAACATCATCATGGTCGGCGAGGTCCGGGACCTGGACACCGGCAGCATCGCGATCAAGGCGGCGCTCACGGGCCACCTCGTGCTGTCCACGCTGCACACCAACGACGCGCCCGCGACCGTCACGCGCCTGATCGACATGGGGCTCGAGCCGTTCAACGTCGCGGCGGCGCTGAACCTGGTGAGCGCGCAGAGGCTGCTGCGCCGGATCTGCAAGACGTGCAAGGCGGAGGCGACGTACTCCGACGAGTACCTGGACTCCGCCAAGCTCACGCCCGAGCAGCGCGCGCTCACGTTCTACAAGGGCGCGGGCTGCGACGAGTGCGATGGGACCGGGTACCGAGGGCGGCAGGGGATCTACGAGGTGATGGCGATGTCGCCCACGCTCCGGAAGCTGATCATGGCCGAGGCGGGCACCGACGCGCTGCGCGAGCGGGCCATCGAGGAGGGTATGCTGACGCTTCGCATGGACGGCATGAAGAAGGTCGAGCGCGGAATCACGACGCTCGAGGAAGTGGTGAAGGAAACGGCGGCTTAGTCGTCTGCGAGAAAGCTCTCCCCGGGCCAACTCGAGGAGTCAGACTGGTGAGCACCATCGCGAGCGGGATCCCGCCGTCGCCTCCGGGCGCGGCCGGGAAGGGGGGCGCGGCGGGTCACGCGGGTGCGGCCGCTCCAGGCGGATCGGCGGGCCCCGCCGGCGGATCGGCGGGCGCGGGTCGTAGCGGCGGCGCCGAGAACGCCCTGAACATGCGCGACCTGCTGGAGCAGATGCTCGAGAAGGGCGCGTCCGACCTGCACATCACGACCGGGCAGACGCCCAAGCTGCGCATCGACGGGGACCTCCAGGAGGTCCCCGGCGCCGGCAAGCTGATGCCGCGCGAGACCATGGCGCTGGCCTATTCGATCCTCACGGAGAACCAGAAGAAGCGGTTCGAGACCGAGGACGAGCTGGACTTCAGCTTCGGCGTGCAGAACCTCGCGCGTTTCCGTGGAAACGTCTATAAGCAGCGCGGCAGCGTTGCGCTCGCGATCCGCCTGATCCCCTACGAGATCCAGACCTTCGACGAGCTGGGCCTGCCGGCCATCGTGAAGAAGCTGGCCGAGCGGCCGCGCGGGCTGGTGCTCGTGACGGGACCCACCGGGTCGGGCAAGTCCACGACGCTCGCGGCGATGATCGACAAGATCAACCGCGAGGAGAAGGGCCACATCCTCACCATCGAGGACCCGATCGAGTTCGTGCACCGGCACCGCGGGTGCATGGTCAACCAGCGCGAGATCGGCACCGACACGCAGTCCTTCAGCGCGGCGCTCAAGTACGCGCTGCGGCAGGACCCGGACGTCGTGCTGATCGGCGAGATGCGCGACATCGAGACGATCGAGGCGGCGCTGACGATCGCCGAGACGGGCCACCTGGCGTTCGGCACGCTGCACACCAACTCGGCCGCCGAGGCCGTCAACCGCATCATCGACGTCTTCCCGGCCAACCAGCAGTCGCAGGTGCGCGCGCAGCTCTCGTTCTCGCTCGAGGGCGTGGTCACGCAGACGCTCCTGCCGCGCGCCGCGGGTCCCGGCCGGGTCGCCGCCGCGGAGGTGCTGGTGTGCACGCCCGCCGTGCGCGCGAGCATCCGCGACGACAAGGTGCATCAGATCTACTCCATCATGCAGGCCGGCAAGAAGCACGGCATGCAGACCATGAACGACGCGCTCTACCAGCTCATCATCCAGCGCGAGGTCCGGCTCGAGGACGCGCTCAAGCGCTCCGGCGATCCGACCGAGCTGCAGCGGATGGTGGGCGGGAACGGCGCCGCCTAGCGGGGCCACGAGGGAACCGGCGGCCGGAGGGCCCGGGCGCGACCGAGGAGCAGCACACGCGGGCCGCGCGGTGAGGACGCCGCGCGGCGGGGATGACGACGAGAGGGAAGGGACGCGATATGCCGACGTTCAGCTACGCCGCGCGCACGCTCGGGGGTGAACTGACGAACGGGGAGATCGACCTGCGCAGCCGCGACGACGTCGTGGGCTACCTGCGCAAGCAGAAGCTCATCCCCGTCAAGGTCGAAGAGAAGAAGAAGTCCCTCGGCCAGATCGAGATCAAGTTCGGGACCGGCATCAAGACGCGCGACATCGTCATCTTCACGCGCCAGTTCGCGACGATGATCAACGCCGGGCTGCCGCTCGTGCAGAGCCTGGACATCCTCGCCAAGCAGACCGAGAACAAGTACCTGGCGGAGGTGATCGCGGGGGTCCTGCACGAGGTGGAATCCGGCAACACCCTCGCGGACTCGATGCGCAACCACCCCAAGGTCTTCACCGACCTGTTCGTGAACATGGTCGCGGCGGGCGAGGCGGGCGGCATCCTGGACGTGATCCTGCTGCGCCTGGCCACGTTCCTGGAGAAGGCCGACGCGCTCAAGCGGAAGATCAAGGGCGCGATGATCTACCCGGGCGTGATCCTGGGCGTCGCGATCTCCGCGGTGGCGATCCTGCTGATATTCGTGATTCCGACGTTCCAGACGATGTTCGAGGCCGCGGGCGTGCCGCTGCCCATGCCGACGCAGATCGTGATCGGCATGAGCGCTTTCCTGCAGGCCTACTGGTGGGCGGTCCTGCTGGGCATCGCGGCGACCGTCGTGATGATCCGCACGAGCTACAAGACCGACTCCGGCGAGCTCGCGATCGACCGGTTCCTGCTGAGGATGCCGATCCTGGGCAACCTGCTGCGCAAGGGCGCGGTGGCGCGCTTCACGCGCACGCTGGGCACCCTGGTCGCGTCCGGCGTGTCCATCCTGGACGGCCTGGAGATCACCGCGCGCACCGCCGGCAACCGCGTCATCCACGACGCCGTCATGCGCTCCCGCACCAGCATCGCGGGCGGCGAGACGATCGCCGAGCCGCTGCGCCAGTCCGCGGTCTTCCCGCCCATGGTCATCCAGATGATCAACGTCGGCGAGCAGACCGGCGGCCTGGACGAGATGCTCACCAAGATCGCCGACTTCTACGACGAGGAGGTCGACGCCGCGGTCGAGGCCCTGCTGAGCGCCATGGAGCCCATCATGATCGTCGTCCTCGGCACCGTGGTCGGCGGCATGATCGTCGCCATGTACCTGCCGATCTTCGACATGATCAACGCGGTGCAGTAGGGGGAGCGGGCACCGCGCTTCCAGGCCATCATGGACCGATTCCTGGGTCGGACAGCGTCGTAGCGTCGTAGCGTCGCCGTCGGATGTCGGAGTCGGGACCTCTACGTCGATGTGTCCGGGAAACCCTCGCTAACCGATACCCGCCCGTGCAGCGTCGCCCCTTCAGCCAGGACCAGACGGGGTGCGGCGATGTCGCCATCGACCGAACCGGTGGCACCGACTTCCACCTTTCCGTCCGAGGTGATCGTTCCGACCACCGCGCCGTGGACCTCCACGGCCCGCGCGACGATGCTGCCTCGGACCGTGGCCCCGCGTGCGACCACGAGCCTGTGCTCCTTCACGGCGACATCGCCCTCGACCTCACCGGCGATCGTGATGTCCTCCGAGCTGGTCAGGTCGCCCTTGATGACGAGGGAAACGCCGATCCAGGCCGCTACGCGTCGCTCTTCGAACACATGGCCTCCTTCCCGTCGTCCCTCAGCGCCGGTGCACGTAGAAGCAGGCGTCTTCCGCACCGCTGCGTGGCAGGCTTCCCGGCGCCCATTCCGCGGGGATGTTTCGGATGCACTCCTCGTAGGAGTCGTAGTCCTCGGCGCGAAACGTGGGTCCCGAGCCGGTCTCCAGGAAGAGGGCCAGCACGATCACGCCGATGGCCGCGGCCAGCACGGCGGCCGTCACCCAGCCGATCCGGCTCATGACATTCCCATCGCGCCACCCCCGTTTCGGAGGTTCATTCGATCCCCTGGAGGCTCACGGGGCAAGGGCTACTCGGATCGAGGCTCCCGTCGCGACGGGGGAACTCGACGCGGTCGATCCGCGAAGGCATGTCAACGACGTCGCGAGCCCCAACGCGCCGTCGTTCGTGCCCGGCCCCGGCGCTCTCAGCGACCGGATCGCGCCATCTCCGCCTCCGCCTCCAGGCTCTGCCGGTCCCGCCCGATCGTCGCCAGCGCCAGCAACCGGTCGCCGTCCATGTAGCGGAACGCCCGGCCTTCCTCGCCGGAGCCCTCCGCCTCCACGCGGTCCCAGTCCTCCGCCGAGGGAGAGGAACATGTCGTCGAGGGTGGCGAACACCGCATCGTCCCCCACGAACCAGCGAGCGTGACGCCGGCGAATCATGGAAAGGGCTTCGGCCGCGAGCGTACGAACCTCGTCCGGCGAATCGGCCTCCGCCGCGCGGTAGAGCAGGTCGCGCTCGGCGAGATAGGTCGCTACGTAGCCCGAATCGGCGCCGAAGCGGGTCTGCACCGCGTCGTCGGTCAGCTCCTCCGGGAACGGCCACGTGTCATCGATCGGGCCGAGGGTGCCGGCGAACCCGCCGACCTGTCGAGTGTGGGCGAACTCGTGCAGGAAGACCCCCGTGAGCCCCGGTTCCTGGCCGAACCCCCTCAGCGCCCAGAAGGACGGCGCGGCCATGACGAAGAACGGCCCGGTCCCGGGTGCGATGTTCGCGAACGACATCAGTCGATGGGGACCCGCGACGAATCCGGCAGCGTGAGCTCGCCGTCGTGGGCGAACGCGCGCCAGGACAGCGCAGTGCCACGCAACGCAGGTCCATCTACCCGTGGAGCGCCACCCGCGGTCACCGCAGACGTCGTGAAGGCGCAGGAGTCGTCGTAGAACACGACCTCCGGGGTCGGCGCGTCGGGCAGGCGGAGAATTCGCTCCGACGCGAGCTCCCACGCGTCGAGCCAGTCGCGGATCCAGGGGCTTTCGGCGCCCAACGAGCACCGCGCGCTCCCGGCCCGGTCGGCGATGTCGTCGTCGTGCGACCGAACCCCCTGGGAGGCGCAACCGGCGACGAGCGTGCCGAGGGTGAGCATGGACAGCGTCAGTGACTGCCTGTGCAAGAGACCTCCACGTGAGTCGAACTGGCGAAGCGCAGGTGGCCGCTCATCGCCGTATGATGCGATTGGCAAGCCAAGGGTGGCTAGCCCGCGCGGGCGCCCCCTCGCGGGCCGCCCCGCGCCGGGAATGGATCGTGCGAGGCAATCGGTGCGCCGCTACGACCGCATACGAGAGGATCCACCTTCATGACCACCCTGCAGACACTCACGCCGGCGGGCGAGCTGGCGAGGAGGAACGACGGCCGCTTTCCCGGTGAAAGCGACGAGTACCGCGAAGCACGCAACGAGCTGCTCGCCGAGGAGATCGAGCTTCAGAGCAGGATCGACCGCGTCGCTGAACAGCGCCGCGCCCTGCCGCCGGGGCCGGTGATCGACAAGGATTATCGGTTCATGGACATGAACGGCGACGAGGTCGGGCTGGTCGACATGTTCGGCGCGCACGACACGCTCATCACCTACTTCTGGATGTACGGGCCCGACCGGACGCGTCCCTGTCCGATGTGCACGAATTTGCTGGGGCCGCTCGACGCCAACGCGCGCGACATCGGGCAGCGCGCGGCGCTCGCGGTGCTCGGGCGCTCCACGGTCGAGCGGCAGGTTGCCTTCGCCCGCGAGCGGGGCTGGCGCGCCCTCAAATTTCACCAGCTGGTCGGCGACGACTATGCGCTCGACTTCGGCGGGCTGGATCCGGAAAAGGGCTGGGAGCTCCCCGTGCTGGCGGTATTCCAGCGCGAAGGAGAAGGCGAGGACGCGATGGTGCGCCTGTTCTGGCGCGGCGAGATGACGAGCGAGATGGCGGACGAAGGCAAGGATCCGCGCGGCGGGCCCGATCCGGCGCCGTTGTGGACGATGCTCGACCTGACGCCCGAAGGGCGCGGGACGGACTGGTATCCGAGGCTGGAGTACGCACGCTAGATCAGGTTCATCCTCCGCAGCAGCGACTGAAAGCGCGGGTGTGGCCGCAGGGGCGCGAACAGGAACGAGCCCTTGATGCTCGCCACCGCCGCGGCGCGTTCCTCGTAGGCCCGCTCGAGCAGGTCGAGCGCCTCGTCGTGCTCGCCCAGGCCCGTATGCAGGTACGCGAGGTGGTACGGCGACACGTACCCGTCGCGCGCCCGCTCGCGGAGCGCCGCGAGGATCTCCCTGGCGCGACGCTCGTCGCCGATCACCGCGTAGGCCTGCCCGAGCTGCGCCTGCCACGCAGGGGTGTCGGCGGTGAGAGACACCGCCCTCTGCAGTTGCTCGATCCCCTCCCCGGGTCGACCGCTCTTCAGGTAGGCCCATCCCAGCGTGGCGCGGGAGCGCGGGTAGGCGGGGTCGAACTCCACGGCGTTCTCGGCTGCGTTGACCGCTTCGTCGTAGCGTTCCGCGCGGATGTAGGCAGCAGCGAGGTCCGAGCGGTGTGCCAGCGGGTCCAGCTCCTGCGCGCGCGCGAGCAGCGCGATCGCTTCGTCGTAGCGCTCCATGGCAGTGCACATGCGGCCATACAGGTCGTACGCGTCGGCGTTACTGGGGCTCAGCTCGATGGCCCGCCGGAAGGCTCGTTCCGCACCGCTCCAGTCGAACTCCGACGTGAACTTCATGTGGCCCAGGAGGCAGTGCGCCTCGGACAGCTCCGGGTCGATCTGGAGGGCCCGGTCGGCCGCGGAGCGCGCGCGCCCGTACGCGCCGCTCGCATCGACCACACCGTCCTCCGCGAGCTGGCTGTACGCGAGCCCCAGGCTCGCGTGGGCGAGCGCGTAGCCGGGATCGCGCTCGATCGCCCGCTCGAAGTACCGGGCGCTCTGCCGGAGGTGGACGTCCACATGGCGCGCGTGGCAGTAGCGCCCCCGAAGGTAGAGCTGGTAGGCCTCCATGTCGCCGGTGGGGCGCTTGCCGAGGCGCGACCGCTCATCGGGTGACAGCCTCGCTCGTAGCGCGTCGGCGATGTGCAGCGCGACATCGGTCTGGATCGCGAAGATGTCGAGCATGCGCCGGTCGTAGGTCTCGCTCCACAGGCACTCCTCCGTGGCCGCGTCGACGAGCTGCGCGACGATCCGGACCCGGTCGGTGGCACGCCGCACGCTCCCCGTGAGCATGGTGTCCGCGCCCAGCTCCGCGCCGATCTCGCGCAGGCCGCGCCGGTGGCCCTTGAACGGCATCACCGACGCGCGCGCTATGACGCGCAGTCCGGCGAGCTTCGCTAGCTGCGCGATCACGTCCTCCGTGACGCCGTCCGCGAAGTACTCCTGATCGGGGTCGGGGCCGAGGTTCTCGAAGGGAAGCACGGCGATCGACCGCCGGCGCCGGTCGGCGGCGTCGGCGGCCGGGTCCGGTGCGGGTGCCGTGCCCGACGCGGAGGCAACGGCGCGCGGCGAGGCATCGTCGTCGCGCCGGATCGTGGCGGCGGTACCAGACCCGGGCGCCCGCAGCAGGGCGAGGTACGCGGTCAGCTCCGCGTCGGGCTCGACGTCCAGCTCCTCCCGGAGGACGCGGGCATGCGCCTGTCCGTGCCTGAGGGCCCCGACGCGGTCCCCGGAGCTTTCCAGCGCGCGCATCAACCGCAACGCGATCCGGCTGCTATACGGATCCCGCGCGGACAGGGCATGCCACCATCGCCCCGCCCCGTCCACGTCGTTCTCGCGCTCGGCCTCGTCCGCGAGCGCCTCGAGGGCGCGCGCCAGCTCGCGCGCCAGGCGCTCGCGCTGGCCGTCCACCCAGCGCTCCAGCTCGTCCGCGTCGGTGAGGAAGAAACCGTCCAGGAAGGGGGCGTCGTGGAGGTCGGCCGCAAGCCGCCAGTCGCCGCGCTCCAGCGCGTCCTCGAACTCCCAGACATCGCTCGGCAGGCGCTCGGGCTGCAGCCGCAGCTCCTCCCCCGCGGCGGTGAACGCCTCGACGCCGATCGCCTTGCTGATCCGGTACATCGAGTCGGAGAGGAGGCGACGGGCCCGGTCCGGGTCGGCGTCCGGCCACAGGAAGCCGATCAGCTTGTCGCGCGTCATGCCGCGACGGCGCGCGACCGCCAGCAGCGCGAGCAGTCCGATCCGGCGGCGCTGCACCGGCCTGCCGGTCAGGGGGCCTTCGGGCCCCTCGATCGAGGCGCTGCCGAAGAGTTTGAGTCGGAACAACGGCAGCCGGGCGATAGGGAGTCGACACGGGAACGACGGCCGGGCGATGCGCCCTCCGCAATGTGCGCGGGACCGAAGCAGGGCGGCAAGCAGGTCCGCCCACGTTCACCGCGAAGGAGGTCGTCATGAAACCGCTCGGCATGTTCCCTCGATTCGCACTCCGCCCGGCGACGGTGCTCGCCGTGCTCGCGTTCGCCGGTCTGGCGGCGTTCGCGGCGTGCGACGGCCCGCAGGCCGCACCGCTGGAGGCCATAGCGGGGACGGATGGGTCCCTACAGCACGCCTCGCACGGGAAGGGCGCCTCGCTCGGACGGGAGGTCTCGGTCTGGCTCGCCGAGTTGCGCGCCACGACCGCCCCCTTCCATCGCCTCGATGCCGCCAGGGCGGCGGGCTGGAACGAGCAGATCACCGGCTGCTTGGAGCTGCCCGGCACCGGCGGCATGGGCTACCACTACGGCAACATCGGCCTGATCGACGGGACTCCGGAGGCGCTCGCGCCGGAGCTGCTCGTGTACGCTCCTCAGAGGAACGGCCGCCTGCAGCTGGTCGCGGTCGAGTACATCGTGCCCTTCGACGCGTGGACCGACGTGGATCCGCCGTCGCTGCACGGGATCGACTTCCACCGCAACGAGGACTTCGGGCTATGGGTGCTTCACGCCTGGATCTGGAAGCACAACCCGACGGGCATCTTCATGGACTGGAACCCGACCGTCTCCTGCCCTGGAGCCTGAGCCATGCCCAAGTACATCATCGAACGCGAGCTTCCGGGCGCGGGCGAGCTCTCGAAGGATCAACTGGCCGAGATCGCGAAGCGGTCGTGCTCCGTGCTGCGGGACATGGGTCCGGCGATCCAGTGGATCCAGAGCTACGTCACCGACGACGTGATCTACTGCGTCTACGTCGCGCCCGACGAACGAGCGATCCTGGAGCACGCGCGCCGCGGTGGCTTCCCCGCCGACTCGATCGCGACCGTGCGGCAACTGATCGACCCGGTCACCGCGGAGCCCGTGACGGTCGCGGCCTGAGGAACGGGTTCGAATTTCTGCGGCCCCGGCCGGGAGGTGGTCCCGCCGGCCGGGGCTGAGCCCTGGGCGGAGGGCGAGATTCCTGCGGAGTGACCAACGGCGGCGGTCGGGCCCCGCGAGTGGTCGATTCGACACCCTCGCGGCGGTGGCGCGCCGGGTTCGACTCGGGCCGCACGTGCCGGGTGCACGGAATGAGGTCGCCGGTGCGCCCCATCTCGGCATCCGCCTCCAGGGCACGAAGCTAAAACGACCGACGATCAGGCTCGCGGAGCACGCTCCATCTCCACCTCCGCCTCCAGGCTCAGCCGGTCCCGCCCGATCGTCGCGACCGCGAGCAGCCGCTCGCCGCCCACATAGCGGAACGCGCGCCCGTCGTCCCCGGACCCGTCCGCCTCCAGGCGGTCCCACTCCTCCGCGTGGCCGACGTAGCGCAGCGCGATGTCGTACTGGTGGGTCCAGAAGAACGGGACGTCGCGGAAGGGCTCCTGGCGGCCGAGGATGCTCCTGGCGGCGGCCTGTCCCATGCGCTGGGCGACGACCCAGTGCTCGATGCGGGCGCGGCGGCCGGTGCGGGGGTCCGGCCAGCGCGCGTTGTCGCCGGCGGCCCAGATGCGGGGATCCGAGGTGCGCAGGGTCTCGTCCACCACGATTCCGTCGTCGACGTCCAGGCCGGCTTCCTCGGCGAGCCGCGTCTCCGGCCGGACGCCGACGCCGATCACGACGAGGTCGGCCTCGACCGCCGTGCCGTCGTCAAGGACGACCCGGCCGGCTTCGATGCGCTCGACCGTGGGGCCGAGCCGGAACTCGACCCCGTGCTCCTCGTGCGCGCGCATGAGCAGCTTCCCAGGCTCGGTCCCCAGCACGCGCTCGAAGGGCACCTCCTCCGGGGCCACGACCGTGACGTGCAGCTCCCGCGCGCGCAGGGAGGCCGCGACCTCCATGCCGATGAAGCTGGCGCCGATCACCACCGCGCGGGACGCCTCCTCGGCGTCGGTGACGATCCCGCGGGAATCCTCCAGGGAGCGCAGGAGGTGGACGTGCGGGCGCTGGGCGCCCTCGACCGGCAGCGTCCTCGGCGTTGCCCCCGTGGCGATGAGGAGCGCGTCGTAGCGGACGGGGTCGCCCGACTCCAGCTCGACCAGGCCGTTCTCCCGGTCGATGCCGGCCACGCCATCGACCACCCGCTCGATCCCGTTCTCCTCGTAGAAGCCCTCGCCCCGGAGGGGGATCCACTCCTCCGGCGCCGATCCGGCGAGGTAGTCCTTCGAGAGGTTGGGCCGGTCGTAGGGGGCGTCGGCGTCGGGATCGACCATGACGATGTCGCCCTCGTAGCCTTCCCGTCGCAGCCACTCCGCGGCGGCGCTGCCGGCGGCGCCGGCGCCGACGATGACGACCCGGCCCGGCCCGACG
>DATKCH010000107.1:0-5141 GCA_035513295.1 Longimicrobiales bacterium
GGAGTACGGTGGTCTCGGCCTGTCGCAGCGCGCGTACGGGCGCGCGATCTCTCTGATCGCATCGAAGAACGCCGCCCTCGCGGTGCTGCTGTCGGCGCACCAGTCGATCGGCGTGCCGCAGCCGCTCAAGATGTTCGGCACGCCCGAGCAGAAGAGGAAGTATCTGCCGCGCATCGCCGCCGGCGAGATCTCCGCGTTCGCCCTCACCGAACCCGATGTGGGCTCGGACCCCGCCCGCATGCAGGCAAGCGCCGATCCCACCGAGGACGGCGAGGCCTACCTCCTGAACGGCGAGAAGCTCTGGTGCACAAACGGCCCGATCGCCGGCGTGATGGTGGTGATGGCGCGCACCCCGGCGAAGAAGGCCGGCGGCCGGCGCGGCATCTCGGCGTTCATCGTCGAAACCTCCTGGGAGGGCGTCACGATGGACCACCGGCTCGAGTTCATGGGACTGCGCGGCATCGAGAACGGCGTGATCTCCTTCCACGACGTGCGCGTTCCGAAGGAGAACCTCCTCTGGGGTGAGGGCAAGGGTCTCAAGCTGGCGCTGATAACCCTAAACACCGGGCGCCTCACGATTCCGGCGACCTGCGCTGCTGCGGGCAAGTGGTGCCTGCAGGTCGTGCGCCGCTGGGCCGCCGACCGGATCCAGTGGGGCGCCCCCATAGGCAAGCACGACGCGGTCGCTCAGCAGGTCGCCGACATCGCCGCGCGCGCGTTCGCCATGGAGGCCGTCGCCGACCTCGCGGCCAGCCTGGCGGACGCGGGCGGCTACGACATCCGCCTCGAGGCGGCGGTCGCCAAGATGTGGAACTCGGAGTCGGCTTGGCGGGTCGCGGACGAAACCATGCAGGTGCGAGGGGGGCGCGGCTACGAGACGGCCGCCTCGCTGGAGTCGCGGGGCGAAGCGCCGATACCGGTCGAGCAGGTCATGCGCGACCTGCGCATCAACATGATCTTCGAAGGTTCCAGCGAGATCATGCGCCTGTTCATCGCGCGCGAGGCGGTAGACCCGCACCTGCAGCAGGCGGGCGCGATCGTGGACCCAGACAGCTCGCTTGGGGAGAAGGCCAGGGACGCGGTCGGCCTGGGCGCGCACATGGCGAAGTGGATGGCGGGGAACGTCATCGGGTACGGGCGCTGGCCGAAGCATGGAGACTTCGGGCCGCTGGCCGGTCACGTCCGCTGGGCGGACCGCGCCGCGAGCCGGCTCGCGCGTCACCTGGGCTACGCCATGGCGCGCTTCGGTCCCAAGCTCGAGCGGCGCCAGGCGGTCCTCGGTCGCGCCGTGGACATCGGCGCGGAGATCTTCGCGGTCGCCGCGACGTGCTCGCACGCCCTGCACCTGAACGCCGAGCCCGCGTTCGAGCTGGCCGACGCGTTCTCGAAGGGTGCGCGCCGGCGCGTCGAGGCGCTGTTCGATGCGCTCTTCGACAACGACGACGCGTCCAACTACGAACTCGCGCAGGGGGTCCTCGAGGGCCGCTACGAGTTCGTGGAAGAGGGCATCGTGGACGCACCCAGGGAGGCGCGCCGGGGCGCCGCGACGGATCCGGCGGCGGCGGCCGTGGCGGCGGGTGACGGCACGGACGTTGCCCGCGACGGGGGCCCTGGCGGAAGCGCCGCGTGAGCGAAGGCGAAGACCCGGGGGCGAAGAAGCAGCCCAAGCACCTGATCGTCGTCGGCGACCGGCTGCTCATCCGGCCCGAGAAGGGAGAGGAACGCAGCAAGGTGGGCCTCTACCTCCCGGCGACCGCGGTGGACGCGCAGGCCGTGCGCGGCGGAACGGTCGTGGCCACCGGGCCCGGCACCCCCATCTCCCCGCCCACCGACCTGGACGCCGAGCCCTGGCGCATCGCCAGCGGAGAGGCGCGCTATCTTCCCGTTCAGGCGGAGCGCGGCGACTACGCGATCTTCTTCCGGAAGGCCGCGGTGGAGATCACCTTCGAAGGCGAGACGTACCTGGTCGTGCCGCAGGCCGCCGTGCTCGTGCTCGTGCGCGAAAGCAACCCTCCGGAGACTTGGTAGCGCCCGCCGCCGGGCGGCTGGTCCGCCTGACCGCCCGGGAGGGACGCTGCCGTCTCCTCGCCCTGGACGCCACCGACGTCGTCGCCGAGATCCGGCGCCGCCAGGGGACCGACCCCGTCGCCACCGCCGCGGTCGGGCGGGTCGCTCTCTCCGCGCTACTTCTGGGAGCCCTGCTCAAGGAAAACGAGCAGCTGGTCACGCTGCGCGTCCGCGGGTCGGGGCCTTTGGGCACGCTGATCGCCACCGCCACGCCGACCGGCGAGGTGCGTGCGCTGGTCGGCAACCCGCGCCCGGACATCGAGCAGGTGGCGGACAACGGCAAGCTGAACGTAGGCGCCGCGGTCGGCCTGCCCGGCACCCTTACGGTCACGCGCGACCTGGCGATGGGCGAGCCCTACGTCAGCATGGTCGAGCTGCAGTCCGGTGAGATCGGCGAGGACCTCGCGTACTATTTCGTGCTGAGCGAGCAGGCTCCGTCGGCCGTCGGGATCGGGGTCTTCGTGGGTGCCGACGGCGAGGTGCGAGCCGCCGGAGGCTACCTGGCCCAGCTCATGCCGGGCGCGGACGAGGCGGACGGCGCGCGGCTCGAGCGCGCGATCCGCGAGCTCCCCTCGCCGACCGAGATGCTGCTCTCCGGCGCGGGGCCGGGAGAGATCCTCCGGCGCATCGCCGACGGCGTCGACCTGAGCGTCCGGGAGGAGCGGCCGGTGCGGTTCCACTGTCCGTGCGGGCCCGACCGCGCCGAGCGCGCGCTGATGCTCCTTGGCAGCGAGGAGATGCGCGCCGTGCGCGAAGTGCCCGGGGTGCCGGGCGCGGAACTGACCTGCGGGTTCTGCGGACAAGTCTATCGGATCGAGCCCGATCACCTGGACAGGCTCATCGAAGAGGCGCACGAATAGCTTGCCAGGCCAACGGACGGGGTACACATTGCGATCGACGTACTCTTCCCGACTACAACTTCGAGTGCATGCGACGTAAGCGGTCCAACAGGCCACGGCGGCCCCGTGCGGGCTTTTTCGACGAGATCGAGCGGATCGCGCGCCGCGCGAAGCTGCTCGTGTTCGCCGTTCCGCTGTTGGCGCTCGCCGGCTTCACGCTGGGCGACGCCACCACGCGGGCGCTCGCGCTACCCATCTACGAGCCCGGCGCGGAAGGTTCCCGCATCGACGGTGTCGAGGTCGTGACGCTGAGCGACAAGATGGCGGACATGCGCATCGCCGGCGACGAGACGGGCGAGTTCGTACGCGTCTACCGGGAGCACGTTCAGCCGATCGAGCGGGTGCTTCAGGCTCGAGGGGTCCCGTCGGAGCGCGCGCGCAGCATCGCCTGGCCGCTGGTGGAGCACTCGTACCGAAACGAGCTGGACCCGGCCACCGTGCTCGCGGTCCTCTGGATCGAGAGCCGGGGCAGGCCGGCGGCCACCAGCTTCGTGGGGGCGCGCGGCCTGATGCAGGTGATGCCGGCGCATCAGGGGCGCTGGCAGGGCTGCGACCCCGCCGGCGACCTCTACGAGATCGAAACCAACCTCTGCTACGGCACGCGCATCCTCTCCTGGTACGTGCGCCGCTACGGAGGCAACGAGGACCGGGCGCTGCTCGGCTACAACGGCTGCGTAAGCGGGACCAATACGCCCGACTGCCGGCTCTATCCCCGCAAGGTCGCGCGCATCCGGAGCCAGATCGAGCGCGAGCTGCGGCCGGCGCGCTCGATCGGCCGGGCGGCGATGCCCTGACGCGCGTTCCACCCTGCCCGCCACTCCTCGCCTGAGCCCACCCCCTCGAAGTAGACACCGTCCCCCAACCTGCGTGAGTCGCGGCCGGGCTGATAGTTTGCCTCGATGATCCCGGCACGATCGATCGGCCTGCCGTTGCTCTTGCTGGCGGCCTGCGCGGGGCGCGCCGCGGAGCCACCCGCGTCCGGGACTCCCGCGTCCGGGACTCCCGCGTCCCCTGCCACGGCCGACGCCGCCCGCGTGGCCGCGCAGGCCGACAGCGCCCGCAGCGCCTATACGCAGACTGACGTGGCCTTCATGGCCGGCATGATACACCACCACGCGCAGGCGCTCACCATGTCGCGTATGGCGGCCGACCGCGGCGCCAGCGACCCCCTGCAGATCCTCGCCGCGCGCATCATCAACGCGCAGCGCGATGAGATCCGGCTCATGCAGGACTGGCTCCGCGCGCGAGGCGAGGCCGTGCCTGACCCGCCGGAGATGCACGTGGACGCGGTCGATCGGAACGCGCCGCTGGTCGACGAGGATCCGACCGGGCATCCGCCGCACCGAGGCGACGATGCGGCGCACGGAGACGCCGCCGCCGGGGGCCACGCCATGCGCATGCCGGGCATGCTCACCGCGGACCAGATGGCGGCGCTCGACGCCGCGCACGGCGAGGAGTTCGACCGGCTGTTCCTGCAGTTCATGATCCAGCATCACGAGGGCGCGCTGTCGATGGTCGACAAATTGTTCGCGACACCCGGGGCGGCGCAGGAGGACGCCGTGTTCAAGCTCGCCTCGGACATCGGCGCCGATCAATCGAGCGAGATCACGCGCATGCGCGCCACGCTGGCCGAGATGCTCGTCGCGCAGGATCCGTGAGGCCCGTCACGAACGCCCGGGGCAAACCAGTGACCAGCCACGCTCGAACGACGACGAAGATCGCACCCCCACGACTGACGACATGACGATCCCCGTTCCCTTCCGGCCCGCAGGTGTGGCCTGACGGAGGCGGGTACAGGGTGCGCCGCTCGCATACGCACGCATCGCCGCGACGCTTGTCCGACCCTCGGGCGTCTTCGACGTGAGCGCCCGCGCCCGCGCGTCGAGTCGTAGTGGCTCGCGTGCCCGCGCCCGTTCACCGTCATCGCGTTCTCGATCGCGGCCAGGCAAAGCCAAATCGCCCCGGGTCGCCCGCTACCCCCCCAGCTCCCCCAGCAGCGCCGCCGCCGCGTGCGTCCCCTTCTCGAAGTTCTCCACGCTGATCCACTCGTCGGGGGCGTGGGCATTCTCGCCGGGGAGCCCGAACCCCATCAGCAGCGCGCGCGCGCCCAGAACGCGCTCGAACTCGTCCACGATGGGGATCGACCCGCCCTCGCCCGCGAACACCGGCGCGCGG
>DATKCH010000108.1:0-5744 GCA_035513295.1 Longimicrobiales bacterium
GACGATCGCTCCGAACACGATCAGGTAGGCCAGCGACAGCACGGAGAGGGCGGAGAAGCCGGCCGGGTCCACCTCGGCGGCCTCGCCCGTTCCGAGCCCGAGAAGCAGCAGGAACGCTCCGCCGAAGAGCATCTGGCCCGATGTCGCTACCAGGGGCGATTTCGGCTGCGGCGCCCGGCGCGCGTAGATGGAACCGGCCGCCCAGGACAGGCTCCCGGCCAGCGCCGCCAGCCCGCGCACGGGGTCCACCAGGTGGGCGGCCCCCAGGGCATCAGGTCCGACCAGCAGCACCGCTCCCCCGAACCCGATCGCCAGCCCGAGTAGCACCCGCAGTGTGGGGCGGGGGCCGGTGCCGTGCAGCCAGTCCAGGAGCACCATCCACAGCGGCACGGTCGCGACCAGGAGCGCCACGATCCCCGACGGCACGCGCTCGGTCGCCCACACTACCGCGCCGTTGCCGCCCAGCAGCATGAGCGCCCCCATGACCGCGGCTGTCCGCCACTGCGCGCCGCGCGGCCTCGCGGCGCCGCGCAGCCGCGTCCACGCGAACAGCAGGGCGCCCGCCACGCTGAAGCGTACGCCCGCCATGAGAAAGCCCGGCAGCGTCTCGATCGCGAACCGGATCGCCAGGTAGGTGGAGCCCCAGATGAGGTAGACGGCCGCGAACGCCGCAACGACGCCCGCGACCGGGGGCGCGGGATCGCGGACGTGGGGCAGGGGGTCTGCGACGGTCGACACGGCCCTCACATTGCATGGTGGCGCGGGAATCGCCGCGCGCGGCGGCCGCCCGACCCGGTACACTAGCAGGTCCGGGTCCGCCTCGCCTCCGGGAAACCGCCAGCGAATTTCGCCCATGCGCATCGAACTGCAGACGCTCGAGCTCCGGACGCGACACGCCTTCCACATCGCCCGCATGCAGGCGCCGCCGGTGCGGCGCACCGTTTGGGTGCGTCTGATCGAGGAGGACGGCGTCGAGGGTTGGGGGGAGGCGCCGACGTCCACGCCCTACTACGGCGAGACCGCCGATACGGCGCACGCCGCGTTGCGGGGGGTCGAGCGCCTCGTGTCGGAGGTCGCGGGGGAGGCGCGGGGCGACCCGGTGATTCTCGGCGGGCGGGGCGCGGCCGCCGGTCCGGCGGCGATCCCGCCGGAGCCAGTGGAGGAGGCGGTGCGAGAGGCGCTCGGGGAACAGCCCATGGCCCGCGTCGGCCTGTCCGCAGCGCTGCACGACCTGCTGGGGAAGCGCGCCGGGGAGCCCGTGTGGCGGCTGTTCGGGCTGGACCCCGCCGCCGCGCCGGCGTCCGCCTACACGATCGGCCTGGACGCCCCCGAGGCGATGCGCGAACGCGCCGCCGCGGCGGCCACGTACCCGGTGCTCAAGGTGAAGGTAGGCACGCAGAAGGACGAAGAAACGCTCGCCGCAATCCGCGCCGCTCGGCCGGACGCGACGCTCCTGGTCGACGCGAACACCGCCTGGACGCTCCAGGGCGCGATCGACCGCCTCCCGATGCTGGAGGAGTACGGCGTCGCGGTGATCGAGCAGCCCCTGCATCCGGACGACGACGAGGGCTGGCTGCCCCTGCGCCGGGCTTCGCGGATCCCGATCGTGGCCGACGAGAGCTGCCGCACGCTCGCGGACGTGGAGCGCCTGGCCGGCCGCGTCGACGGGATCAACATCAAGCTCGCGAAGTGCGGCTCGCTGACCGAGGCCCGCAGGATGGCCGAGGCCGCGCGAGCGCGCGGCATGGTCGTCATGCTGGGGTGCATGGTCGAGAGCACCCTGGGGATCTCCGCCAGCGTGCAGCTGGCGCCGCTCGTCGACTACTGCGACCTGGACGGCGCGGCGCTCCTCGCGGAGGACCCGTTCGTGGGTCCGGGACTCGCGGAGGACGGGACCCTGCGCTTCAACCAGGAACCCGGGCTGGGGGTGCGGCGCCGGGCGTAGCGCCGGCGGCCGGGAGCCGCGAAGTCGTGAGCGCGGCCACGCGGCCAGACGGCCGGAAGCGGGCGAGGCGTTCCCGGCTAGACGGATTTTCCGTCTGTGGGATCTATGGAATGCCTTGCCGCGCCTGGAGTTGTCTTTGATGACGAGGTGCGGCGTGCTGGGTGATCGGCGTCGAGGCGACGTCGGGAGCGACGGTGCCTTCAACCAGCTGCTCGATCGCGCCGTTAGCGAAGAGGAGCGGGCGTTCCTCGCGGAAGTCCTCGCCGAGGGCAAGAGCCGACTACGTAGTTCATGGGGGCGTACTACGTATCCGACGCGCTCCCCGTCGTCCTTCCGAAAACCCATCCTGCGATTGGCCCGACGGCGCTGCTTCGGCTCACGATCGGAGAAGGCAATGACACGGCATCGACTCGCCCGGCTCCAGGTCGCCCTCGTACCCGCTTGCGTCCTCACCGCGCTCGCTGTCTCCGGGTGCCTCCGGATCACTAAGTCCAAGCTCGCCCCGCTGTCGAAGCGGTCGCAGATGGTCGAGTCGCCGGTGCGCGCCTTCCTCGCGGACGGCTCGGTCGTGGTGTTCATGGACGGCGTCCACGTGTCGGACAGCGCGGTCGTGGGGCGCGGCGCGTACGGCGGGACCGAGGCGGGCCAGCGATTCGATCTGCTGCGCGAGCCGGCGGGCGCGGTAACCTCCGTTCCGCTGGACAGCGTCCTCGGCCTGGAGGCGTTCGACCGGGAAACGGACGTGGGACTGTCGCTCCTCGCGTCCCTCGGGGTGACCGTGCTGGTCGTCGGCGGCGCCGTCGCGCTGGCGTGCGCGGCTGACCCCAAGTGTTTCGGCTCCTGCCCGACCGTCTACTCCGTCGACGAGAACGGCGAGGTCTTGGAGGCCGAGGCGTTCTCCTACAGCATCTCTCCCTTGCTGGAGGGTCGGGACACGGACCGGCTGTCGGTCGGCGCGGACGCCGCCGGCCGCGTCGAGCTGGAGATCCGTAACGAAGCGCTCGAAACGCACTTCATCAATCACCTCGAGTTGGTCGAGGTGCGGCACGCTGCCGCTGAGCGGGTCGTGACCGACGAGGACAACATCCCGGTCATCGTTCGCGCACTGCACGGGTTCGAGCGGATCGTCGATCGTGACGGTCGCGACGTGCGGCCGGAGCTATCCGGGCGGGACGACCGCGTCTTCGCCTCCTCGCGGGATCGGATCGCCGAAGCCCGTTCGGGCGACGACAGAGATTGGATAGAGGCGACGTTGCCGCCGATGGGGGGCGACACCGCGGCTGTCGTGCTTCGGCTGAGGAACAGTCTCCTCAACACGGTCCTCTTCTACGAGCTCATGCTCGACGCCCAGGGCGCCCGGGCGCTGGACTGGATGGCTCGCGACCTGCAGCGGATCGGTACCGCGGTCGAGCTGGGCTCCTGGTTCCATGGCACGATGGGGCTCCGGCTGGAGGTGGAGACCGACACGGGATTCCAAGAGGTGTCGCGGTTCGGCGATACCGGTCCGATCGCATGGAAGGAGGTCGCCTTCCGGGTGCCCGTCCGGTCGGACGCCCCGACGCGTTTTCGGCTCGCGTTCCTGACCGACGCGTGGCGCATCGACCAGATGCGGTGGTCGGCCGATGTCCGCGACGCGCCGACGCGGACGATCCCCGCGAGCGCGATCACACCGCTCGTCGGAGCCGCGGCCGACGACCTGGAGGCCAAGGTGGCGGCAGCAGATGACGCGTACCTGGTGACGAGCGCGGGCACGGGCTTCGTGGCGACGTTCCATGTCGGGCCGGATCTCCCCGATGAGCGGCGGACGTTCCTTCTCTCGTCGCAAGGCTACTACACGGAGTGGGTGCGCCCGAACTGGATTCGGGGAACGGTAGACGGCGGCCCGTTCCGGCCCACGGACGGTACGATTCCGGACCTCATGGAGCTGTGGACGGAACTCCAGGGTCCCATGGAAGAGGCGTTCCACGCGACTCGGATTCCGGTCCGATGAGGGCGCGCAGCGCGGTCGGCGCTTGCGCACTGGTCGCGGTCCTGCTCCCGGCGTGTCGAGTCGGTGGCTGGAACGACACGCTCGTCGGCTCGGGGTTCGGCAGCGAGGTGCGCCTGGAGACGGCGACCGGAGAGCTGAAGGGAGAACTCCTGCTCGTGCGGCCCGACGGCATCGTGTTCCTATCGAACGACCGCGCGATCCTCGCGCCCTGGGGGGCGATTGAGAAGCTCTCGTTCCGCGGCTACCCCGTGGACGACGTGAAGCGCGGCGTCACCCCACCGGCCGTGCGGCGCGGATACATCGCTCTGGCGAGCCGGTACCCACACGGCCTCACGGAGGGGCAGCTCGACGCGCTGCTCGCCTCGCTGGGTCAGGAAGAACTGGAGCCGCTGCCGTGAAGCGGCCCGGGGCGCTCGCACTCCTCGCATCTCTGGTGGTCTTGCCGACGCTCTCGCCCCCTCTGTACGGTCAGGCTCCGGTCGACCGGGCGGAGGCGCGCAGCTTCGTCGAGGCCGCCCGCCGCGCAGCGGTGCGCTTTGCCGACCGCTCGACGGCCGTCCGATCCGGCTACCGCCGGGTCGGCCCGGATTTTCCCGGCATGGGAGAGCACTGGGTGCACCCAGGCCGGATCATAAGCGGGACCATCGATGCTACGCAGCCGCCGATCCTCAGCTACGCCACCCGCGATGGCCGGCCCACGCTTGTCGGCGTGGCGTTCGCCGTGCCCCTCGGCCCGGGGGAGCCGCCGCCTTCGGCGCCCTTCGACCCCGAGGTATGGCACGACCACACGAGCGCCGTTCAGGAGGAGCTGCTGTTCCCGAATCACCCCGCGTCCATGCACGGAGACGCGGGCGGCTACCGTCTCGGCGTGGTCCACGTCTGGACCGGCGTGGAGAACGCCGCCGGAATCCTGACCCAGAACAACTGGGCGCTCCCGTTCTGGCGCGAGGGCCTGGAAGCGCCCTCTCCGGTCTCGCAAGCGGCCGCCCGCGCCGTTTCCCTCGGGCGCGACGGCGGGTTCTACAGGCAGCTACTCCACCGGGCCGCCGATCTTTCTCCCGAGGAAGGCGTCGCGGTGGACGCCGCGCTTGCGCGCAGCGGTACGGCTGCCCGGCGGGCCATCGAAGGCTACCGGTCGAACCCGTCCGTGCCGATCGACCAGAGATCCCTCGAGGCGATCTGGGAGGCGCTCTGGCGGGAAATCCGGGATACGGTCGATCGGGAGAAATGGGTCGCGATCTCTCGCGTCGCCGGATTGTCGTGACGGCGTGAGAGCAGACACCGGATGGCTCATGGCTCGGCCATTCGGCGGCGCCGTGCATCCGCCTCGGTGGCACGCGAACTTTGGCAACGCGTCGCTAGATAGCGTCCAGCACCAGGTCGGCGTGCCCCTTCGCCGGCACCGCGCGCCACGCGTGGGTGACGACTCCGTCGGGGCCGATGATGAAGGTGCTGCGCTCGATGCCCATGTACTTCCTGCCGTACATCGACTTCTCCTTCCAGACCCCGTAGGCCTCCGCCACCTCGTGGTCCTCGTCGGCCAGCAGGGGGAAGTTCAGGTCGTGCTTGGCGCGGAACTGCGCGTGCATCTCGACCGGGTCGGGGCTGACGCCGAGCACGGCCGCGTTGCGCTCCTCGATCCGGTCCAGGCCGTCGCGCAGGTCGCAGGCCTGGACGGTGCAGCCCGAGGTGAGGTCCTTCGGATAGAAGTAGAGCACGACGGTCCGGCCGCGGTAGTCCGCGAGCCGCACCGTGCCGTCCGTGTCCGAGGGCAGCGAGAAGTCGGGCGCCACGTCTCCGACGTCGATC
>DATKCH010000109.1:0-5577 GCA_035513295.1 Longimicrobiales bacterium
CCGTAGTGGAAGGTCAGGACGGTCTCGTCGAAACGGGTGTCCAGATCCGACTCGCCGTTCTCCGTCGTGGCCACGGAGACGCTTCGAGTCATGCGGAACTCGTGGGGGATCATCGTGGCGGGCTCGAGCGTCACGCCGAAACGGCTCTCCTGATCGTACGCGTCGACCTGGAAGGACTCCTCGCCGTGGGAACCGGCCAGCTCGGCCACGAAGCGCTCGAGGAAATCCGACGCGCTCGCGGGGTCCGGAACCGTGCGCGCCTCCACGTGGACGCAGGAGTCGGGCGCCGCCCCCTCGTGGCAGGCGACGAGCCGAAGGTAGCCGATCCGATACTCCATGGGGACGATCAGCTCCGGCATCATCGGGCTCGGGACCTCGGCCGTGAACGTGTAGACCGAGTCCGGCTGAAATTCCTCCCACGCCCAGAACCAGACCATCGATCCCCACCGTTCGGCGACGGCGGCTTTCACCGCGTCGGCCGAAATCGCCGCGCCCCGCCGCTCCGTCGGCGCCGCGGCGCCGGGCACCCGGTCCGGCTCTCCGACGAGCGGCTCGAAGGCCTCGCGCAGCGCCTCCGTTCCGCGCTCCAGGCCCTCCACGTCCAGCAGCATCCCGTCGTCGGAGACGATGTAGGTGGAGGTGAGGTCGGACAGATCCTCCAGCGTCGCCACGAGAGGATCGTCGGAATCCAGCGGCGGGTCGGACTGGAATCCGGTGAGGGCACCGTCGGAGTGGTCAACCGCCAGGCCGCGAGGGTGGTCGCGGACGGTCATTCGATAACGGCTGCGCACCGTCACGTCCGAATCGGCGCCTCCCCGCCGGCGCACGATGCGCTGCGTCGCCTCGACATCGGCCGAAAGGCCCACCGGCCAGGCGAACTCCAGCCAGACCGCACCCGCGGAAACGGGGACCTCTTCCTGCGCCCGTTCCTGCGCCCCTTCCTGCGCGCCTTCCTGCGCCCGGGCGTCCGCGGGGAACGTCGCCGCGAGAAGGGCGATCAGCGCGCCGCAGAGACCGCGTGCGGCCGATCCTCGCGGGGAGCGGGCACGGACGGCCCCGGCTTGCCGGAACGCGCGCGGCGAGCGGGGATCGGGACGGCGGTGGGCTGGAAGCATCCCGGGAAAGTTGCCGCGCCCGCCCCTCGCCGTCCAGCCCTCGGCCGCGCCGGATCGGCGGCGTCCGGCTCCGGCCACCCGGGGGTGTCAGTAGGCCGCGCGCCAGAGCATGTAGGCGCCGAGGAGAAGCAGCAGCAGCGAAACCGTCCGGCGGAAGGCGCGCTCGGGCAGCTTCTGCAGGACGCCCTCGCCGGCCAGCGTGCCGACGACGACGCCGGCGACGAGGCCCGCGATCAGCGGGAGGTGCTCGAGCAGTTCGGCGCCCGACGTGACCAGGTACACCGGCATGCGCGCGGCGTCCACGATCAGCGCCGTCGCGGTGGCGGTCGCGACGAACGCCTTGGGGGAGAGCGGGAACGCGAGCAGCGCGGCCGAACGGATCCCGCCCTGGTTGCCAACCATGCCTCCGAACAGGCCGGACAGGGCGCCGGCCACGGTCGCGCCCCAGCCGCGCAGCCCGAGCCGCTCGGTCCAGCCCGTGAACCCCGCCAGGCCGGACAGCACGAGCAGCCCTCCGAAAACGGCGCTCAGCGCCCGCTCGGAGGTCTCCCCGTGCAGCAGCGCGCCAGCCAGCCCGCCGAGCGCGCTCGCGAGCCCGAACCACCCGAGCACGCGCCGGTCCACCGCGCGCCGCAGGCGCCAGAGCCGCAGGCCGGTGCCCGCCGCGTGCGGAATCGACACCGCCGCGACCGCGAGCCGCACCCCCAGCGCGGGCGCGAGCACCGGGGTCAGCAGGCTGCCGATGCCGAACCCCGCGACCGACGCGACCGCGCCGGCCACGACCGAAACCGCGATCGGGATCAGAACCTGCCCACCTCCCTCGCAGCCCACGACGAGCGCGCCCTCACCGCGGTCCCGACCGGGATCGGGCCGCCGGCGGCGCGCGTTGGCACGGCGCCCTCCCGGGCTCGCGAATCTCGCGCGTCAACGTGCCCACGCGATGGCCGCGCGGCAACCGCCCCCGCCGCCTTATCTTCCCTTCCGGCCACACCACGCTCACCGACTCCTGGGAGATTCGATGTCGCACGGCTCGCGGGCCCTCGGGCCCACAACCTCCTGGATCTCCGCGTTCGCCATCGCGCTGGCGCTGGCGGCGGGCATGGCCCGCGCTCTGGGCGCCCAGGCCGGCGCCGGCCCGGTCACCATCGCCGGCCTGGGCACCATCGACTTCCCGGCGACGGGGTCCGCGGAGGCGCACGACCACTTCCTGCGCGGCGCGCTGCTGCTGCACAGCTTCGAGTACGGGCAGGCGGCGGAGGCCTTCCGGCGTGCGCAGCAGGCCGATCCCGCCATGGCGATGGCCTACTGGGGCGAGGCCATGACCCACACGCACCCGGTGTGGAACGAGCAGGACCTGGACGCGGCGCGAGGGGTCCTGGCGCGTTACGCCCCGACCCCCGAGGAGCGGCTCGCGCGGGCGCCGACACCGCGCGAACGGGACTGGCTGGAGGCGGTGGAAACCCTCTACGGCGACGGCGAGAAGGCGGCGCGCGACACCGCCTACAGCCTCGCCATGGGCGCGCTCGCGGACGCCTACCCGGAGGACTTCGAGGCGCGGGCGTTTTACGCCCTGTCGCTTCTGGGCCTGAGCCGGGGTGAGCGCGACGTGCCCACCTACATGCGCGCAGGCGCCATCGCCCTCGAGCTCTTCGAGGGGCACGCGGACCACCCCGGCGCCGCCCACTACGTGATCCACGCGTTCGACGACCCCACGCACGCCCCGCTCGGCCTGCGCGCCGCGCGGGCATACTCGCGCATCGCCCCCGACGCCGCGCACGCGCAGCACATGACCAGCCACATCTTCCTCGCCCGGGGGATGTGGGAGGACGTGGTCGACGCCAACGAACAGGCCTCGTCGGTGGTCGATGCGGCCGCGGGCGGCGGGAGCGCCGTCCATTGCGGCCACTACGCCGAGTGGCTCGCGTACGGCTACCAGCAGCAGGGCCGGCTCGATGACGCGAAGGCGCTTCTGCGGGGCTGCCTCGAGGACGCGTCCGACCCCGACGCGGCCGCCGGCGTGCGCGCCGGCCGCGCGCGCTCGTTCGTGGTCATGCGCGCGCGCTACACCGCGGACGCGGGCATCGCCGAGGGCTTCCCGGTCGACGACGCGGGCCTGCCGGCCGAGGTCGCGGTAGCCGAGACGACCGGCTGGCCGATGGCCGTCTACGCTTTCGGCGGGGCGCTGGCGTCGGCCCGCCGCGGCGACCTCGACGGCCTGCGCTCCGCCGCCGAGATGGTGACCATGGCGCGCCCGGCGCCGGGGCAGCTCGGCGCCGAGTACCAGCCCATCCTTGAGGCGACGCTGGGCGCCCTCGTCCTCTCGCTCGAGGGCGACCTGGAGGGCGCGGTCGCCGCCGCCCGCCGCGGCGCCGAGAGGGAGGCCGCGCTGCCGGTTGACTTCGGCCCCCCGCTCTCCTTCAAGCCCCCGCGCGAGCTGGAGGGCGAGCTGCTGCTCGAGCTCGACCGGCACGAGGAGGCCTTCGCGGCGTTCACGCTGGCGCTCGGCCGCACACCCAACCGCGCCGCGACCCTGCGCGGCTACGCGCGGGCGGCGGAAGGCGCCGGCAGGACCGCGGAGGCGGAGTGGGCGCACGAGACGCTGCGGGAGATCGAGGCGGGCGGCGGGCAGTGAGCGCACCCGCCTGGGCGAGGCCGCGCCGCGCGCGTTTCCTCGGAAACGTCCCGAGCCGCTATCGACCGGTCGCGCGTCCGCGCCACGACCCGGGCGTTTCCGCGGAAACGTCGTGGGCCGACCCTACGCGTTCCGGCAGAAGCGTCGTGACCCGGCCCCGACCTGCCGTCCGCGTTTCCGCGGAAACGCCGTGACCCTCCCGGCGTTCGTCGACGGCGACGAGGTCCGGCGCCGCCTCCCGATGGCCGACGCCATCGACCTCATGGCCGCCACCCTGCGCGCGTTCTCCGAGGGCCGCGCCGTACAGCCGCCTCGCAGCTTCTTCCGGACGCCGGGGGGAGAGGGGCTGGTCGGGCTCATGCCCGCCTACGTGCCGGCCCCGGACGTAGTCGGCGTGAAGGTGATCTCCGCGTTCCACGGCGCCGACCCCGCGCACGACGGCGCGGTGCTCCTGTTCGACATGGCCGGCCGTCTCATCGGCATCGTCGACGCCATCGCGATCACCGAGATCCGCACCGCGGCCGTGTCGGGCCTCGCCACCCGCCTGCTCGCGAGGGAGGACGTGGGCGACCTCGCCATCCTGGGGAGCGGCGTGCAGGCGCGCTCGCACCTCGAGGCGATGCGCGTGGTCCGCGACATCCGGCGGGTGCGCGTATGGAGCCGGCGCCGCGAGCGGGCGGAGTCGTTCGCGGCGTGGGCTCGGGATGCCCACGGCGTGGACGTCGAGCCCGTGGACACCGCCGAGCAGGCCGCGCGCGGAGCCGACATCCTGTGTACCGTGACGTCCTCTCACGAGCCCGTCCTGCTCGGCGAGTGGGTCTCGCCGGGCGCCCACGTGAACGCCGTCGGCTCCTTCGCGCCGACGACGCGCGAACTGGATACCCCCCTCGTGGCGCGGTCCGACTTCTACGTCGACTCGCGCGAGTCCGCAGAGCTCCAGGCCGGCGACTGGCTGCTGGCGAAGGAGGCGGCGGCCCTGCCCGCGGAGCACATCCGAGCGGAGCTGGGGGAGGTGGTTGCCGGAGCGGCGGGGCGGTCGGGGCCCGACGAGGTGACGGTGTTCAAGTCGCTCGGGCTCGGGGTGGAGGACGCGGCGGCCGCACGAGCGGTGGTCCCCCGACGCAAACCCGCGTCATCCGTTTCTGGCTCCACCGGCTAGCTCGTAGAACTATGCTCTCTAACACTCGGAATCACCCCTTCCACGACCCGGACTTTTCATTACCTCTCGGCACGAGCCATTTTCTTGGCGAAGGGGGCGGGCGAAAGCGATACCCCCGGCCAAGATCCAGTCTATGCTGGCTGCGACGGGCGCGTGGTGGGATGCGTCTGTGGACCGCCGCGCAGCGTCTTTGGCAGTTCGGTTGCGGTGCTCGCAGCCTATCGTGCGGAGGCGCGACGCCGTAACGTCCCGTTTTTGGCCTTGATACCGCGACGGCCCTCTATTCCGGATGGTCGTGCCGAAGGATTAGGCGGACCTGTGTTGGCTGAGGCCCAGACTGCATACAGCGTGTTAGGCGTCGCGAACAGGACCGGCCAAAGGAGGGGTGAGCATGGCAAGGGCAACGCAGAATGACCTTGGTTCCGTAGTGTCCCTCTGGCGTTATCCCGTCAAGTCCATGATGGGGGAGGAGCTCAACGCCGCCGAGGTCACCGACCGCGGGCTGGTCGGAGATCGAGTCTATGCCCTTTGCGATCCATCCAACGGGAAAGTCGTGAGTGCCAAGAATCCCCGAAAGTGGGCGAAGCTCTTTGACTTCCGGGCTGCGTTGGCCGAGTCTCCACGTGCTGGTGAGCACATTCCGCCGGTTCGGATCACTCTTCCAAACGGGG
>DATKCH010000110.1:0-14790 GCA_035513295.1 Longimicrobiales bacterium
GGCGGCCGGGCAGGTCCGCGGCCGTCCGGCCCCGGTGCACGGCTTCCATGAGCGCCTTGCCGGCGGAGGAGTCCAGGAGCCTGGGAGTCACCCCCTTGATCGCGACCAGCCCTGACTCGTCGCGCGGGGCCAGGCGGGCGATCTCCATCAGCGCCTCGCGCGAGAGGATGCGGAACGTCGCCCGGTCCCGCCGGCGTCCCTCCTCCTCGCGCCAGTCGTGCACCTCCCGCAGGACCGCGAGCTGCCGCGGCGTGAAGTCGCGCGACCCCTTCAGCCGCTGGAACGCCGGTACGGCGCCGTTGTCCTCGTGGCGCGTCTGCCGCACGAGCTCGAATTCCTCTTTGGCCCATTCCAGGCGCCCCGCCGCCTCCAGACGCTCCAGGAGGATTCGCCGCAGCTCCGGCAGGTACCGGGTGTCCTCGGCGGCGTACTCCAGCATCTCCGGGGGAAGCGGGCGTTTCGCCCAGTCGGCGCGCTGGTACTTCTTCTCAACCTGCACGCCGAGCCCTTCGTCCAGGAGATTCGACAGGCCGATCTGCCGTTCCCCGAGAAACTGCGCGGCCACCTTCGTGTCGAACAGGCGCGCCACTCGCAGGCCGTGGTCCCGGTCCAGGAGGCGCAGGTCGTAGTCTGCGTCGTGGAAGACGGTTTCGGTTTCGGGATCGGACAGTAGGGAGGAGAGCGGCCGCAGGGTGTCCACCGCGAGGGCATCGACGAGGACCGTATCGGCGCCGGCGGTCAGCTGGACGAGGCAGACCCGGTCGTGGTACCGGTGATACCCCGCCGCCTCGGTGTCGACGGCGATCACCGGGCGCCCGAAGAATTCATCGACGAGGGCGCGCAGCTCCCCGTCGCTGTCGATGTAGCGCATTCCCGTCTTCCTCCCCGCATTCCCCCGGCGCCGTGGCGGTCCCCGACCGCCGCCGTGCAATTTTAATTCGCCGCGACCGTTCGGGGAATGGGCACCGGACGGCGCCGTACCGGGCCGCTGTCCCCGCGGCGACTGTCAGAGTCTCGCGCCGGTACACTACATTGTCAGCTTTCGGGAACCGGCCGGATCCACCGGCCTCTCCGCGAGAACGGGGTGGGAGGGGACGTGCTTACCAAGGTCGTCGCGACGATCGGGCCCGCCAGCGCCGGTCGCGAGCGGATGCTGGAGCTGGTGCGCGCCGGCGTGAACGTCGTCCGGATCAACTGCGCACACGGGACCCGCGAGGATCACCAGGCGACCGTGGAGCACGCGCGCGCCGCTGCCCAGGAGATCGGCCGGCCCGTCGCCATCCTGGTGGACCTCGCCGGACCGAAGATACGCACCGGCCACCTCCAGCAGACCCGCGTTCTCACCCCCGGCGAAGAGGTGGTCCTGGCGCCCGAGGGCGACGCCGAGGGTGAGGAGATCCCGACCACCTACGCCGGCCTCGCGGGAGACGTGAATCCGGGCAACCGGATCCTGGTGGACGATGGCGCGATGGAGCTCGAAGTCGTCGAGGTCGCGCCCCCGAGGTTGCGGGCGCGCGTGATCCTCGGAGGCCTGCTCCAGGAACACAAGGGCATCAACCTGCCCGGCGTGCGGGTGGCCGCCCCTTCGCTGACGGCCAAGGATCTGAAGGACCTCGAGTGGGCGATTTCGGCCGGGGTCGAGTACGTCGGGCTGTCGTTCGTCCAGCGTCCCGACGACGTTCGCGACCTGCGCCAGCGCCTGCCGCCGGAGATCCTGGTCGTCGCCAAGGTCGAGAAGGACGTCGCCCTCGACAACGTCGAGGCGATACTGGAGGAAACGGACGCCGTCATGGTCGCGCGCGGTGACCTGGGCGTGGAGCTCCCATTCGAGCAGGTGCCCCTCGCGCAGAAGCGCATCGTGCAGCTCGCGAACCTGCACGGCCGTCCGGTGATCACCGCCACCCAGATGCTCGAGTCGATGATCACCGCTTCGCGTCCCACGCGGGCGGAGGCGAGCGACGTCGCGAACGCGCTGTTCGACGGCACCGACGCGGTCATGCTCTCGGGCGAAACGGCGGTGGGCCACAATCCGCTGCTCGCGGTGGAGGCCATGGTCCGTATCGCGGCCGAGATAGAGCGCTCGCACGCCTTCACCGAGGGGCCCAAGTACGACATTCCCGTGCTGGGCCACCTGCGCACGGGCGCGACCCCCACCGAACACGCCATCGCGGCCGCCACCGTGGAAGCCGTGCGTCTCCTCGGGTCGCCCGCCGTCGTGACCCTGACCACGTCGGGCGCCACCGCTCGCCTGGTTTCCAGCTACCGGCCTCCGGTGCCGATCCTCGCTATCTGCGAGCTGGAAACGACGTACCGGCAGCTCGCGCTGGTGTGGGGCGTGGAATCGGTGTGGGTCCGGGGCGACCACTCCTACGACGCGATGATCGCGGTCGCCCGGGAGGCGCTCGTGAGCAGGGAGATCGCGCGTCCCGGAGACCGCGTGATCGTGACCGCGGGGATCCCCTTCCACGTCCCGGGCACCACCAACATGATGCGCGTCGAGGTGGTTTGAGGCTCACCTTCCTCGGCACCGGAACCTCATTCGGCGTCCCGGTGGTCGGGTGCGACTGCGCGCGCTGCGCCTCCACCGACCCGAGGGACCGGCGCACCAGGCACGGCGCGCTGCTGGACGGCGCGGACGGCACGCTCCTGATCGACACCCCCCCGGAGCTACGCCTCCAGTTGCTGCGCGCCGGCACGCGCCGCGTGGACGCGATCTGGTTCACCCACGGGCACGCGGACCACACCCACGGCATCGACGACCTGCGGGCCCTGAACGTGGGGGGAATGGGCCCGCTCCCGGCGTTCGCCAACGCCGACGGCGCCGCGATGCTGCGCGAGCGCTTCGGCTACATCTTCGGCGACTCCGAGGAACCGCGCGGCCGCGCCCGGCCCTGGGTGAACCTGAACACCATCGATGACGCCGCCCCGCGCCGGATCGCGGGGCACGTCGTGGCACCACTTTCGCTGCCACACGGCGACATGGAGACGATGGGGTTCCGCGTTGGCGGTCTGGGATACGTGCCGGACGCGCAGGAGGTACCCGCCGAAATCGTGCGCGCGTTGAGGGGAGTCGACACGCTCGTCCTGTGCGCGCTCTGGTACGGGAAGCCGCACCCGGCCCACCTGAACATCGAGCGGGCCGTGAACGTGGCGGCGGACGTCGGCGCGCGCATCACCTACCTGACGCACCTCACCCACCGGGTCGGGCACGCCGATCTGTGCGAGCGGTTGCCCGGATGGGTCCGTCCGGCCCACGACGGGCTGGTCGTGTCGATCGACCCACCGTCGGAAGACCAATGAGCGAGGTCGAAGCCGCGGCCGGCAACCCAGGCACGCCGGACGCGGTCCGGGCGGACCGGCACCGACTGGTGTCGCGCGTCGCCGGCGACATCGGCCACGAGCTCAAGAACCCGATCCACGCGAGCGTGATCAACCTGGAGCTCGTCCGCAAGCGCATCGCGGACGGCGAGCGCGACGACGCGCTCGCGAGGCTCGAGGTCGTGAGCGCGCAGATCCGCCGCGTGGACGGCGTGGTCGAAGGTCTGCTCAAGCTCCTGCGGGACGGAAAGCAGCCCGGCGGCGCCCAGGAACTGGACCGCCTCGTGGAGGTCGTCCTCCCGTTGCTCAGCGCGCAGGCCAACTCCGCCGCGGTGCCCTTCGAATGGACTCCCGCGGGGCCGGGAGCCCTCTGCACCGCCGGCGCCGACGGGATCGGCCACACCCTCGTCGGCCTGGTCGCCGTCGCCGTGGCCATGTCCCGGGAGCGGGCCACGGGCACGGTCCGGGTCGAGGGTCTGTCCGCTCCCGTGGGAATCCGCGTGTCGGCGCTCGGGGTGGGTCCCGGGGACCCGCCGGAGCGGGTCGTGGACCCGGTCCTCATCGCCCTCGTGCGCCGGCTCGCGGGCTCGGCGGGATTCGTGATCCGCGAAGAAGCGGTTGGCGACGGCGTAAGTTGGTCATCCACAGTGCTTTTGGACGGCGCCTCCAACGCTTGACCCCCCCTTTCACGCGCCGCTACCTTTCGCGCCGCGTAAAACCGTGTCCCGATCCCAGGCCCGCCCCGACCGCCCCGGCGGGTGGGGAGCGGCCGTCCGAAAGCGTTCCGGATGTCGCAACCGAAGCTACTGATAGCAGACGACGAGCGTCCTGTCGCCGAGGGGCTGAAGATCCTCCTCGCGGAGGAAGGCTACGATACGGACATGGCCACCAACGGCGAAGAGGCGTGGCAGAAGATCTCCTCGGGGGATTTCGGGCTCGTCCTGGCCGACCTGAACATGCCCAAGCTGAACGGCCTCGAGCTCTTCGCGCGCATGCGAGCGGAGGCCGTCTCGAGCGAGATCATCATCATCACCGGCGAAGGCACCGTCGCGTCCGCCGTCGAGGCCATGCGGGAAGGCGCCTACGACTACCTGACCAAGCCGCTCGATCTCGACCGCCTCAAGGCGCTGATTCCGAAGGCGCTCGAGACGTACGAGGTGAAGCACGCCAACAAAGCGCTCCGCCGTCAGCTGGAAGGCCTGAACCGCTTCGGCGACATGCTCGGCCAGTCGGAGGAGATGCTCGACGTCTTCGGCACGATCGAGGCCGTCGCGCCTTCGCAAGCGAGCGTCCTGATCATGGGCGAGAGCGGCACGGGGAAGGAACTGGTCGCCCGGGCGATCCACCAGAAATCGCCCCGCAAGAAGGGCGCGTTCATTGCGCTGAACTGCGGAGCGTTTCCGCGCGAGATCCTCGAGAACGAGCTGTTCGGGCACGAGAAGGGCGCGTTCACGGGCGCGGTCGGCGAGAAGGCGGGCGCGTTCGAGCTGGCCGACGGCGGCACGCTGTTCCTGGACGAGGTGGCGGAGATGGAACCGGACGTGCAGGTGAAATTCCTGCGCGCGCTCGAACAGAGGGCGTTCCGGCGGCTGGGCGGCAAGAAGGAAGTCTGCGTGGATATCCGCGTCATCGCCGCGACCAACCGCGACGTCCAGGACGCGCTGGATGCCGGTGACCTGCGCGATGACCTGTATCACAGGCTCGCCGTCATCCCCATGACGCTGCCCCCCCTGCGGGACCGGGGCAACGACGTCATGCTGCTGGCCGAGGAGTTCCTGCGCAAGTTCGCCGATAGCCACGCCAAGGCAGGGCTCAAGGGGTTCGAGGCCGGCGCGCTCGAGTACCTGTCGACGTATTCGTGGCCGGGCAACGTCCGGGAGCTTCGCAACGCGATCGAGCGGGCCGTGATCCTCGCGAAAACGGATTCCATTTCGGCGAAGGACCTCCACCCCCGCCACGTCGCGCTGAACGAGCGGGAACTGCGCGTGGAGGTGGGCACGAGCGAAGCCGAGGCGATCCGGCTCCTGACCCTCAAGACCTACGCGCTGTGCAGCGGGGACGCCAAGCGGACCGCCACGATCCTGGGAGTCGCCGCCAAGGAGGTACAGTCCCGGCTCGCGGAGTACGTGGGAGGCGCGGCATCGGCGACGACGAAGGCGACGACTAGGAAGAAAGCCAAGGCCAAGAAATGACATCGTTCCTGAAGGGCGCCCTGGCGGGCGCCGCACTCGCGTTTCTCTACGCCCCGAGCCGCGGCGACGAGACGCGCACGCGCATGCGGGGGGAGATCGAATCGCTGCTGGATCGCCTGCAATCGGGCCTGCGCGAAGTGGGCGCGACGGTCTCCGAACAGTTGGACGAGTTGCGCGCCCGCGCGGAAGCGGCGTTTGAGCCCGACACCGACGCGCCGGACGGTCCCCCAGGGGCCTGAGGCCGGCCCGGCGGAGGCGATGAGCGCGTCGGCGGCCGGTGAGGAGGCCATGGGTTCGGGAGCCGCCCTTGCGGGGTCGGCGCGAGAGGAATTTCTCGACTTCTCGCGCCGCCTGTACCGCAAGGCCGGGGAAGACAACATCTTCTTTCTCGCGGGTGCGATCGCCTTCAACATTCTGGTGGCGTTCGTGCCGCTCCTGCTGGCGATCCTCGGGATCGCCGGCACGGTCCTGCGGGCGCGCGGGGTGGACTCCGCCACGCTCATCCTCGACTACGTCCGGCGCACCCTGCCCGCGCTCGGCGAGCAACTCCAGGTCCAGCAGCAGCTGCTCGATGTCTTCGCCGCCATCATCCAGAACAGCGGCGGCTTCCTGGGCATCGGTACCCTGGTGCTGGCCTGGGTGGCCACGAGGCTCGTGGGAACGCTCCGAACCGTGCTGCGGGAAATCTTCGACATCCACTACGACCGCGGCATCGTCCGGGGCAAGCTCTTCGACCTCAAGATGGTGCTGACCGCCGGCACGTTGTTCACCGTCAGCGTCGGCGGCTCGCTGGCTCTGCAGATCGCCACCGCGTACGGCTTCCACGCGCTGGGCCTGGAATACGGCTTCCCCGCGGGAACGCAGGTTCTCGTGGGACAGTTCGCGGCGTTCACGGTGCTGTGGACCGTGTTCCTGCTCACCTATCACTTCCTGCCGGCCCGCCGGCCCCAGTGGCGCACCTCGCTGATAGCCGCGACGTTTGCCGCCGTCGCCTTCGAAGTGCTGCGGCGCGCGTTCGGCTGGTACGCCACCAACGTGGCCAACTACACGTCCACGTACGGCTCGGTCGCGTTCGTGTTCGTCCTGATCCTCTGGATCTACTACAGCTCCGTCGTGTTCGTACTCGGGGGAGAGGTTGCGCAGGTGGCCATGCAGCGGCGCACCCGGAGGCGCCAGAAGGAGCGGCTGGGTTGAGCGCGGGCGGCGCGGGCGACGGGCGCAAGGTCGTGGCGCGAAACAAACGCGCGCTGCGCGACTATCACATCATCGACAGCTACGAGGCCGGGCTCGTGCTGACCGGCCCCGAGGTGAAGTCCCTGCGCGCAGGCAAGGTCAGCATCACCGAGGCGTTCGCGCGCATGGACCGCGACGAGGTGTGGCTGCACGGAGCGCACGTAACGCCGTACGATCCGGCGGGGCCGTGGAACACGGATCCCACCCGGCCGCGCAAGCTGCTGCTGCAGAGACGGGAGATACGGCGCCTGATCGGCGCCACGCAGGAGAAGGGATTGACCCTGGTGCCGTTGGATCTGTACTTCCGCCGCGGACTGGCAAAGCTGACGCTCGCCCTGGCGCGTGGAAAGAAGCTGCACGACAGGCGCGAGGACCTGAAGCGGCGCGACGCGGATCGGGAGATGGAACGGGCGATTCGGAGGGAGCGATGAGGGGGAGGGGATGGGTGGCGGCGGGCGCTCTGGCGCTCGCTTCGTTCGGCGTTGCGCCCCCCGCCGGGGCGCAGGGAGGCGACCTCGTGCTGATGCGCGCGGGACAGCGCGTGAGCGCTCCACTCGCGCGCCATCGCGGGTGGGCCGCGCACGACCTGCGCGTCCTGGAGGGGGTCGGAGCGCGGATCCTGGACACGCGGGACGGGGCGACGCTGTTGCTGTTCGGCGACACGCTCCGCTTCCGGGACGCCTCTACCTACTTTCAGACCACGCGCGGCGTCGTCCAGCTGGCGTATCCCGCGTACCGGCAGGGAACGGGCTTCTACCTGCCCGGATCGTTCTTCACCGACTGGCTGCCCGGGAGGTACGGCCAGTGGCTCCAGGCGGAGCCCGAGGGCGGACTGCTCGTGCGGTCCGCGTCCGGCGCCGCGCAGGCAACCCGGCGAGTCGTCGTGCTGGATCCGGGGCATGGAGGCGTGGACCCCGGCAAGATCGCCGACTCGGGCGTACGCGAGAAGGACGTCGCGCTCGCGGTCGCTCGTCAGCTCCGGGGCCTCCTCCGCGAGCGCGGCTACGTCGTCCACATGACGCGCGAGTCGGACACGCTGATCGCCCTCGCCGATCGGCCGCGCCTCGCGAACGCCTGGAAGGGCGACGACCCGGCCGCCCTGTTCATCTCAATCCACGCCAACGCCCACCGGCGCGCGTCGGCGCGGGGCTTCGAGACGTTCTTTCTGTCGGAGGCCCGCACCGAGGACGAGCGACGCGTGGCGGAAGCCGAAAACGCGGCGGTCCGGTACGAGACCGCGCGCCCGGCGGAGGCCGACCCCGTGGCCTTGATCGCCGCGAGCCTGCGCAACGACTTCTACCAGCGCGCGAGCAACGACCTGGCGGAGGTGATCCAGCGCAACTTCGCGCGCGTTCACCCGGGACCCAACCGGGGGGTCAAGCAGGCGGGGTTCCGGGTCCTCGTCGGCGCGCTCATGCCCGCGGTCCTCGTGGAGACGGCGTTCCTGTCCAACCCCCGCGAGGCGGTCCTGCTGGGCCAGAACGAATTTCGTCAGGACGTCGCGGAGGCCGTCGCGGACGCGGTCGACGCCTATTTCCAGGGGCACGAGCACCTGTGGGTGACGCAGTCGGAGTGAGACGTCCGAGGGCGAGCGGCGGGGTCCGCCTGGGTGCCGGGCTCGGCGCCGCGCTCACGCTGTCCGCGTGCGCGTATTTCAACGCGCTGTACAACGCGCAGCAGGAATTCGACGACGCGCAGCGGTACGCGGCGCAGGGCGAGCGGGCGCGAGCCGACCAGTCGTACCTGCGCAGCGCGCAAAAGGCGGCCAAGAGCTTCGAGCAGGATCCCGAAGGGCGCTGGGCCGACGACGCGCTCTACCTGCTCGCCCGTGCGCACTTCCACCGACGCTCCTACCCCGAGGCCCGCGCGAGCCTGAACCGCGTTCTTTCCGTGACCGGGGACGCCGGAGTGCGGGCGGGCGCGCTCGCCTACCTGGGCGCCGCGGAACTGCGGCTGGGGAACGCCGAAGGCGCGGTCGCCCACCTCGACGCAGCTCTCGCCGAAGACGACGCCGACGAGGACACCCGCGCCCTCGCGTACCTGTGGCGCGGACGCGCGCGCACGGAGCTCGGCGACGCGGACGCGGGTTGGGCCGACTTCCTCGAGGCCGTGAGCCGAGGAGGCGCGGGCGAGGCGGACGCGCGCGTCGAGTCGGTGCGCGCCGGGGTCCTGGCGGGCGACGGCGCGAGGGCGGGCGAGGCCACGCGCGGCCTCGTCCAGCGAGGCTTCGCGGACGCCTCGGCGGACACGCTCTTCGCGCTGGCCGATACCGCGAGCGCGCTGTGGGGCAACGCCGTCGCCGACGCGGTCCTCGAGCCGCTCGAGGACGCCTCCTGGACGGACGACCGGCGCGCGGCGCTGTCGCTCACGCGCTCCCGCCTGTCCGCGGTCGCGGGCGACACGGCGACGGCGATCGCCCTCGCGCGTGAGGCGGCGGCGCGCGGCGCCGGCGCCGCGGCGACGGACGCGCGGCTGGATGCGGCGCGCTGGACCCTCGCCACCTCGCCCGACGCGGACGACCTGCGCGAGGTCCGCGCCATCCTTCTCCCGGCCCTGGCCGACGACCGCGCGAGGACGTTGATCCAGGAGGTCGAGGTCGTGGGCGTGCTGCTGGAGACGGGGCTCACCAGCAACCAGCCGCTCGCGCTGTTCACCGCTGGCGAGATGGCGCGCGACGACCTCCGTGCGCCGGGGATCGCGCGCGCCATCTTCCTCGCCCAGGCCGAGCGCTTCTCGTACTCGCCGTGGTCCTCGAAGGCCGCGCTCGCCGCGGCCCAGCTCGGGCCGACGCCCGGCCAGCGCCGCCGGATAGACCGCCTGCTGGCGGCGGCGAACGACGACCCGTACGTGGCCGCGGCGCGGGGCGAGAGCTCCGACCGGTACGGCGACCTCGAGGGCCAGCTCGGCCGCATGGTCACGGGGCTGCGCCGCTGGGGCCGGGAAGAGGCCGGCCGGCGGGACGGCGTCGTCCTGCAAACCGTGCTGACCATGGACAGCATCCGCTTCGCCGAGGAGTTGGACAGCCTGACCGCCGCGTGCGGGCTCTTCCTGGACAGTCTCGCCGTGGAGGCCGGTCTGCTCGCCGACAGCGCGCTGGCGGCCTGCATCCGGCGCGACACCGCGCGCGTCGATTCGCTCCTGCGCGGCGACATCGACCCGGCCCCGGATTCGCTGCCGGAGGACTCCATCGGCGGCCCCGAGCCCGCGGACAGCGGCGACGGCGGCGAGGCGGACGACGGCGGCGCCGCCGCCGCGGCGCTCCGCATCGGGGGCTTCCGGCCCGTCCGATGACGGCGCTTTCCCAGGACCTCTTCGGGACCACATTCCAGAACCCCGTGCTGCTCGCGAGCGGCACCTGCGGCTACGGCGAGGAGGTCGCGGGCGTCGTCGACCTGGACGCGCTCGGCGGCCTGGTCATCAAGGGCACGACGCCGGAGCCGAGAGAAGGCAGCCCCGCCCCCCGCGTGACCGAGTTCGCCGATGGCATGATGAACTCCGTGGGGCTGGCGAACGTCGGCGCGGCGCGCTGCCGGTCCGAGAAGCTGCCGTGGCTGGCGGAGCACCTGAGCCGGGCCCGGGTGCTCGTCAACGTCGCGGGCCTGGGCGTGGACGACTTCGGCGGCGTCGTTTCGGTCCTGGACGACGGCCCCGGATTCCTCGGGTACGAGCTGAACGTCTCCTGCCCGAACGTGAAGTACGGGGGTGGCCTGATCGGAGCCTCCGCCGAGTCCCTCGCGCACGTCGTGCGCTCGTGCCGGCGGCTGACGAGCCGGCCCCTCCTCGTCAAGATGCCGCCGAACGTGCCGGACCTCGGCGAGCTGGCGCACGTCGCGGAGTCTGAAGGCGCCGACGGGCTCACCCTGGTCAACACGATGCCGGGCCTGCTCTACGACCTGGACACGCGCAGGCCCGTGCTCGGCGCGGGCAGCGGCGGCGTGAGCGGGCCGGCCATCCTGCCCGTCGGCGTGCACGCGGTGCGCGCCGCCAGGCGCCGGGTCGCGATCCCGCTGATCGGCGCCGGCGGCATCCGAACCGCGCGCGATGCCCTCCAGTACGTGCTCGCGGGGGCTTCCCTGGTACAGGTGGGTACCGCCAGTTTCGCGGACCCCCGCTCCGCCGAGCGGGTATTGTCGGGCCTCGACGCCCACGTCCGGACCTCCCCCGGAACGTTCACGACACTGATCGGCTCCGGCGAGGACGCCTGACCGCACCATGGCCCAAGTCATCGTCGCCCTGGACCAGACCGACGCGGCCCCCGCACTGGACCTCGTCGACGCGTTGGGCTCCGCCGCGTCCTGGTTCAAGGTCGGCGCGCGGCTGTTCACCGCCGCGGGTCCCGCGCTGGTGCGCGAGCTTCGCGACCGCGGCAAGTCCGTCTTCCTCGACCTCAAATACCTGGACATCCCCAGCACCGTGGAGGGCGCCGTGCGCGCCGCCGCGGCGCTGGACGTGGCCATGCTCACCGTCCACGCGACGGGCGGCACGGCGATGATGCGCGCCGCCGCGCGCGGCGCTTCGGGCTCCGACACCGCGGTCGTCGCCGTGACAATCCTCACCTCGCTCACCGGGGCCGGCGCCGCGGAGGCGTGGGGGCGCGACGCCGTGGCGCCCGCCGAGGAGGTTTCGCGCCTCGCCGCCCTCGCCGCCGAATCGGGCCTCGCGGGGGTCGTGTGCGCCGTGCCGGAAGCCGCCCGCGTGCGCGCCGAACGGGGCGAAGAATTCCGGATCGTGACGCCCGGAATCCGCCCCGCGGGCGGCGCGGCGCACGACCAGAAGCGGGTGGCGACGCCCGAAGACGCCGTGCGCGCCGGCGTCGACTACCTGGTCGTCGGGCGCGCGATCTCCGGCGCCGCCGATGTCGCCGCCGCGGCGCGCGCGATCGCCGAGTCCATCGCCGTGGAGGCGCCCGCGTGATCCGGCCCGCCGTCCGGTCGCTGCTGTCGGCGCTGGTGCTGGCGTCGGCCGGTCCCGCGCTGTGCGCGCCCGACGCGACGCCCGGCGGGGCGGGCGGCTGGGCGCTGGCCGCCCAGGACTCGCCCCGCCGCGACGCCGACGAGGAGGCACTGCGGGGCCTCGTGGCGGACATCGCCCGGAGCTGGGCGCGCGGGGACGCGGGCGGCGTCCTTTCCCGCGCCTCGGAGCAGGGCGTCCGGCTTCAGCTCGCCGGCGGCGGATCGTCGCCGCAGTCGCACAGGCGCGCCGAGGCGGCGCTGCGCAGGCTGCTCGAGGACGCCGATGGCGGGCGCGCGTCGGCCGGCATGGTCAGCGTGGTGGGCGGGTCCCCGACGCGCGGCTTCGGGGAGCTGCTCTGGGAGAGCGGCGCTGGCATGCCCGGCTTGGTGCGGACGGTGGTCTACCTCGGGTTCGAGATGGAGGACGGCCGCTGGCGCCTGAGCGAAATCCGGCTGCTGTGACGGCGCACCGACCCTCGGCAACGGAAGGATAGGCGTGCTGGAGGCGCTGCGGTCCATCGACTGGGCCGAGCTCGTGAACTGGCAGGAGGTGGCCGCGGACGCGGCGCGGATCGCGCTGATCCTGCTGCTGTCCCTGGTGGGCTACCGCGTCGTCAAGCTCGCCACCCGGCGCCTGGAGCGCGAGGTGGACGAAGAGAACCCGCTCGACAAGCGCCGCCGGGAGCAACGGCTGCGCACCGTGGGGAGCCTCCTCAACAGCGTGGCCGCCGTCGTGATCGCGGGTCTGGCGCTGCTCATGATCCTGTCCACGTTCGTCGAGATCGCGCCGCTCCTCGCCACCGCCGGCGTAGCGGGCCTCGCCATCTCGTTCGGCGCGCAGTCCCTGGTCAAGGACGTCCTCACCGGCATCTTTCTGATGGTGGAGGAGCAATTCGCCATCGGCGACGTCGTGCGCATCAAGGAGGTGACCGGGCTGGTGGAGCGCATCACGTTGCGGACCACCGTGCTGCGCGACGTCGAGGGCACCGTGCACGTGATCCCGAACGGCGAGATCACGATGCTCTCAAACCTCACCAAGGGCTGGTCCAAGGCCGTCCTGGACATAGGCGTCGCGTACCGGGAGGACGTCGACCGCGTGCTGGACGTCGTCCGGGAGGAGTGCGGCAAGCTCTGGCGGGACGAGGACTGGAGCGAGATCATCCTGGAGGAACCGGAGGTCCCGGGCGTGCAGGCGCTGGCCGACTCGGCGGTGGTCGTCCGCGTGATGTTCAAGACGCTGCCGCTCAAGCAGTGGGACGTCGCCCGCGAGTACCGGCGTCGGATCAAGCGACGCTTCGACGACGAGGACATCGAGATCCCCTTCCCGCACCGGACGATCTACCTCGGGGACGGGTCCGAGACGCCGCCCGCGTGGCAGCCGCGCAAGGATGCGACCCGACTCGGGGACCGAGACTGATGGCCATCCGCTTCCACAACACGCTGAAGCGCGCCACGGAGGCGTTCGAGCCGCTGCGCGCGGGCGAGGTCGGGATCTACGCGTGCGGTCCGACGGTCTACCAGCTCCCCCACATCGGCAATTACCGGACGTTCCTGTTCAGCGACCTGCTGCACCGCTGGCTGGCGTGGAAGGGGTTCCGGGTCCGCATGATCATGAACCTGACCGACGTGGACGATCGCATCATCGACCTGGCGGCCGAGCGCGGCGTGCCGATCGGCGAGTACACGGCCCCACACGCGGACGCGTTCTTCGAGGAGCTGGAAACGCTGGGCGCCCGGCCCGCCCACGCGTATCCACGCGCGACCGACCACATCGACGCGATGGTGTCGCTCGTGGAGCGGCTGGTCGAGCGCGGACACGCCTACCAGGCGGACGGCTCGGTGTACTACGACATCGGGTCGTTCGAGGGGTACGGCAAGCTGTCGCGCATCCCCCTGGACGACGTGCGCACCGGCGAGCGGGTCTCCTCGGACCGCTACGAGAAGCAGGACGCGCGCGACTTCGCGCTCTGGAAGGCCGCCAGGGACGTGGACCGCCAGGTGGGCGCCGCGTGGCCCTCCCCGTGGGGCGAGGGCCGCCCGGGTTGGCACCTCGAGTGCTCGGCGATGAGCATGGCCGAGCTGGGCCCCACGCTGGACATCCACACCGGCGGTGAAGACCTCGTCTTCCCACACCACGAAGACGAGATAGCGCAGTCCGAGGGCGCCACGGGCCAGCCCTTCGTGCGCACCTGGCTGCACGCCAGGCACCTGCTGCTGGACGCCGAGAAGATGTCCAAGTCTCTGGGCAACGTGGTCGGCCTGAGGGACGTCATGGACGAGGGCTTCGAGCCCGCGGCGATCCGCTACCTGCTGCTCAGCGCCCACTACCGGAGCGAGCTCAGCTTCAGCTACGCGGCGCTCCGCGACGCGTCGGCGGCGTTGCGCCGCGTACGGGACTTCAGGAACCGGCTGCGCGAGGCGGCGGGGGAGGGAGAGGCTCGGATCGCGGGCCCGCGCAGGCCCGCCGGCGCTGTGGAAGCGCATGAGGTCCCGGACACCGCGGGCGGCGTCCCGGGCGACGACGGCGCCGGCTCCGGCGGCTCGTCGTCGCGCGGGGAGTCCGGCGGTCTGGAGCGTCTGGCCGACCGTTTTCTGGTGGCTTTCGAGGATGCGCTCGAGGACGACCTGAATACCCCCGCCGCGCTCGGCGCGCTGTTCCTGTTGGTGCGGCGAGCCAACACCGCGTTGGACGCGGCGGTCGGCGAAGGGGGTGGGGCGGGAGGCGTTTCCGCGGAAACGTCGGGCGCCCGATCCGCGCTCGCGGCGCTCGCGGCGTTCGATGACGTCTTCGGCGTGATCGAGCTGGCCGACAGAACCGCCGGCGTGGACTCCGGGCTCGCCGCGTGGGCGGACGAGCGCGTCGCCGCGCGACAGAAGGCGCGCGAGGAGCGCGACTGGGCCGCCGCCGACGCGATCCGCGACGAGCTTGCCGACGCCGGCATCGTCGTCGAGGATACGCCGCAGGGCCCGCGCTGGAAGACCACCGGAGCCGCGCCCGCGGCTCAGGAAGGCCAGACGACGCTGACGTAGCTCAGCTGGTAGAGCAGCCGCCTTGTAAGCGGCAGGTCGTGGGTTCGAGTCCCACCGTCAGCTTG
>DATKCH010000111.1:0-28141 GCA_035513295.1 Longimicrobiales bacterium
GAGCCCCGGAAGCTGCGCGAAACCATACCACAAACCATACCAGTCGCCTCCGGAAAGCAGTGAGGCCCCACAACGGAAACCGTTGCAGGGCCTTCACTTCCACCAGTCGGGACGGCCGGATTCGAACCGGCGACCCCCTGAACCCCATTCAGGTGCGCTACCGGACTGCGCCACGTCCCGAGGGCGCGGAAGCTAATCTAACGGACGGATCCCTACAACCGGTTTTCGCACTCCTGTCCGGAACAAGGCTCGACCCGTGACCGAACGCAGACTCGTTTCGACCGATGCGCCGTGGGCCGCCAGCGCCGGCTATTCCCGCGCGGTCCGCGTGGGCGGCCACATCGCGGTGGCGGGCACGGCGCCCGTGGCGCAGGACGGAAGCATCGCTCACCCCGGTGACGCCTATCGCCAGGCGCATCGATGCCTGGCGATCATCGCCCGCGCGCTGGAGCAGGCCGGCGCGGGGCTCGAGCACGTGGTGCGCACGCGCATGTTCGCCGCGGCGGGCTGCGACTGGACGGAAGTGACACGCGCCCACGGAGAGGTATTCGGCGAGATCCGGCCGGCCACCACGCTCGTCCGCGTGGCCGGGTTCGTGGACGACGACATCCTCGTGGAGATCGAGGCGGACGCGATCGTCGGCTAGAGCCGCCGTGGAACCGAAAACGGTGCCGGGCGCGTTTCGGCCCGGAGGGGGAACCTCCGACTGGACGCGTCGCCGCGCCCGTGTAGTTTGCAAGCGTCGGCCGACCCGGTCGAGACGCGGGCCCTCCGTGGCGAGCGTCGTAAGTGTCGGCCCCTCGAAAACTAGATCCGCGACCAGACCGACGAGACCCAATGAGGGGAGAAACCCACACGAGTTCCAGCCGCCTCTGGCGGGGCGCCTGATCGTCGCGAGCGGCCACCTGCACGACTTCGGCACGGCGGTCCGCCTGGAGGACGCGCGCACCGGCGAGGTGCTGCTGGAGATCACCCCGAAGTTGGACGAGAACGGCCTCATCCACGGGATCAGCCGGGAGATCATGGGCGTGAGGCGTGGCGGGATCCGGCTGGAAGAGGGCCGGACCTACCGGGTGGTCGGGGTCTATGACAGCCCGCTCGCCGAAACGGTGCCCCTGGGCGCGATGGCCCACCTCGTCGGGATCATCGCCCCGGACGACATCGGTCGCTGGCCGGAGGCGGATCCCGACAGCGAGGTCTGGGCTCTCGACCTCAGCGGCCTTCCGGAGGACACCGGTGAGATGACCCAGGCCCGCGACGTTCTCGCGACCGGCGGCAGCCGCTAGCCGGGCCCCGCGGTTTGGCCAAGACACACGTCCTCGAGAGGACCCAGGTGGTGCCGCTGCCCGTCGAGCGGGCGTTCGATTTCTTCGACGACCCCCGCAACCTGGCGCGCATCACTCCCGACTGGCTGCATTTCCGCGTCGCAGAAGAAGGACCCCTGACGATGCGGGAAGGGGTCGAGATCCGGTACCGGGTGCGGCCCTTCCTCCTGCCCCGGCGCTGGACCTCGCGCATCACCCGCTATCATCCGCCCGTCGCGTTCGTGGACGAGCAGGTCCAGGGGCCCTACGCGTTCTGGAGGCACCAGCACGCCTTTCGCGCGATCGACGCCGCCAACACCGCGGTCACCGACCGTGTCGAATACGCGCTGCCATTCGGCGTCCTCGGCGAGCTCGCCCACGCGTTGTTCGTGCGGAGGCGGTTGGAGGCGATCTTCCGGTATCGCGAACGAGCGATCGAGGAGATCCTGGGCACCGCGAGCGAGGAAGAACCCACGTGGCCACCCCGGCCGGCCAATCCCTGGTAGCAGCGCCCCCCGGTACCGCCGCGTCCGCACGGCATCGCTCGACTCGCCCGCACAGCCGGAGGGGGTCTAGGCGCGTGCCCGCCCGTCCCCGGATCGCGTGGTGGAACGCGGGCATCGCGTTGTGCGCCGCCGCCCCGGCCGTCGCGCAGGCGCCCGATTCCGCCGCCACCACGCCCGCGCGTACCGAGCTTCCGGTAGCCCGCCTCGAGCTGGACAACGGCATGCGCTTCCTCGTCCTGCCCCGCCCCGGGGCGCCGACGGTGGCGTTCGTCGCGCGGTTCGGCGTCGGCAGCGTCGATGATCCCCCCGGTCGGTCCGGCATCGCCCACCTCCTGGAGCACCTGCTCTTCAAGGGGAGCTCCACCATCGGCACCACCAACCGCGCCGCCGAACTGTTCTACCTGAGCCGGATCGACGCGGCGGCCGACACGCTGGAAACGCTGCGCGCGGCGATCGGCGCGCCGGCCCCGCCGGTGCCTTCCGGGGTCGACACCGTGGCGGGTCCGCTGCCGGAGGAGCGGCGCCTCGTCGAGCGGCTCGCCGCGCTCGAGGACTCGGCGCGCGTCTTCGTCGCCCCCAACGAGTTCGTCGAGCTCCTCACCACGAACGGCGCGCGGAGCCTGAACGCCACCACCGACGCCGACGCCACGACCTACTTCGTGGAGCTGCCCGCCAACCGGGCGGAGCTGTGGTTCGCGCTCGAGGCCGACCGCATGTCCGATCCCGTGTTCCGGGAGTTCTACACGGAGCGCGACGTGGTCACCGAGGAACGCCGCCTGCGCGTGGAGGACCAGCCGGGCGGCCGGATCGGCGAAGCGCTCCTCGCGGCCGCCTTCCGCGAGCACCCCTACGGCGTGCCCGTCATCGGGCGCGTGGAGGACATCCGGAGCCTCTCGCGGGAGGCGGTGCGCGACTACCACGCTCGCTACTACGGTCCTAACAACGCCGTGGTGGCCATCGTCGGGGACGTCTCTCCGGAGCGCATGGTGTCGTTCGCGCGGCAGTACTTCGGGCCCATCCCGCGCGCCGAGGCGCCCGCGCCGGTGACCGCCGTGGAACCGTCGCAGATCGCGCCGCGGCGGGTGCACGTGGACTTCGACGCGGAGCCGCAACTCCGCCTCGCGTGGCACACGGTCGCCGGCGACCATCCCGATGTACCCGCGTTGACGGTGCTCGCATCGATCCTCGCGGGTGGGGTCACGAGCCGGCTGTACCGGCGGCTCGTGCTGCGCGAGCGCTCGGCCCTGGCGGTGTTCGCGGGCGGCGGTCCGGGCGCGCGCTTCCCGGGCCTCCTGACCATCTCCGCGGCGCCGCGCGCCCCCCACGGGGCCGCAGAGCTGGAGGCGGCGATCCTCGAGGAGGTCGCCCGCATCGCCGACGAGCCGCCCTCGGAGCGCGAGCTCGGGGCGGTTCGCAACGAGATCGCGATCGGGGAGGTGGAGCGGCTGGCGTCCAACCTGGGGCTCGCGTTCCAGCTCGCCGCGTCGGAGACCCTGTCCGGGGACTGGCGCAGGACCTTCCACGCCCCGGCCGAGCTGCGCGCCGTGACGGCGGATGACGTGGCGCGCGTGGCCCGCGACTACCTGCGCCCCGAGGTGGTGACCGTGGCGACGCTCGGGCGCGCGGACGCCTCCGGCCCGGGCCCGCCGTGACGCGCTCGCTCGAGTGCATCGGCGTGGGCGTCCTGGTGTTCGCGGCCGCCTGCGCGGCGCCGACGGGGCCGCGCGGTGAAGCGCCCGGCGCGGATACGCGGCCGCTGGTCGGACGCGTCGCCGTCGAGCGCATCGTCTTCCCGCCCCTGCGCTTCGACCCCCCGCCGGCGGAGCGCCGCACGCTCGCGAGCGGCGCTCCGCTGCTCGTGGTCGAGGATCGGACGCTGCCCCTCGTCGAGGTGATGGTACGCTTTCGCGGCGGCGCGTCCCATTTCCCGCGCGAGCGGCTGGGCGCGGCGTCCGCCGTGTCGGCGCTCCTTCGCGGCGGCGGCACCCGCGAGCTGCCGCCCGATTCGGTGGACGCGCTCATCGAATACCACGCGTGGCGCGTCGGCTTCGGGGCCGGCGGAACGAGCTCGTTCGCGAGGGTCGGAGCGCTGACGCGGGACGTCGCCGCGGCGGTGGACCTGTGGTCGGAGATGCTGCGCGAGCCCGGTTTCGACGTGGACCGCGTGGAGGTCTGGCGGGGCCGCGAGGTGGAGGCCGTTCGGCGCCGGCGCGACGACCCGAACTTCGACGCCGTGACGCTGTTCAACCACCTGCTCTACGGGGACCACCCCGTGGGCTGGGTCCTGGAGCGCGCCGACCTGGAGCCCGAAGACCTGGAGCGCGACCGCCTCGCCGCCGTCCACGCCGCGATCTACTGCCCCGGGAACGCGACCTTCGGCGTGGCGGGAGACATCGGCGCGGACAGCGCGGCCGCGCTCCTGGACCGCGCCTTCGCGGACTGGCCGCCGTGCGCGGGCGAGCTGCCGGAGCCCCCGTCTCCGTCCATTCGCTCCGAGGCCGGCCTGTTCGTGGTCCACCGGCCGCTGGCGCAGGCGACCATCTACATGGGGCACGCCGGCGGGGTCACCAGCCGCGACGGCGAGGACTACTTCGCGTCCGGCATCGCCAACGCCATCCTCGGCGGCAGCGGGCTGTCCAGCCGGGTCGTGCGCACGGTCCGCACCGAGCTGGGCCTGGCTTACGGAGCGGGCACCGTCTGGACGGCGCCACGGCGGCACGAAGGCGTGTTCGCGGCGTTCACGCAGACCCGTTCGGACGCCGCCGCCGAGGCGGTGCGCGCCGTGCTGGGGGTGCTCGAGGGCCTGCGGGAGGAGCCGCCTGAACGCGCCGAGCTCGAACGCGCGGTCGCGGAGATGGTCAACGGCTTCGTCTTCAACTTCGGGTCGCCGGCGCGCGTCGTGTCGCGCCAGATGCTCTACGAGGCGGAGGGCCTGGGGGCCGACTGGCTGGAGCGATACGTCGAAGGGATCCAGCGGGTGGATGCGGCGGACGTGCAGAGGGTCGCCCGGGCGCGTATACATCCCTCCCGCATGACTCTGCTGATCATCGGTGATACGACCGCCTTCGACGCGCCCCTGCGTTCGCTCGGGTTCGGCGATCCGGTGTTCCTCGCCGACGGCGGCTGACACTCCCGACTCCTGGGGCGTGCATGAGAGTATGGGTGGCGGCGGAATCGTCCCCGCGCGAGCGGCGCGTCGCGCTGACCCCGGAAGGCGCGGGCAAGCTCGCGCAGACCGGCGCCGAGGTGCGCGTCGCGAGCGGCGCCGGAAGGGCGGCGGGCCTGCGCGACGACGAGTACGCGGAGGCGGGCGCGCAGGTGGTCGATGGTCTGGCGGGCGTGGCGTCGGGCGACGTCGTGCTGCGCGTGCGGCCGCCGCGCATCGTGGACGGCAGGGACGAGCTGGACGACCTGCCCGACGGCGCGGTGCTGATCGGCTTCCTCGATCCGCTCGGCTCCCCCGACGTGACCACGCGGCTCGCGGCCAGGGGGATCACCGCGTACGCGATGGAGCTGATCCCCCGCATCACCCGCGCCCAGTCGATGGACGCGCTCTCCTCGCAGGCCAACGCGGCGGGCTACCAAGCGGTCCTCGTGGCCGCCGAGCTGCTGCCGCGCTTCTTCCCGATGCTCATGACCGCCGCCGGCACCGTCCCGCCCTCCAAGGTGCTCGTGCTGGGCGCGGGCGTCGCGGGCCTGCAGGCGATCGCCACCGCGCGCCGCCTCGGCGCCGTGGTGCAGGGCTACGACATCCGTTCCGCGGTGAAGGAGCAGGTCGAGAGTCTGGGGGCCACCTACGTCGGCCTCCAGGACGAGGACGCGGAGACCGAGGGCGGCTACGCGAAGGAGCAGACCGAGGAGCAGAAGGCGCGCTCCAAGGAGCACCTCGCGCAGCTCGTGGCGAGCGCGGAGGTCGTCATCACGACGGCCGCGATACCGGGCCGGCGCGCGCCGGTGCTGATCGACCGCGGCATGGTGGAGCGGATGCATCCGGGGTCGGTGATCGTGGACGTCGCGGCCGAGACGGGAGGCAACTGCGAGCTCACGCGCGCGGGCGAGCGCGTGGACCACGAGGGCGTGACGATCGTCGGGCTCGACGACGGCGCGAGCGGAGTGGCGGTGGACGCGAGCCGCGGCTACGGGCGCAACCTGCTCACCCTGATGAAGCACCTGCAGGGAGAGGACGGGATCGGCTACGACCCGGACGACGAGATCGCGGCGGCGTGCTGCGTGACGCACGGCGGGGAAATCGTGAACCAGCGAGTGAGGGAGGCGGCGGGAGCATGACGCGGGCGAGGCGCTGGTGGGGGTTGGGGGCGGTGGTGGCGATGTCGGCGTGCACCGGGACGGCGGGACCGGGCGCGGGACCCGGCGCGGGCGATGGAGGGCCGAGGCCGGTGCGGGAGCCCGCGCCGCCGAGCGCGCGCTGCGACGGGCCTCCCCTTCCCGCGCTGACGACTCGCTCGCAGATGATCGAGGACGCCGCGCGCCTCGCGAACCCGCGCGGCGCATACGACTGGGCCGGGTACGCGGACGCCGATCTCGGAATCGGACGCTTCCGGGTGGACGCGACCGATGGCGCGGAACCGGCGGGCGAACTCTACACCGACTGGCCGCAGCACGTCGTATTTCCGCTGTTCGACGCTCCGGACGGGGAGCACCTCGGCTGGTTCGACCGCGGGTGGGTCGTGCTCGGATTCGGCGAGGACGCGCTCCACCGCCAGGGGTCCGGGGCGGGGCAGGTGGAGACCGACTACGAGCAGCAGTCGCTGATCGCCCTGGAGGCGACGCCCGACGGCTGGTATCGCATCCGCCACACCGAGCCGCGCCCAGACGAGGCCGGCACGGCGTGGGTGCACGCCTGCCACCTGAGGGGGACGCCTGTAGCACTCACCTTCCAGTCCTGGCAGGACGTTTTCACCGGCCTCGGGGACGTGCCGGTCTTCTTCCGCTCGGAGGTCCGGCACTCGCTGCGCGCGGCCCCGTCGGCCGACAGCCTGCGTGTCGCCTGGATCCCCGCCGACCCGGGCGACAGCGAGATCAACATCCTGGAGATCGCCGGCGACTGGATGCGCGTCCGGGTGGAGCGGCCCGCCACCCGGTGCTCGGCGGAGGACGACGTGGACGTGAGCGCGGACGAGGGCTGGATCAAGTGGCGGGACGAGGAGAAGGGCCCCTGGATCTGGTGGCACACGCGCGGGTGCTGAGCCCGCGACGAACCGCGACGCCAACGGAGGCGGCATGGTCGAAGCCCTGCTCGTATCGGTCACGATCTTCGTGCTGGCGATGTTCGTCGGCTTCGAGGTCATTACCAAGGTACCCACCATCCTCCACACCCCCCTGATGTCGGGGTCCAACGCGATCTCCGGAATCGCGATCATCGGCGCCCTGCTGGTCGCCGGGCGCCTGTCCGGGACCCTGAGCGTGGTGCTCGGCGTGATCGCGGTCGCGATGGCCGCGATCAACGTGGTCGGCGGATTCCTCGTGACCGACCGCATGCTCCAGATGTTCAAGCGCAAGGAGGACGGATGAGCGCGGCCGTCCTGATCGACGGCGCGTACCTGATCGCTGCGGTGCTGTTCATCGTCGGGCTGAAGCGGCTGGGGTCCCCCGACACCGCCCGGTCCGGCAACATGCTGGGCGCGCTGGGCATGCTCATCGCGATCGCGGCGACGCTCTTCAGCCAGGAGATCCTGGGTTTCGGGGCGATCCTCGCCGGTCTGGCGATCGGCGGCCTGATCGGCCTGGTGCTCGCGCGCACGGTGCAGATGACCGCCATGCCGCAGCTCGTGGCGGTGTTCAACGGTTTCGGCGGCGGCGCGTCGGCGCTCGTGGCTGTGGACGAGTACATCCGGCTGGGGGAAGCGGGCGCGCCGGCGACGCCGGATGTCGCGGTCACGATCGCGTTGAGCATCCTGATCGGGACGGTGACCTTCTCCGGCAGCATGGTCGCCTTCGGAAAGCTGCAGGGCGTGGTGTCGGGAAACGCGATCAAATACCCGTTGCAGAACGCTTCGAATGCGCTGATCGCGCTCGGCATACTGGCGGTGTCCGGCTGGCTGATCGCGGCCTACGACCCGCGGGCGTTGCTCATCCTCGTGGGCGCCGCGTTCGCGTTCGGGATCCTGCTCGTGATCCCGATCGGCGGCGCCGACATGCCGGTGGTCATCGCGCTGCTGAATTCGTACTCCGGCCTGGCCGCGTCGGCGGCCGGGTTCGTCCTCGCCAACGACATCCTGATCATCAGCGGCGCGCTCGTGGGCGCGTCGGGGCTGATCCTCACGTCGATCATGTGCAGGGCGATGAACCGGTCGCTCGCGAACGTCCTGTTCGGCGCGTTCGGCGTGGGTGGGAGCGCCGCCGCGATCGGGCCCGGCGCCGACGGGGACAGGACCGTGCGCGAGATCACGCCCGGCGATGCCGCGGTCCTCATGGCCTACTCGAAGTCCGTGGTCGTGGTGCCGGGCTACGGCCTAGCGGTGGCGCAGGCGCAGCACCAGGTGCGCGAGATGGGCGAGCTGCTGGAGGCGAAGGGGGTCGATGTCCGCTACGCGATCCACCCGGTCGCTGGGCGCATGCCCGGACACATGAACGTCCTGCTCGCGGAGGCGAACGTGCCCTACCCTCAGCTCTGGGAGATGGAGCGTATCAACCCGGAGATGGAGCGCACGGACGTGGTGCTCATCGTCGGCGCGAACGACGTCGTGAACCCGTCCGCGAACGACGATCCCGGGAGCCCCATCTACGGCATGCCCATCATCGAGGTGTCGCGCGCCACGAACACCATCGTCCTCAAGCGCAGCCTCAGCCCCGGCTTCGCGGGCATCGACAACCCGCTGTTCTACGCGGAATCCAACCGGATGATGTTCGGCGACGCCAAGGACAGCATCACCGAGCTCGTGCAGGAGTTGAAGAGCCTGTGAGACTCGCGTTCCGCCCTTAGTTGTCGTCGGCCTCCGGAACGAAGAACCGGCGCTCGGCCTCCGCCGCCTCGCCGGTGTCCCGCCGGCTGACCCTCACGCGAATGCGATACTCGTGGCCCGATCCGACCGAGGCTTCGACGCGCCGGTCCTCCCGCACCGCTCCGTCGGCGTCGGGCCTGGCGATGTCCTGAAAGGCGACGCGCACGGGGTCCGGCCCGTCGCCCCCGAACAGCCCCTTGAGCGCGCCCCAGACGCCGCCACCTCCGGCGCGCTCGACGACGATCTCGGTGTCGTAAGGGACGTCGGGGAGCAGGTTGTACACCTCGTAGAACAGCCGGAACGCGCCCCCGCGGTAGCTGCGGGTCGGGACCAGCGCGAGCGCGTGTTCGCCCCGGAGATAGCTCCCGTCGCGGTCCGGCTCGGCCATGACGATGTCGCTGATGAGCAGCCCCTCTGGCCCGTACCAGGGCACGCGCAGGTCCTCGCCGATGATCCGGCCGAGGCGGTCGTCGGCCGTGCCGACCATGACCCGGTGGAGCAGCTCGGCTCCCGGCGTCGAGACCAGCGCCAGGTGGCCGCGCACCCAGGCGCCGGCGGAATCAGGGAGCGGCGCGGGCACGGCGAGCAGCGCGTCCCGCCGTTCGGCCCACCAGAGGGTCGTGTCCACGACGGCCACGCGCAGGCGGAGCGCCTCGGGCGCGGGATCCGCGGCCAGGCTGCGGACCGGCACCGCGACCGCCGTGACGATCTCGGTGCGGCCGTCGGGCCCCCGGAAGGTGTGCACGTCGTGGAGAAACGGCAGCTCGGTCCCGAACTCCGGCCGATGGGTGTCGGTGGCGAGACCCTCGCGCGCGGCGCGGCGCATGGGCAGGCTCACCTCCGCGGTGCGCGTCCTGGTGCAGCGGTGGGCGAGGGCCCTGAGGCCCGGATCGTAGGCGCCGCGGTCGTCCAGGTACCGGCCGCTGCAGGGCAGCGTGTGGATGAGGACGTAGTCGGCGTAGTTGCCGCCTCCGCCCTCGAAGGGGCTGTTGTAGCGGATGAAGTGGAACAGGCGGTGGCCGCCCTCACCGTCCGGATAGACCCAGCTCTCGTTCTGCGTGGTGAAGGGCGTGCTGATGATCTCCAGGGGCTCCCCGTGCCGGACGTAGATCTGCCCTCGCTCGTCCAGGCGCGCGTCGCCGACGCGCCGCAGGAAGAGCGCGTTCGACGGCGGAGACCCCCGCTTCGCCCGACGCCGGTAGGCCTCGAGGGCGATCCGGAGGCGGCGGTAGTGCTCCCCGGCGCGCTCGGGCTCATCCACCCCGGCCAGCGCCGCGCGCGGCGGCCAGAAGCCGCGCAGCCAGTCGGCCATCACGTCCGGCGGCGCCTGCGCGCGCGCCGCGCGTTCCTCGTCGCCCAGGAGCGGCGCGACGTCCGCGAAGTAACGCGCCGCTCCCACCGCATCGAGCCCGTCCAGCCCCCGGAGCCAGGAGCCCAGGCCCTCCTCGTCGCGGCCGAGCCCGAACAGCGCCCGCGCCTCGGCCAGCCGGCTCTCGGAGGTCGCTCCGTCCCGGGCGATCGCGCGGCGGGCGGTCTCCAGAGCCACGTCGTCGTATCCGAGCGCGGTGGACGCCCGCGCAAGCGCCAGGGCCGCGTCCGCGTCGAGCTCGCCGGCATTGGCGAATCCGTGCAGAGCGCTCGTCGCGGCGAGCAGTCCGTCCCGGTCGTTCGTGGCGAGGGAGAGGTCGACCAGCAACGCCGCCGCTTCGGCCAGCCGCGGAGGCCGCCGCAGCGCTTCGCGGAGGGCGCGCTTCGCCTTGGAAACGCCGTCCTGCCCGAACGCCTCGGCGAACACCTCGCCCACGACGAGCCCGTCCAGGATCCCGCCCGGCGATGGAATCCTCGCCGGGGCGGCCTCGATCATCGACAGCGCGTATCCGAAGAGCGGCCAGGGATCCCGACCGTCCAGCTCCCGCGCCCGCTCGAAGGACGCCTCGGCGCGCTCGCGCAGGCGTTGATCGCCGGTGAGCTCGAAGGCGCGGAGCGCGACGAAGCCGGCCGCGGCGTGCCCTCCGGCGCCGGCGCCGGCGGCCTCCCGGCGCTCCCGCTCCATCCCCAGCAGGACGTCCGCGTCGGTCATGCCGGCGAGCGAATCGCGCAGGGCGCGGAGGTCCGTCGGAGAGCTGGAACCGGTCTGCGCGAGCAGGCCGCGCTCGTCCGCCGGGACCAGAACGGCGAGCGAGATCAATGCGGCTAGTGTTGCCCGTCTGACCATCGGTGTCCACGCTACATTGCAACCGGGTGCGCACCCGGACCCATGTTACGATAACGCATCGGGCCCGGCTTTCGTGCCCCCCGGGCGGCTGGCCGCGTGCGCGCGCCAGGCGAAATCCCGGTACACCAGATTCGAGTCCCATGACCGCCACCGCCGACGTCACGCTCCGACTCCCGTTCGACCCTTCCTCGGCCTGGGTCGGGCCGGAGGACCTGTGCCTTCTGACCGACCTATACCAGCTCGCCATGGTGCGCGCGTACTGGGAGGAGGACATGAACGGCGAGGCCGTGTTCAGCCTCTTCGCCCGGCGGCTTCCCGCGCGGCGGAGCTATCTCCTGGCCTGCGGGCAGGAAGCGGTGCTGGAGTCGATCGCCGCGCTGCGCTTCGACGGAGAGGCCCTGCGGCACCTCGCCGATTTCGAGCTGTTCTCGGCCGAATTCCTGGACTGGCTTGCCGGGTTCCGTTTCAGCGGGGACGTGTTCGGCGTGGCCGAGGGGACCCCCGTGTTCGCCCGGGAGCCGATCATCGAGGTGGTCGCGCCGCTGCCGGAAGCCCAGCTCGTGGAGACGCTGCTGGTCAACCAGATCCACCTGCAGACGCTGGTAGCGTCCAAGGCGGCGCGCGTGGTCGCCGCCGCCCGCGGTCAACCGGTGCTGGACTTCGGGCTGCGCCGCTCGCACGGAGTCGACGCCGGCCTGAAGTCCGCCCGCGCCTCTTACATCGCGGGCGTCACCGCGACCAGCAACGTGCTGGCGGGCAAGGTGTGGGGCATACCGGTGAGCGGCAGCATGACCCACGACTACGTGGACGCCCACGCGGACGAGCTGGAGGCCTTCCGGGCGTTCGCGGCGCGCTTCGGCGACGCCACGCTGCTGGTCGACACCCACGACACGCTGGAAGGCGTGCGCAACGTGATCGCCCTCGCCGCGGAGCTCGGGGACGCGTTCGACGTGCGCGCGATCCGCCTCGACCCGGGCCGTGACGGCGGGCTCGCCAAGGAAGCACGCTCCCTCCTGGACCGCGCCGGGTTGGAGCACGTGGACATCTTCGCGAGCGGCGGGTTGGACGAGGACGCCATCGACCGGCTGATGGCCGCCGGGGCGCCGATCTGGGGGTTCGGCGTCGGAACCGAGATGGCCGTGCCGAGCGACGCTCCCTTTCTCGATTTCGCCTACGCGTTGTCCGCGTACTGCGGACCCGGCCCGCTCGAGGTGGACGCGGACAACATCCTGCCCGGCCGCAAGCAGGTGTTCCGGGTCGAGGTCGATGGCGTCGCCATGCGCGACGTGATCGCGCGCGCCGACGAGGAGCTGCCGGGTCGCCCGCTCCTGGTGCCGCTCATGAGGAAGGGCCGAATGCTGGAAAGCGCCCGCCGCGACCTGGTCGCCGTCCGCGCGGGCGCGCACGCCGCGATCGCCGCGCTCCCGGAGAGGGTTCGCAGTCCCTCCGCCGAGCGCAGCGATTATCCGGTGGAGGTCTCCCGGAGACTGGAAGCGGATCGCCGCCGCACGACGCGCGGCCAGGAGGACGATCGCTAGCGAGCCGCCAGACACGTGGGGAAACACTTGAGCACTCGCGACGCGCGTCGCTAGCTTGGGGCACCCAAACTCTCTCCTCCTGGCCACAGCCGGAGAAAAATCCGATGCAGGACGACCTTCAGGGCGGGCACGATTCCGCCGAACGGCCGCTCGTGTCCGACCTGTACAGGTCCGCACCCGACGCGCACGACCAGCGGTCGCTGGACGACGGCAACGCGTCGCTCGCCCTCGCCATCGGACTGGTCGCCGCGCTGGCGGCCGGAGGCGCCTGGGCGCTGATCGTCCTGACGACCGGCTACGAGATCGGCTGGGTCGCCTGGGGCGTGGGCCTCGTGGTGGGCCTCGTGATGAGCCGGCTCACGGCGGCCAGGTCGACCGGGCTCGCCGCGGCCGCGGCCGGCATCGCGGCCGTGGGCCTCCTCGTCGGCAAGCTGCTGATCTCCACCTTCAGCGTCGGCGTTGTCACCGACGCGGTGCTGGAGGACGAGGAGTACCTCACCCAGGTCACGATCTACCACATGATCGAGGAGCGCTCGTTCAACGAGGGCACCCTGGCGGACTACGATGCCGTGCAGGAAGGCGACACGCTGTCGGACGCGCTCTGGGATAAGATGGTCGCGCAGGCCAGGACCCGCGTGGCGACGATGACCGACGAAGAGCGCGCCACGGTGGCCAGCGGCTTCGCCGAGTCCGCGATCGGGTCGATGGGGCTCTCGGACCGCATCATGAACCAGATGAGCGGTTGGGACCTGCTGTGGTTCTTCCTCGCGGTGAGCACCGCGTACTCCATGATGAAGGCCAGACCGGAGGGGGCGGCCGCGGTCTGAGGCCTCCGGCGCCTCTCCCGCCGGAAGCCCCGGAGGGTTCGTCCGGCCGCGCCGACACCCCTGGGCTGACCGCGCGCCGCGACCTATAGTGCCCGACGGCCACCCGGCCGGCGCCCCGCCACCCACGGGGGGCGATGCGCCTGCCTTCCCCCGAAACCGGAGCAGCGCGCGCCCATGATCTCGGCGTCCTACGGCGAGCATTCCATCGCGATCGGGGCGGCCATCGCCCGGGCGCGTACGGGCGATCTCATGCGCCGGATCCGCGACCAGGACCACACCGTCTGGAAGCCGGAGGCCGATGAGATCTCCAACCGTCTGGGCTGGCTGCGCGCGCCCGGCAGGATGAAGAAGGAAATCGGACGCATGGCCCGCTTCGCCGAGGAAACGGGCTCGCGCACGAGCGCCGTGCTGCTCCTGGGCATGGGGGGCTCCAGCCTCGCTCCGGAGGCCTTCGCCGAAATCTTCGGCGCCGGCGATGCCGGGGCCACGCGGCTGCGCGTCATCGACACCACCGACCCCGACCACATCGCCGCGATCGCCGCGTCCACGGACCCCCTGCGCACGCTGCACATCGTCGCGACGAAATCCGGAACCACGATCGAGACCCTGTCCGCGTTCCGGTTCTTCCATCGGCGCGTCGTGCAGGCGCTCGACGCGCGCGGGCGGGACGAGGCGGGCGCAGGGGATGGCGACGCGGGCGCCCGTTTCGCCGCCATCACCGACCCAGGTAGCCCGCTCGCACAGGTCGCCCGCGACCTGTGCTTCAGCGAGATCTTCCTCAACCCACCGGACGTCGGGGGCCGCTACAGCGCGCTGACCTTTTTCGGCCTGGTCCCCGCGGCGCTCGTGGGCGCGGACGTGGAGGCGCTCCTTGAGCGGGCGGAGGCCGTGATGCGGGCCAGCCTCGCCGGCGAGGACGGCCGGGCGCTGGGACTGGGGGTCGCGCTCGGCGTCCTCGCCGAGAACGGGCGGGACAAGCTGACGCTCTCCACGTCGCCGGAGATCGAGCCGTTGGCCGACTGGGTCGAGCAACTGGTCGCCGAGAGCACGGGCAAGGGAGGGAAGGGGATCGTGCCGGTGGTCCGCGAGCCGCTCGGGGCGCCGGGCGTGTACGGCGCCGACCGGGTCTTCGTGGACCTGACGCTGGCCGACGACGGCGAGCGCGCCGATGCCCTCGCGGACCTGGAGCGGGCCGGGCACCCGGTGATTTGGCTCGGCCTGCGCGACCTCCACGACGTGGGCGGGCAGATCGCGCTGTGGGAGCTGGCGACGGCCATCGCTGGCGCCCAGCTCGCCGTCAACCCCTTCGATCAGCCGGACGTCGAGGCCGCCAAGGCGCGCGCCCGCGCGGCTGCGCAGGCGTACGCGGAGACGGGCGCGCTCCCCGAATCTCCGGCGGCTCCGCTGGAAGCGTCCGCCCTCGCCGATTTCCTGGGCGTCCCGCCGCGGGGCGCGTACGTGGGCCTGCAGGCCTACGTGACCCCCTCCGCCGACGCGGCCGGCGCCCTCCGGGCCCTCCGGCTGGCCATCCGGGACCGCTACCGGGTGGCGACCACGGCCGGCTACGGACCGCGCTACCTCCACTCCACCGGCCAGCTCCACAAAGGCGGCGGCGGGGGCGGGATCTTCGTGCAGCTCACGTCGGAAGCGCGCGCGGACCTCGTGATCCCGGCCCCGGAAACCGCGCCCGGCCCCGCCGAAGAGCCCGACGCTCCGAGGGAGGAGACGCGACGGCCGCTCACCTTCGGCGCCCTGAAGGCCGCGCAGGCGGTGGGAGACCGCGAGGCCCTCGAGGCGGCGGGGCGCAGGGTGATACGCTTCGACGTCGGGGCCGACGCGCCCGCGGGGATCGAGACGCTCGCGGAGGGGCTGTCGCGCCTGGAGGACGGCTGAACGGCGGGACCCTTCGAGCGCGGGGCGGCGGCGGACGCGTGGCCAAGCCGGCCCGCGTTGCGCCTCCCGCGGCTGGGGCGGCACCTTAGCCGATGGTCGATCCAGGCAGGAGAGCATGACCCGAGCGCCCCAGGCCCGAGCATCCGTCGGCACCAACGTGACCCGCAGAGACGGGGCCGCGAAGGCGGCGGGGCGCGCCCGCTACATCGACGACCTCGACTTCCCGGACATGCTGCACGCCCGGACGATCCGCACGACGATCCCGTGCGGGTCGATCCGCGCGGTGCGCCACGATCTGGCCCGCGAGGGTTTCGTCGTCGTCGATCACACCCACGTCCCCGGCAGGAACGTCATCCGGCTGATCGAGGACGACCAGCCGTGCCTCGCGCCCGGCGTGGTGCGGCACGCCGCCGAGCCGGTCCTGCTGATCGCGCACGAGGACCGCGAGCGGCTCTGGCAGGCCGAGGTGGACATCGAATACGAGCCCGCCGAGGCGATCCTCGATTACGAATCCTCGAGCATCACCCAGACGACCATCCGGATCGACAAGGGGGACGTGGACGCGGCGCTAACGGGCGCGGACGTGATCGTCGAGGGGACCTACCGCACCGGGCACCAGGAGCAGCTCTACATCGAAACCAACGGGATCATCGCCGTCCCCGAGAACGGGGGCGTCACGATCCACGGCTCGATGCAGTGCCCCTACTACATCCACAGGGCGCTCGGCGTCCTCCTGGACCTGCCCGCCGAGCGCATCCGGGTGGTGCAGGCCGAGACCGGTGGCGGCTTCGGCGGCAAGGAGGAGTACCCGTCGATGATCGCGGGCCACGCGGCGCTGCTCGCGCTGGCGGCGGGGCGGCCGGTGAAGCTGATCTACGACCGGGAGGAGGACCTCGAGGCCACCACCAAGCGGCACCCCTTCACCGTCCGGCACCGCACGGGACTCACGCGCGACGGCGAGCTGGTCGCGCAGGACATCGACGTGCTCGCGGACGCCGGCGCGTACGTGACCCTGAGTCCCGTCGTGCTGTCGCGCGGGGCGATCCACGCGGGCGGTCCGTACCGCTGCCCGAACGTCCGCATCGCCGGCCGCTCGGTATTCACCAACACGCCCCCCAACGGCGCCTTCCGCGGCTTCGGCGCGCCGCAGACGCTGTTCGCCGTGGAGGTCCACATGGAGCGCATCGCCGAGGCGATGGGGCTGGATTCGGTGGACCTGCGCGCCCGCAACGCGCTGCGCCCGGGCGACGAGACCGCGACCGGCGGGACCGTGGGGCCGGACGGGAGCGCGCTCCAGGTGCTCGAAGAGGCGCTCGGGCGGACCGACTACCGGCGCAAGCGCGCCGAATACCGCGCGGCGGCCGCCCGCGCGGGGCGCGGCGAAGCGCGCCGCGGCGTGGGGCTGGCGCTCTACTTCCACGGCTCCGGCTTCACCGGCGGCGGCGAGGTCAAGCTCGCGTCCGAGGCGGCGCTCGAGACGACGGAGTCGGGCGTGCGCATCCTGTCCTCCACCGTCGAGATCGGACAGGGCACGCGCACCATCCACGCGCAGATGGTCGCCGACGCGCTGGACATCGCCTACGAGCGCGTGGAGGTCGCCCAGCCGGACACGGCCGTCGTGCCGAACAGCGGCCCCACGGTCGCGTCGCGCACGTGCATGGTCGTCGGCGGCATCCTGCGCGCGTGCGCCGAGGAGATGCGCGCGCGCCTGGACGGCGCGGACCCGGCCGAGCACTTCCGCCGCCACGGCCCGCTCGTCGTGCGGCGCGCGTACGAGGCGCCGCCCGGCCTGGCGTGGGACGAGGAGACGTACCGCGGCGACGCGTACGGCACCTACGCGTGGGCGTGCGACGTCGCCGAAGTGGAGCTGGATCCGGACACGTGGGAGGCGCGGCCGCTCCGCCTCACCGCGGTGTGCGAGATCGGCAAGGCGATCCACCCGCGCCTCGCGCTGGGCCAGATCGAGGGGGGTACGGCGCAGGGGCTCGGCTACGCGCTGCTCGAGGAGGTCGTCATGCGCGACGGGCTGATGGCCAACGCGCAGCTCACGAACTACATCATCCCGACCACCCTCGACACGCCGCCCATCGACGCCGTCATCCTGGAGAGTCCGTACGCGCACGGGCCGTGGGGCGCCAAGGGCGTCGGCGAACTGCCGATCGACGGCCCCGCGCCGGCGATCGCGAACGCGCTCCGCCACCTCGGCCTGGACGTACGCGAGATCCCCGCGACGCCGGAGCGTCTGATGGAGGCGAGCGCGGTGGGAGGCGTGGGCGCGGCTACCGTAGCCCCCGGGGCCGCCCGGGAACTGGATCCCGCGGCGGCGGGCGGCGAGCCGGCGCAAGGAGCCGGTACGCCCGCGCGCGAGGGCGGATGGGGAGCCCCGGACGGCGGCCCGGGGGTGGCCGCGTGAGTCCGCTCCTGCGCGCGCGCTTCCGCCTGAACGGGGTGGACCGGGAGGTCGATGCGCCGCCCATGAAGCGGCTCCTGGACGTCCTGCGGGAGGAGTGCGGTCTCACCGGAACGAAGGAGGGCTGCGGGGAGGGGGAGTGCGGAGCCTGCACGGTGCTGCTTGACGGAGACCCGGTGTGCTCGTGCCTGGTCGCGTTCGCGCAGGCGCGCGACCGCGAGGTGCTGACCATCGAGGGACTCGGCGGCGACCACCCGCTGCAGCGCGCGTTCGCGCGCTGGGGCGGCGCCCAGTGCGGCATCTGCACCCCCGGGATGATCGTCGCGGCGCTGGCGCTCGGGCCCGACCCGAGCCTGGAGGACGTACGCACCGCGCTGGCCGGCAACCTGTGCCGCTGCACGGGCTACGAAGCCATCTATCGCGCGGTCCGCCGCGCGGGCGGTGAAGCCGCCGCCGCCCCGGAACCGAGCGCCGGCGCGGGTACGTGAGGAGCGCCGTCTCGACCCTCGAGCTGCGCACCCCCGCCACGCTGGACGAGGCGCTGGCGATGCTCGCCGACGACCCGGAGCTCGTTCCGCTGGCCGGCGGCACCGACCTTTACGTGGAGCTCCAGTTCGGGACCCGGGAGCCGCGCGCCTACATCGACGTGTCGCGCCTCCCGGAGCTCCGGTTCATCGAGGAACGGGGGTGGGCGCTGGCGCTCGGCGGCGGCGCCACGTTTGCCGAGGTCGGCCGCTCGGACGTGGTGCGGCGCCGGCTTCCCATGCTCGCCGAGGCGGCGGCGACGATCGGCGGCGCGCAGATCCAGGCGCGCGCGACCGTCGCGGGCAACGTCGCCAATGCTTCACCCGCGGGGGACTCGCTGCCGGTGTTCGCGGCCGCGGAGGCGGATGTCGTCCTGCGTTCGGCTCACGGCGAGCGGCGGGTGCCGTTCACCGATTTCTTCACCGGCTACCGCCGGACGCGCCTCGAGCCCGGGGAATTGATCGTCGCCGTGGAGGTGCCGCCCGTGCCGGGCGCGCAGTGGTTTCGGAAGGTCGGCACGCGCGCCGCCCAGGCGATCTCCAAGGTCGTCGTCGCGGCGGTGCGCGCCGACCCTCCCCGGATCGCGTTCGGCAGCGTCGCGCCGACTCCCGTGCGCGCCCGCGCGACGGAGGCCGCGCTGGCCAAGGGGGCTTCGGGAGAGGACGTGCGGGCGGCCGTCGCGCGCGACATCCAGCCCATCGACGACCTCCGCTCCAGCGCCGCCTACCGACTCGCGGTGGCCGGCAACCTGGTCCTGCGTTGGTGGGAAGGGGGCGGCGGCGCGTGACCTACGCGCCCGTCCAGCTGGCCTTCCGCGGACGCCGCGTCGTGACCCCCGAAGGCGAGGTGCCCGCGGCGGTGCTGGTGGCCAACGAGACGATCCACGCCGTCGTACCCCCCGGCCAGGTGCCCGCCGCCGTGCCCGTCGTGGACCTGCCGGAGCCGGACGTGCTGATGCCGGGCGTGGTCGACACGCACGTCCACTTCAACGAACCCGGCCGGACCGAGTGGGAGGGCTTCGCGACCGGCACGGCGGCGGCCGCCGCGGGGGGCGTGACGACCGCGGTGGACATGCCGCTGAACGCGATGCCCGCGACGACCACGGTCCACGGCCTGGACATGAAACGCGCGGCCGCGGAGGGGTCCGTGCGCGTCGACGTCGGCTTCTGGGGCGGCCTGGTGCCCGGCAACGAGGAGGACCTGGAGCCGCTCTGGCGCGCTGGGGTGCTCGGCTTCAAGTGCTTCCTCGTGCCCTCGGGCGTCATGAACTTCCCGCACGTCGGTGAAGCCGACCTCGCGCGCGCGATGCCGATCCTGGCGGGTCTGGGCGCGCCGCTGCTGGTGCACGCAGAGATGCCCGGCGTCGTGCTCGCGGCGACGGCGCTGGCGCTGGACGCGCGCCGCCCCGCCGACCCCCGCCGCTACGCGACCTACCTGTCCACGCGCCCCGCGCGCGCCGAGGTGGAGGCGATCGCGCTGGTGGGCCGGCTGGCCGCGGAGCACCGCTGCCGCGTCCACGTCGTGCACGTCGCGACGGGTGCGGCCGCGCCGGCGCTGCGAGCGGCGCGCGAGGCGGGCGCGGAGATCAGCGCCGAGACCTGCCCGCACTACCTTCGCTTCGCCGCGGAGGACGTTCCCGACGGCGCCACGGAGTTCAAGTGCGCCCCGCCGATCCGGGAGGCCGAGGAGCGGAACGCGCTCTGGGCCGCCCTCGAGCGCGGCGACCTGAGCATGGTGGTCAGCGACCATTCGCCCTGCGTCCCCGGTATGAAGCGCCTCTCCGATGGAGACTTCCTGGACGCCTGGGGAGGCATCGCCTCGCTGGAGGTCGCGTTGCCCGCGGTGTGGACGGGAGCCCGCGCGCGCTCGATCGGCCTGGACCGGGTGTGCGCGTGGATGAGCGAGGCGCCCGGCCGGCTGGCCGGGCTGGAGCGCCGAAAAGGGGCCATCGAGGCCGGCCGCGACGCCGACCTTGTCGTGTTCCGGCCCGACGCCGATACTGCCGTCGATCCCGACGCGCTCCATCAGAAGCACCCGGTCACTCCCTACGCCGGCACCCGGCTCGCCGGCCGAGTCATGGCTACGTACGTCCGGGGACGCGCGGTGTACGCCGACGGAGAGACGCAGGGGCCGCCCGCCGGCCGGCTCATCACCCGCCCGACGCGGTGACGAAAGCCATGGACTTCACCGACCTTCCGGACCTCGCGGCCGCACGGCTCGGCGGCGCCGTGCCGCTCGCGAACGACGAGTTCTTCGCGCCGAAGGAGAACCTGATCCGCGCGTCCGACCCCGAGTGGCGGGAAGGGCTCTACACGGAGCGGGGCAAGTGGATGGACGGCTGGGAGACCCGACGCCGGCGCGAGGATGGCCACGACTGGTGCGTGCTGAGGCTGGGGCTTCCCGGCCGCGTTCACGGCTTCGTGGTCGACACCACGCACTTCCGCGGCAACTATCCCGAGGAGTGCTCGATCGAGGGCGCGGCGGTCGCCGGCCACCGCGACCCGGAGCGCGTCGCGGAAGCCGCCGACTGGCGGGAAATCCTGCCGCGCAGCCCCCTGGAAGGCGATGCGCGCCTCCTCTTCCCGGTCGACGCGGGCCCCGTCGAAGACCCACCGGGCGGCGAGCGGGTCACCCACCTGCGCTTCGCCATCTTTCCCGACGGCGGGGTCGCGCGCCTGCGGGCGCACGGCCGCGTAGCGCCCGACTGGGACCGACTGATCGCCCGCGGAGGAGACCTGGACCTCGCGGCGCTGGAGCACGGAGGCGTCGCGGTGGCGAGCAGCGACATGTTCTTCGGCCACCGCAACAACTTGCTCATGCCCGGCCGCGCGGTGAACATGGGCGACGGCTGGGAAACGCGCCGCCGCCGCGGGCCCGGCCACGACTGGGCGGTGATCCGGCTGGGCCGGCCGGGCATCGTGCGGCGGGTCGAGATCGACACGGACCACTTCAAGGGGAACGCGCCCGGTGCCTGCTCCGTCGACGCGTGCGCGGCCGAGGACTGGGTCCCGCCCGATTCGGCGGACTGGCGTGCCCTGCTCCCGCGCGCGGACCTGCAGCCGCACACGCGCCACGAGTTCGCCGAGCTGCGCGACGCGGGCGTGGCGACGCACCTGCGGCTGAACATCTTCCCCGACGGCGGGGTCGCCAGGATGCGCGCGTTTGGCAGCGTGGCGACGTGAGCGATCCGCGCGCGGATGCTTTCGCGGACGGTCTGGCGGGCCTGAACGCGCTCGGCGCGGTCGAGGCCGAGGAGCGGTTCCTGGCGTGCTGCGGCTCGCGCGCGTGGGCGCGCGCCATGGCGGAGCGGCGCCCGTTCGCCGACGCGGACGCGCTGGCGCGGGCGGCCGACGAGGTCTGGTGGGCGCTCGCGCCCGGGGACTGGCTCGAGGCCTTCGCCGCGCATCCGCGCATCGGTGAGGTGGAGGTGGGCGGGCACGGTCAGGCCGGCGCGAGATCGGCGTCGTGGTCGGAAGCGGAGCAGGCCGGGACCCGAGCCGCCGCCGACGAAACCCTGCGCGCGCTCGAGGAGGGCAACCGTCGCTACGAGGACCGCTTCGGCCACGTGTTCCTCATCCGCGCCGCCGGCCGGAGCGCCGCGGACATGCTGTCCGCGCTAACCGAGCGGATCTCCAACGACCCCGAGGCGGAGCTGCGGGTGGCGGCGGCGCAGCAGGCCGAAATCACGCGCTCACGACTGGCCAGGCTGGTCGCCGAAGGGTGATCTGGGAGCCCGTTCCACCGAGCCCCGGGAGGGCGTAGACATGGCGGGAATCAGTACGCACGTCCTGGACACCGCGACCGGCCTTCCGGCCGCCGGCGTCGGGGTCAGGCTGGAACGGCTGGAGCCCGAGGACCACGAGCCCGTGGCGCGGCCCGACCCGGGGGAACCGCCGCGCCGCACCGCGCCCGCCGGCCCCGGCGAACTGCTGCGGGTGGCGTCGACCGACGGCGACGGCCGCGTGGCGGAGCTCCTGCCCGCCGGCCAGCGGCTCGCCGCCGCCGACTACCGCCTCACGTTCGACACCGGATCCTACTTCGCCGAGCGCGGCGTCGAGGCGTTCTATCCGTACGCCGCGATCGTCTTTCGGGTCAGCGACCCCGGCCGCCACCACCACGTCCCCCTGCTGCTGAGCCCGTTCGGCTACAGCACCTACCGGGGAAGCTGAGGGTGGCGGCGTCGCTGTCGCCGGTCTTCCCGCCTCGCCCGACATCGACCGGCTAGGCGGCCGAGTCCAAACCGGCGGCGCATGCGAGAACTCCTCGACCTGACCTTCCGCTGGATCCACGTGATCGCCGCGATCATGTGGATCGGTAACTCCCTGCTCTACAACTGGCTGGACCGCTCGCTGCGCCCCTCGCGCGATCCCCGCGACGTCGAGGGCGACGCCTGGCTGATCCACAGCGGCGGCTTCTACCACGTGGAGAAGCGACGGCGGCTGGACGAGCTCCCCAGGCCGCTGCACTGGTTCAAGTGGCAGGCGTACACGACCTGGCTGAGCGGCGCGGCGCTGCTGGTCGTCGTGTACTACCTCGGCGGGCGCGCGCTACTGTTGGGGCCGGGCGCCACGATGTCTGACGGCGCGGCGATCGCGACGAGCGCCGGGATTCTGCTGGGCTCCTGGCTGGCGTACGAGGCGCTGTGGCGCTCGCCGCTGTCCGGGGCGCCGGGCCTCGCCTCGGGGCTCTCGCTCGCGCTCGTCGCGGCGGTGGGATTCGCGCTAACGCAGGTCTTCGGCGGCCGCGCGGCGTTCCTGCACCTCGGGGCGGTGATGGGGACGCTCATGGCCGGCAACGTCGCCACCGCCATCATGCCGGCCCAGCGTTCCCTCGTACGGTCCGTGGAGGAAGGCGGCCAGCCGGACCCCCGGCTGTCCACGGCGGCGAAGGAACGGTCGGTCCACAACAACTACATGGCCTTCCCGGTCATCGTCCTGATGCTGAGCAGCCACTTCCCGGGGCTGTACGGCCACCGCTGGAACTGGCTCGTGCTCGCGGTCCTGGTTGCGGGCGGCGTGGCGGTTCGTCATGCGCTGAACCTCCGCTTCCAGTCGCCCCGCTGGCTCGCCGCGTTGGCGGCTTCGCTCGCGGGAGCCCTGGCCGCGCTCTACGTCCTCGGCGCGCTGTTCGCGGGCGCGCGCGGTTCGGTCCCCGGGACGGCCGATGGCGGGCCGGTCACGTTCGAAGCGGTGCGCCACGTGATCGCCAAGCGCTGCACGCCGTGCCACTCGGTGTCGCCGGCGATCGCGGAATTCGGGGCGTCCCCGGCGGGCGTCGCGTTCGACACCGACGAGCAGATCCGCGCGCTGGCCGAGCGGATCCGCGAGCGGGCGGTGGTCACCGAGACGATGCCGCCGGGCAACGCGACCCACCTCACCGCTGCGGAACGGGACGTGTTGCGGCGCTGGACCGGAGCCGTCGCGAGGTAGTTTGCCGCCCCCGGTCCGGGAGGTGGCGGGGCCGCGCCGACGCTACTCGAAGTCGGTGGTGAGACCGTGCTTCTCGACCATGCGGTCGAGCCGGGCGCGCGAGATCTGGAGCACGCGCGCGGCTTCCCGCTTGTTGCCCCCGGTGCGGCGGAGGATCCGTTGCACGTGTTCGGCCTCGGCGGCCTCGAGCGACGGATCGCTCGGCCCGTCGGCCGCGGGATCCCCCGGCGCCGGGTCTCCGAGCCCAAGGTGCTCCGTGCGGATGACGGGCCCCGTCGCCGCGACCACCGCCCTCGTGATCACGTTCTCCAGTTCGCGCACGTTGCCGGGCCACGTGTGCCGCGCGAGCGCGCCCATGGCGTCGGCGTCGAGATCGCGCACGTCCTTGCCCAGGACCGCCGTGGCGCGCGCCAGGAAGTGCGCGGCGAGCCTCGGGATGTCCCCGGTCCGCTCGCGCAGCGGCGGAATCACGAGCTCCACTATGCGCAGGCGGAAGTACAGGTCTTCGCGGAATTCGCCCGCGCGCACGGCCTCTTCGAGATCGCGGTGCGTGGCCGCGAGGACCCGCGCTTCGGTGCGCCGCGGACGTTCTCCCCCCACGGGGTGGAACTCCCCCTCCTGCAGCACGCGCAACAGCTTGCCCTGGAAGGCCGGCGCGGTATCGCCGATCTCGTCAAGGAAGATCGTCCCGCTGCCGGCCAGCTCGAAGCGCCCCCGGCGGTCCCCGACGGCGCCCGTGAACGCCCCTTTTACGTGCCCGAACAGCTCGGACTCGAGCAGTCCTTCGGCGAGCGCCGTACAGTTCACGCCGATGAACGGCTCGGCGGCCCCCTCGGAGTTGGCATGGATGGCGCGCGCGACCAGCTCCTTTCCGGTCCCGCTCTCGCCGCGAATCAGGACCGGCGCGCGGTTGCCGGAGAGGGCCCCGATCGACTTGTAGAGCGCCACCATGCCAGGGCTCCTGCCCACCAGGTGGGGCTCGTCTTCCGCCCCTTCGGCGTCGGGGGCCGCGCCCGCGAGAGAGCGCGCGCGGCGGTCGCGGAAGCAGCGGTCGATGACCGCTTCGACCTCGTCCAGGTCGAGCGGCTTGGGAAGGTAGTCGTACGCGCCACGCTTCATCGCGTCGACCGCCGTCTGCATGTCCTCGGTGCCCGTGACCAGGATCACGTCCACGTCCGGACGCTTCTCCCGCAACACGGCGAGCAGGTCCAGCCCGGTCATGCCCGGCATCATGTGGTCCGTCACGACCAGCGCGGGGTCGATCGATGCGATGCGGCCGAGCGCCCCCTCCGCGTCGTCCGCCTCCGCGGTCTCGTACCCGAGCCCAGACAGGAACCGGCTCAGCGCCCGGCGGGCGTCGGCGTCGTCGTCCACGAGCAGGACGCGCCGGTTCACGCTGGCCTTTCCGGGTTTACGCCCCCGTCCGCACGCGCTCCAGGCGCCGCGGGTGGGTCCGCACACGATTCGGTGGCCTCGAAACGAAGCCGGCCGGCCTCGAAACGAGGCCGGCTCCGCGGCCACGCACGGATTCGGCAAGGTTGCGGTCGAGTTGCACAAGTACAGGGGACCAAAGAAGATACGCCCAGCCCACGGAGGGGCGACCCGGGCCGTAAACGCCGGGCGCGCCAGTTGCACCCACACTCGGGCGCAACGAGTGGAGCAGCCGACTCCAGCCCCGGAAGGAATCGATGTCGACGCACCGGATCCCTCGACGCCTCACGCTCACGACGCCAGCCGCGGCCGCGGCGCTCCTCGCGCTGGCCGCCCCGGCCGGCGCGCAGAGCCGTGCCGCGGAGCCCGCGCTGGTGAGGGTCGAGGTGGTCGCCGCGGCGCCGGCGCCGGTCACCCGGTCGCTCGACGCGGGCTGGAACGTCGACGCGGCGGGAACCGCCTACTCCTGGCACGCCGCGGTCGAGGTCGACCCGGAGGCGGTGATCGGGCTCGTTCTCGCCGGCGACGGGCCGGACGCGGAGGAGCCGGACGCCGAACTGGCGGTGCGCGAGTCCGGATCGAAGCGGCTGGCCGACGTGACGCTGCGCGCCGGCGCGGACGGCGCGGATGGGCCGGCGGAGTTGACCGTGACGCTGCGCATCGAGCGCTGAACGAAGGAGACAGGGAGAGGTCTGTCGCACGTTTCTCACGATCCCCGCCGCTTCAGGATCTCCACGAACGAGCGGGTCGCCAGTTCCTCCCGGTTGAGGCCGGTTCGCGCGAGCGCGTCGTCCTCCGTGATCGCGCCGCCGTTCACCGCCCGCAGGAAGAAGTTCAGCAGCCCCTGACCCGTCGCGGCGTCGTCGAAGACGTTGCCGAGCAGCGTGGCCCGGGCGGCGCGTTCGAGGAAGTTCGTCAGCCGGTCGGCGGCGGCGTCCAGCGCTCCCAGGAAGAACCCGTACACGGCCGCGTAGCGCGTGACGAGCTGCGCCGGGTGCAGGTCCCACCCCTGATACAGCCCGCGCACCAGCGAGTCGGTCACGTCGTCGTAGTGCATGCGCCAGGCGGCGTGCACCGCGGCGCGGTTCTCGGCGTCCTGCTCCGGACTGAGCGCGCCATCGTCCGGCGCTCGATGCGGCGCCACCGGCAGCGACGCGGTCGAGCCATCGGAGATCCACACGCCCGTGTGCGCCAGCGCGACCTTCATCACGTCGCGGGCGAAGTCACACGCGGGGTGCCGCATGCGCTGATGCGCCGCGGTGATGTCCAGCAGCGCCGTGTAGTCGTACGTCCCGAAATGGGCGGCGGTCACGCGCCCGGCGCCGGCGGCGACGAGCGCGGGCAAAGCGACCGACCCGTCCGGGCCGAAGATCGACCGCGGCGTCTCGATCATGACTTCGAATCGGAGCGAACCGGGCTCGAGCCCGCGAGCCTCCTCCAGCCGGCCCAGCAGCTCCGCGAACGCGGCCGGCTGGGCGGGATGGGTGACCTTCGGCAACGTAAAGACCCAGTTGTCCGGGAGGGCGCCGCCGGCGCGTTCCGTGAGCTCCGTCACGAAAAGGTCCAGCGTCCTGACCGAGCGCGCGCGCAGTTCCGGCGTGAGCGGCTTCACCCGCAGTCCCAGGAACGGCGGCAGAGTCCCGGCCTCCATCCCATCCGCCACCTCCTCCGCGGCCGCCACGGCGTGCCCGTCCTCCTCGTCGTCGGACCGGTTTCCGTACCCGTCCTCGAAGTCGATGCGGAAGTCTTCGACCGGCTCGTCCCGGAGCTTGTCCCGGACGCGCGCGTACACGGCGTCGACCAGGCCGGGGGGCTCGTCGCGCAATCCGGTGGCCTCGGCCAGCGCCTCCGCGTCGGGCGCGTACTCTCCCAGCGCGCGCAGCGCGAGCTCTCCCAGCCGTTGGGCGGTCGTCGCCCGGAACAGGTGGCCGCCGCCGTACACCGTGTGCACGGGCTGTCGATGACCCGGCTCGTCCGGGTACCGCCGCGCGAGATCGGCGTCCGCGGCGTCCAGCCGCGCGAACGAGCCGGACACGGTGTCCGCGGAGAGCGTGCCGTTCATATCGGACGGGTTCGGGGGCGGCGGCCAACGCGTGCGGTCACGCGTTGTAGATCTCTCCGCCACCCCGCACGTAGCGCTCCAGAACGGCGGCGGCCTCGTCGCGGCACACGCCCCGCTCGACCTGCACGCCGCGCTCGGCCAGGTACGCGTACGTCTCGGAAAAGACGGGGCCCTCGTCGAACCCCTGGGCCATCGCGTCGTCCCTGTCGGCGCCGGCTACTATCCGCCCGACGCCGCTCCAGAACGCCGCGCCGACGCACATCGCGCACGGGTCGCACGACGTGACCAGCTCGTGGACCGGCATCCCATCGCGACCCAGCGAGTAGCTCCCCACGCGCGCCTGCGCGACCATGATCGCCACCACTTCAGCGTGCAGGCAGCAGTTGTTCAGCGGGACGACCCGATTCAGCCCGACCCCCACCAGCGCCCCGGACTCCGCTTCGAACACGGCGGCCGCGAACGGACCGCCGGTCCCCCGGCGAACCTGTTCTTCGACCAGCTCGATCACCCAGCGCATGCGCTCGTGGACGGTGGACAGGCGCAGCGCCCAATCGATTTCCCGCTCCAGCCACGGGGGGTGGTCGATGGTGATTCGAGGCAGGCTCATGGCGGGAGTCTACGGGCGGCGGGCGCCGCAGGCCAAGGTCCGATGGTGGCGCGGCGGCCCCGCGAATGAAAGGTTTCCGGGCTCGCGACCGGCGGACATCACGCCACGTACCCGACGAGGGACGTCCATGACACCCGAGATGCTGGAGAACCTCGCCCTGTTCACCCTGCGGGCGGTGCTGTCGCTGATCTTCCTTTCGAGCGGCTGGGCGCACGTGCGCGCGCCGAACCAGCGAGGGGAGAGCATCGGCGTGCCGGCCACGGTGGCCTGGGGCCTCGGCGTAGTGGAGATCCTGGCCGGCGTGTCCCTGCTCGTCGGGGTCTTCGTCCGCGCGGGCGCGATGCTGGTCATGCTCGTGATGCTCGGCGCCATCTACAAGAAGATCTTCGTCTGGAAATCGGGGTTCTTCGGCGAGAACGGCGGCGGCTGGTA
>DATKCH010000112.1:0-14354 GCA_035513295.1 Longimicrobiales bacterium
GACGAGGGCGATCTTCGCGAGCGTGAAGAGGGTCCGGATGACGAAGCCCACGAGCGCGAGGCCGATCAGCACGATTGCGATGATCGCCAGGGGTCCGAGCGTCACGACCGTCTCAGGGCACGAGCACGATGTTGCCGAACGCCTCGCCCGACTCCAGTCGCGCGTGCGCTTCCCGGATCTCGGCCAGGGGGCGGACGCTGTCGACGACGGGGTCGAACTCTCCGGCGAACACGAGGTCCATCACGCGCTGGAATTCCTCCTGGTTCGCCATCGTCGATCCCACGATGCTCACCTGCTTCCAGAACACTACCCTCAGGTCCAGCTCCGCGGTAGGTCCGGTCGTGGCGCCGTAGGTCACCATGCGCCCGCCGCGCGCGAGGGAGCGCACGCACTGCCCGAAGATCGCGGTTCCGACCGAGTCGAGCACGACATCCACGCCGCGCTTCCCGGTCTCGCGCCAGAGCGCCCTCGTCCATTCCCCGTCGGCGCGGTCGTAGACGACGTGCGCGCCCAGCTCCCGCACGCGATCCATGTGCGGCGCCGACGTGAGCGCCATGACGCGGGCGCCCGCGAAGCGCGCGATCTGGATCGCCGCGGTGGAGACTCCTCCCGAAGCCCCGGTCACGAGCACCGTGTCTCCGGGCTTCAGCGCGCCCTGCGTGATGAGCGCCCTCCACGCCGTCATGAACACCAGCGGCGCGGCCGCGGCGCGCTCGAAGGACACGCCATCGGAGATCGGGTACACGTTGCGAGCCGGCACGACGACGAACTCGGCCGCGCCGCCGCGGACGTGCTCGCCGATGATGCGGTAGTTGACGCATTGGCTCTGCTCGCCCCGTAAGCACCACTCGCACTCTCCGCACCACAGCGACGGATTCACGACCGCCCGTTCGCCGGGCTGGACGCGGTGAACGCCCGATCCGACGTCGTCGATCTCGCCGGCGATGTCGGAGCCGCCGATGTGGGGCAGTTCGATGTCGATCGGAAGGCCGCGGCGGACCCACAGGTCCAGATGATTGAGCGCCACGGCGCGCACGCGCACGCGAACCTCTCCGGGCCCGGGCTTCGGGACGTCGATCTCTTCGATCCGGAGCATCTCCGGGCCGCCGTGCTCGTAGAAGAGCGCCGCGCGCATTCGCATGGGTACAGGTCTTCGTCGCTGGGGGGTCGGTCCGGCCCGCGTTCCGCGGGCCACGCGTGCGCTCCGGGCACGCCCCCCGAACCCTACCCCGCGCGCGCGCCCATCGCCAGCCGTGGCGCCGGCGGCGGCCCGTGCTCCGGTGTCCGCGTGGACCCTCCGCGGGCGGCCACGGAGCGCCGCGAGCGCGACCGGTTGTGCCCGGCCCCCGCCCGGCGGACATTTCCACGATATGAACCACGTCGACGACGACGGACCCACGCCGGACCTCATCGACACGCTGCGCGCGACCAAACAGGCCACCGGCGAGATGGCGGACGCCACGCTGGCCGGCTACCGGCGCGAGCACGAACGGCCGCCCGCGTTCGAGGGCGCGGACGGGCACGCGTACACGGTGGAGGTGGACGTGGAGGCAACCGGCGACCCGGCACGGCCGTTCGCCTCCTTCTTCGTCTTTCCACGCTGGGCCGCGACGGGCGCCGGCATCATGGGGCACGTCGAATCGGGCGATGTCGGGGCGGGGGCCACCGCCGAGGACGCGCGCAGCGCCGCCGAGGAGTGGACGCTGTTCGAGATCAGGGAGGAGCTCGACGCGGCGATTCTGCGCCGGGAGCGGGAAGCGGCGGGCACGGCGGAGACGGAATGCTGAGAGACGCGCTGTTGGCTCTCGGCGGAAGCTCGGCCGCCCGGCGCATAGCCACCGACGCCCCGTTCTCCCGCTCCATCGCCCGCAGGTTCGTGGCGGGGGAAACGCCACAGGAGGCGATCGAGGCCGCGCGCGTGCTGAACCGGAGCGGCATGCACGTGTCGCTGGACTACCTCGGCGAGGCCGTGGCGAGCGCGGAAGAGGCGCTGTCCGCGGCGGCCACGATCGAGCGGGTCGTGCGCGACATCGCGAGCGAGAACCTGGACGCCAACGTGAGCGTCAAGCTCACGCAGCTCGGACAGGACATCGACGGGGCGTTCCTGGGCCGGGCCGTCGGGCAGCTGCTCGACGCGGCGGAGGAGTGCGGCCTGTTCATCCGTTTCGACATGGAGTCCACCGACTACACGCAGCGTACGCTGGACTTCTTCGAGGAGTGCTGGAACGCCGGACGACGCGGCATCGGGGTGGTGCTGCAGTCCTACCTCTACAGAACCGAGAAGGACGTGGCCTGGGCCAACGCCCTCGGAGCGCGCGTACGGCTCTGCAAGGGGGCGTACAAGGAGCCCGAAAGCGTCGCCTATCCCGACAAGGAGGACGTGGACGCGAACTTCGTCCGGTGCATGCGAGCGCTGCTCGCCGACGGGAGCTACCCGGGCATCGCCACCCACGACGAGGCGATGATCCGCGCGACCAAGCGCTTCGCCCGGGACGAAGGCATCGATCGCGACCGTTTCGAGTTCCAGATGCTGTACGGCGTCCGGCGCGACGTGCAGCAGCGGCTGGTCGCGGAGGGCTACCACGTGCGCATCTACGTCCCGTTCGGCGAGGCCTGGTATCCGTACTTCATGCGCCGCATGGCCGAGCGTCCGGCAAACCTCTTCTTCGTCGTGGACAGCCTGATCCGTGAATCGCCGCTGAGATTCCTGCGCGACGGTCGAAGGCGCGCCTCGTGAACGCGCGAGCCGCCGGTTTTGCCGGCCGGCCAATGAGCGACGCCGGCCTGCAGGGCGCCGGCCGGAAGGAAAGCCCGGACGGAGCCATCCTCCGCGTGACCGAGGTGTTCCATTCGATCCAGGGGGAGAGCACCTGGGCGGGCCTCCCGTGCACCTTCATCCGGCTGACGGGCTGCCCCCTCCGCTGCGTCTGGTGCGACACTGAGTACGCCTTCCACGGGGGCGATAAGCTGAGCCTGGAGTCCCTCGTGGATAGGGCGCGGGAGATCGGCGCCCGGCTCGTCGAGGTGACGGGCGGCGAGCCCCTCGTCCACCCCGGAGCGTTCCGCCTGTGCGCGCTGCTCGCGGACGCGGGATTCACCGTGCTGGTGGAGACGTCCGGCGCGGTGGACGTGAGCGGCCTCGACGCCCGGGTCCACAAGATCATGGACCTCAAGTGTCCCGGTTCCGGCGAGAGTCACCGGAACCTCTGGACGAACCTCGACCACCTGACGGAGCTCGACGAGGTGAAGTTCGTGGTCGCCGACCGCGACGATTACGAGTGGACCCGCGCCGTCATCGCGGAGAGAGGCCTGGACGAGCGGGTGGGGTCGGGGCGCCTGCGGGAGCTGCTCGTATCGCCCGTCTGGGGCGCGGTGGCATGGGCCGACCTCGCGGGCTGGATCCTCGAGGACGGACTGCCCGTGCGCATGCAGCTCCAGTTGCACAAGCTCATCTGGGGAGCCGAAGCGACGGGCGTTTGACGGCGACGGGCTAGAAGATGGCGGTTCCGCCGCAGCGGGCGGGTGACGGATTCAGCCGGAGCCCCCCACCCGGCTCGAGCGCCGGCACCTGTCCCTCCGCGTCCCGCAACTCGCGCAGCAGCTCCTCGAGCGCGGACCTGGCGTCCTCCGGGACGGACTCCTCCCGCCATCTCCTGCCGTACAGCCTGCGCGCCAACCAGCGCGTCCCCGAAAGGCCCGCCAGGGCATCCGCACGCTCCATCGCGAGTCCGCGCGTCACCGCGCGCGCCGCCTCGGCGATCAGGCCGTGTCGGGCATCCGCCCGCACACCCCCGTACGCGCTGCCCGGCGAACGACAAGCCCACGTCTCGAGCGCCGCGGCCGCGATGTCGTAGCCCTGGAGCGCGGCGCGCAGCCGCCGCGGGCCGAACGGCGCGCCGCCATCGTCCTGCGACGACGACGGCAGCCCCTCCGCCAGCACCAGCCTGAGCAGGTCCAGGGCGGTGTGGGTGCGGGCCGGTCCGTAGGCCGACAGGAACCACTCGCGCGTGGCCGGATACGCGGGGGCGACATCATCCAGGATCGCGATCAGCGCGCCGCCCGCCGCGCCCGTCGCGTCCGGCGCCGGAACCGTCCCGTAACCGGTCAGGACGTCATCCTGGACCGAGGAAAGGTAGCCGTTCATGCGCCCCTGGTGGCCCAGGGAAACGACCGAGAACCAGTCGATGCCGCGCGCGAACACCTCGGCCGGCCGGGTCCAGTGGCTGTCCAGGGCGGTCCTCCCATCTCCTCCGGGGGCCGCCGCGGCCAGGCCACGCACCCAGGTGGACAGCGGATCCGACCGTGCACGAAACGCCCGATCGGTGCCGTAGTCGCCGCGCACGCGATAGCGACGCAGCGCCACCTGCCAGTCCAGGTCGTGCGCGATCTCGTGGGCCAGCGTGCCGGCGGCCGTGGACGGGGGAAGGAAGAGGCGACGGTCGCCGGGGTCGTGCAGCGCGAGCGGGCCCGGTCCCTCCCTCTCCGATCCCACGTGGACGCGCAGACCACGGAGCTGGAGCGTCGGCATGACGCGCCGGAGGTCGCGCACGGCCACGTCCAGCACGGCCAGGTAGAAGGGCCTCCACGGGTCGGGGATCGACGCGTCGAACGTGACCTGTGTGATGCCGTGCCTCTCGGTCAGCTCGGTCAGCGACGGTGCGGGGAAGCCGGGGAACCACGGTCGTTCCTGGGCGAACGGGCGCAGGCCCACCGCGGCCCAGAGGGCCACGGAATAGCCCACGGGGTGGTCTTCAGTGCGGGCGTTGAGGAGCGAAAGCTCCGCCGCCAGCGCCTCTTCGTTCGAGGCGCCCCGCAGGAAGCGGCTCGACGCCGCCCGACCGCGAGGGCTGAGGGCGACGCCGCTCTCCAGTATGGGGCGATGGGCCTGGAGCGCGACGGAGATCGCCGGCCGGGGCGGGGCGGCGTCGTCCGCCGCTAGCGCGGCCAGCCTGGCCGCGGCCCGCATACCGAGGAGCGATCTCGGCGGTCGCTCCGCGGCGGGCCCGCGCGTGGCAGCCGGAGCGGCCAGGTTCCGGACCGCCTCGGTGGTCAGCCGCGCCAACGCCAGCCCCTCTTCTTCCAGAGCGGGCGGGAGCGGCGCGCTGAGCGGGGCCTCGACCCGCGGCCCACCCTGCGCCCGCCAGGCCGGCAGCGCGGACACGGCGGAGGCGCCTTCGCGTTCGGCGCGCCTGATCAGCGCCACGGCATCTCGCCGCGCCAGCTCCCGGTCCCGCAGCAGCGCGGCGACGCGGACCGCCGTGCGCACGCCCGACCGCCGCACGACGCCCTCCGCGCCGGCGAGCGTGTAGGCGATCCGAACCGCGAGCTCGCCCGCACGCGGGTCTTCCGCCTCGCGGATGGTCCTGTCGATCAGGCCGAAGTGCTCGCGCCCGGGACGGCGACCCGCCACCTCTCCCAGCAGCTCGGCTCCGTCCAGGACGCGGGGGTCGATGACGTACAGCTCCCCGCGCAGGAGGCTCCGAAGCAACCACGCCGCGACCGGCGCGCGATCGGCTTCGGCCAGCCGCGGGTCTGAAAGGGCGAAGTCCGCGAGGCGGAACGGCGATCCCAGTCCGAGGCGCCCGCGCTCGAGGTAGCCCACGCCCAGGATCCTGGAGTCGGACAGCGGCTCCCCGCTGCGCGACGCGCGCACCCACTCGGCGGCGACGTCGGCCTCCGCCTGGATCTCGTCGGTCGCGTCTATGCGCTCCACGAACGGCGTGGCCTCGGCGCACGCCGCGAGCGTGACGCAGAGGGCGGCGGCGGCGGCGCGGGCGGTCACCGGGCGCCCTCCGCGTCGTTGCGGGCGTACCCGGCCTGCTCCGCGGCCTTGAGCGCCGCTTCCTCCACCGCCCGGCGGTGACGTGGCCAGATCCAGTGGGCGTGATGGAGGAATACGCTGCGGGCGGCCTCATCGGTGGCGAGGTACGCCCACGCCGGCAGGCCGCCCTTGTCGCGATTACACGGGATGCACGCCGTCACCAGGTTGCCGTCGGAGTGGTCTCCCCCCTTCCGGCGGGGCTCGACGTGATCCAGGCTGAGGAGGTCGTCCGGCAACACTTTGCCGCAGTAGACGCACCGATGGCCGTCGCGCGCGAAGATTCTGCGCCTTCTCTCGGCGATGGCACCGGGGCTGGTCATGTCGAGTCGTACACGGGGCGCGACGGTTTGCTCCGGGTGCTCGGACCGCGGTAACCTGGCGTCATGTCGCCCTTTCTGGAGGGTCTGCGCCAGGCGCTGAACGACAGGCCCGTGCGTGTGGTGAGCCGCCCCGAGGGCTACCTCGAGGCGGCCGTCGCGCTGATGGTCAGGGAGACGCCGGCGCTCGAGATCCTCCTCATCCACCGCGCCGATCTGGAGGGAGATCCCTGGGCAGGCCACATCGCGCTCCCCGGCGGCCGGCGCGAAGCGCGGGACCGCGACCTGCTCGCGACGGCGTTGCGAGAAGCCGAGGAGGAACTGGGTGCGGCGATCGCGAGGGTCGGGGACCCGCTCGGACGCCTGCCCGAGATCGCGCCCTCCTCGCCGCTGCTGCCTCCGCTCGTGATCGCGCCGTTCGTGATCGCGGTGCCGCCGGCCATCGCCCTGAGGCCCGATGCGCGGGAGGTCCAGGAAGCCTTCTGGGTCCCCGTGCGAGAGCTCCGGGCCGCCGACGCCGCGACCGAGGTGATCCTCCGCGAAGGGGCCGGGCACCGGACGCTTCCGGGCATCCGGCACGGGCCGCACACCGTGTGGGGGCTGACGCTGGGGGCCCTCGGCTCGTTCTTCGACGTCGTCGACGCGGTCGCGGAGACCTGATCTCGGACGCGCGGCTCGCTCCCCTTTCAGCGACCTGCTAGGCGCCCCCCTGAGCCGTCGAGCGCGCGGCGGCCCGGAGGGTCGACCTCCCGGTTTCCAGGCGGTCAGGCCAGGCGGCGCGCGATGCCGGGTTGACGGATGCCCGCGCTGATGCCTTCGAACTCCGCCGACGCTCCGCTCGGCATGCGCTCGTCCCTGCCGGCCAGGGCGCGCTCCGCGGCTTCGCCGACCTCTCGGGTGACTTCGCGCTCGATGCTCTCCAGGCGTTCCCGCGGAACGCCTCTGCCCACGAGCCACTCCTCGTAGAGGCCGATCGGGTCGCGACGCCCCCACGCCCTGAACAGCTCCGCGGGGAAGGTGCGGCGCGCCTCGGCCTCATCGTGCGTCGCGTGCCCTCCCATGCGGAAGGTCTCGGCCACGACCAGCGTGGGCCCCGCGCCCGACCGCGCCCTGTCCGCCGCGATGCGCGTCGCCGCCAGCACGTCCAGGACGTTGTTGCCATCGACCCGCTCCCCGGCGACGCCGTACATTCTGGGCCATTCTCCGAAATCGCCCGCGTGATGCTGCTCGAGCCGGGTGCCGAGCGCGACCTGGTTGTTCTGGATCACGAAGACGGCGGGAACGCGCTCTACCGCGGCGAGGTTGAGACCCTCGTGCACGGTGGACGTCTTGGTCGAGCCGTCGCCGATCCAGGTCAGCGCGACGCGCGCCTCACCGCGGACGCGGAAGGCCAGGGCGACTCCGGTCATCACCGGGACCATGTCGCCCACGTGGGAGATCGGTTGGATCACGCCGTGCTCGAGGGACCCGACGTGCAGGTCACGGCCGCCGTTGGGGCCGTCTCGCGTGCCCAGATAGCCCGCGAACAGGTCCACGAGCGGCATGCCCATCTCGTGACAGGCGCCGGCGTTGCGGATCATGGGCGCGACCACGTCGCGGGCGCGGTCCAGCGCGTGGACGGCGCCTATCGTGACCGCCTCCTCACCCGTCCCCAGCCACGCCTTGGAGATCACGCCGCGTCGAACCCAACGCTTCAGCTCGGTGTCGTGGACGCGATTCCTGACGAGGCCGGCGTACAGATCCAGGAACGCCTGCGGCTCGAGGGACGAGATGACCGAGCGCCGCGGGCGGTTTTCCTCCAGTTTCCGGCCGAAGCGTTCCACCTCGGCGGGGTCCGCCTGCCAGTCGACGTACTCGGGCGGATCGAAGGGCGGGTAGCGAAGCATGCCCCAACCTAGTCTACCGGCGCCGACGTTCGCGAGCACCGTAGGCGGCCGCCGCGCCTCCGGGCCGGGCACGCGCTGACCTACCGGTCGCCGCCGAGGCGCGCGTCGTGCTGCCGGTTGCGTTGCCGGGGCGGCGCGGCGGCCCCACTTTGGCGCTCGCAGCAGCGTGGCTCGTTTCACTCCGTATGGGCCCTGCAGGAATGACCACAGATCCGCCGACGCGTCTCGATGGCACCGTCGCAGCCCGGCTACCGCTCGTGCTGCTGGAAACCGTTCGCGACATCGACCGGCCGGAGGAGATCCTGGAAAACGAAGATCTCCCCGCCAGCCTGCCGCGGCGGCTGGGGCTGAGCGACGTGGTCGCTCGCCGCATCACCGACTACGAGACCGCCGATCGGGAGGGCAAACGGGTACCCGCCGAGGAGGTGGTCGATCTCCTCCGTCTGGTCATCCGCCGGCCGGACGCCAGGAACGTGCTGCGCGAGGCCGGCGCCGCCTTCGCGCGCCGGTCCATGGGCCGTGTGCGGGCCGCGGGGATGCCGTCCGTCCTCAGGCACCTGGCCGCCAGGCGCGCCGCGCGTTCGCTCCTGAAGCCCATGACCACGCCCGGCGGGCGCTTTACAGTGGAGCGGCCGCTGCGCGTGAGATCCGCGGCTCCGATCACAGCCGCCGCCGACGATCGGGGCACCGGATGCGCGCTGGTGACGGGAGCTCTCGGAGAGCTCGCCGGCGCGTACCTTCCGGACTCGGCGACGGTCACGCACGAACGTTGCGTCCGGCTGGGCGGCGACGCCTGCGAATGGGTCGTGGGGTCGAGCGACTGACCCCGGGCCGCCCGCCCCGCGGCCGCGCCGTTCATGCAGCGACGCCCTAGGAAACGCCCTTGATCACCCTGGAAGACATCCGCACGGCCCGCGACATCGTCCGCGGTGCGCTGTCCCCCACGCCCCTGCTGCGATCGACGACGCTCGGTGAGCGGACCGGCACGCGCGCGTTCCTGAAAGCGGAGAACCTTCAGCGTACGGGGTCCTTCAAGACCCGCGGAGCGACCGTGCGCGTCTCGCATCTGAGTCCCGAGGAAAGGGCGCGTGGGCTCGTCGCCGTGTCGGCGGGCAATCACGCGCAGGCGGTGGCGTTCGCCGCGAGCGCCGCCGGCGTCCGCTCCACGGTCGTGATGCCCGAAACGGCTCCGCGGGCGAAGGTGGAGGCGAGCCGCGCCTACGGCGCCGAAGTCGTGCTGCACGGCGATGTCTTCGACGCATTCGAAAAGGCCGAGCAGCTCAGGCAGGAGCGCGGTCTCGTCTACGTCCACCCTTTCGACGACCCGCACATCATCGCCGGGCAGGGCTCCGTCGGCCTCGAGATCGTCGAGGACCTGCCCGCGCTGGACGCGGTCGTAGTGTGCGTCGGCGGCGGGGGGCTGATCGCGGGCATCGCGACGGCGGTCAAGGCGCTGCGGCCGAAGGTGCGCGTCATCGGCGTCGAGCCGGTCGGGGCCGCCTGCGTCACCGCGGGGCTGGAAAATGGCCGGGCGCTCTTCCTGGACCGCGTCGACACGATCGCCGACGGCCTGGCGACGCCGACCACGGGCGACCTGGTGCTTGAGCACGTGCGCGCGTACGTGGATGAGATCGTCCTCGTCGATGACGACGAGATCATCGCGGGCATGGGGTTCCTGCTGGAGCGGGCCAAGCTCCTCGCGGAGCCCGCCGGCGCGGCCGCGACGGCGGCGCTTCTTTCGGGCAAGATCGCGCTGCCGGAAGGCAGCCGCGTGGCGGTGACGGTGAGCGGGGGGAACATCGATATCGGCACGCTGTGCCGCTACTTGGAGCGCGGCGCAGCCTGACCCGGCCAGCCGCTCAGTGGAGCGCGAATGCCGCCTGACCCGGCGTCCGGTGGGCTAGGAGCCCCGCCCGCCCTCTCGCTCGTGCATGCCCTGTGCGATCCGGCGCGCCACCGCCATGATCGTCAGGGAAGGGTCCTTGGACACGCTTCCCGGCACGGCGGCGCCGTCGGCTACGTACAGCCCCGGCACCCGATGCGCCTCGCCGTGCTGGTCGGCGAAGGAATCCTCGGCGTCCGCGCCGATCGGCGCCGTCCCCAGGAAGTGGCTGCCGGCCGCGAACTGGGCGTTCGGCATCACGGAGCGGATACCTATCTCGCGCTCCACTCCGGCCTCATCGCGCACGACGGTGCCCCAAACGTCCGGGATCCAGACCTCGCGCGCACCCGCCGCCAGGAAGATGCGCGAGGCGTTCTTCAGGAAGTCGACGGCCTTGTGAACGTCCACGCCGCGCACCCTGAACGACGTGCGCCGGTGGCCATCGTCGTCCACCCAGAGCCGCCCGGGATGGGTCTCGTCGATGACCGACATCAGCGAGCCGAGCTGCCTGTACCTGCCCATGCGCGCCCGGTGCTCAACGCCGATGTCGCTGAGCGTCGCGGCCGTCACGCCTGGCGACTGATGGTTGCACAGCATCGTGTAGCCGCCGCGCGCGTAGCGCCCCGCGGAGTCGGTATGCAGCTCCCGGAATTCGTGCACTTCGTAGGCACACGGGATGCCCGTGACGTTGTCGATCTCGCGCCCGAAGTCCGCGTAGACGAAATAGTGGGGATTGATGTAGAAGCGCTTGCCTACGGTGGGATCCTCGAGGTTGCGGAGCAGGAACTCGGCGCTGCCGATCGCGCCCCCGGCGACGACGACCAGGCCCGCGTCGATCCGGAAGGTTCCGTGGGCTTCGTCTGTGTCCCGGTCGATCAGCGATCCGGTCACGCCCCGCGCGCGCCCACCCTCCATGATCAGCCGCTCGGCGCGGGCGTCGCTGTAGATACGGCCGCCGCGCCTCGACACCCGCGGAATGGTGGTGATCAGCTGGGAGCTCTTGCGGTTGTAGGAGCAGCCGTACTGCGTCCACCCGCAGCCGATGCAATCCACGCGCGCCGTGGGCACCGCGTCGCCCGCGAACCCGAGCGCCTCGCAGCCCTGACGCACCAGCCGGTTGTTCTCGTTGAACAGGCGTTCGGGGCAGATGTGCGTGCCCAGGTCCGCCTCGATCGCGTCGAAGTGGGGCGCGAGATCGGAGACCGTCATCCAGTCGATGCCGAGCCCGCGCCAGCGCTCCAGGCGGTCGGCCGGGGCGCGGAAGGAATCGCCCCAGTAGTGGACGGTGCTGCCGCCTATGCACTCCGCGTAGTTCAGGAAGTACGCGTTGTCCACGGTGGAATCCAGACCACGCCGGCCGTTGAAATCGACCATCGCGTCGTCTTCCCGCTGGGTGAAGTCGTGCGCCTGGAAGAAGCCACCCTTGTCCAGCATCACGACATCCCAGCCGCGCTCGGACAGGTAGTCGGCGAGCGTGGCTCCGCCCGCGCCGGTGCCGATCACCACCACGTCGGCGCGGTCGCGCACCGCGCCCGTCCGGTTGGTCCCTTGGATGATCACGCGATCTCCCCGAAGTCGACCGGAGGCACGGGAAACTCGAAGCGCTCGGGCCAGGGACCCGGGAAGCCCGTGACCGGCCAGGTTTCCTCGCGCAGGTAGGTGTTGAAGTACAGGAAGCCGCGCGTGGCCTGGAAGGCGGCGCGGCGGAGGTTGAAGCGGCTGCGGGCCCAGGTCATCAGGTAGGCGCGCCGGTCGTCGACCCCGAGCGCGGTGAAGCGGCGGAAGCGCAGGCCGAGCGGCGTGAGGTGCTCCAGCAGCGTGAACACCGTGCGCATGTCCGCCCGGATGGGGTCCCCGACGGCGGCCAGGTCGGTGTCCACGGCCCGCGCGACCGCGCCCGGGTCCACGGGGACGTCCACGAGCAGCGCTTCCGCCGCCGCGCGCGCCACGGCGTACTGCTTGGGCGACAGCGCCTTGAGGTCGACGCCGTCCTCCTGGGCCGCGGAATAAGCCTTCAAGGTGCCCGCCGGAAGCGCCGATGCGAGCGCGATCGCGGCTCCCCCGCCGGCGGTCGCGCGGAGGAAGCCGCGCCGGTCGAGGCCCGCGCTCCCGCGGGTCCCGGAAGAATCGCTCATGTCTCGATGATAGCGGCCGTGAACCGAGGGCGGTACCCGTCCGGAGGCCAGTCAGACCGGTTGTACCCGGACCACTTCGCCGCTAGCTTGGCCGGACATTTCGTCTCCCCGGCGATGGCCCGCGGACGGGCCCGATCGCCGCGACAGGCCGCGTGGACGGTGCGCTTGCAGGCGATTCGGTTCCACTACAATCCCCTGCGCTACATCGCGACGCGCCTGGTCGCGAAGCATCGGCCAGGCGCCGCCACCGGCGTGCTGGGGTGCACGCGATTGGACGACGTCGAACCCCCGGAGCTGCCGGGCCGGGAGTGGGTCCGCGTCCGGACAACCATGAGCGGCATCTGCGGAAGTGACCTTTCCGCGGTGACCGCGCACGACTCGTTCACCCTCGAGCCGTTCGCCTCTTTCCCCTTCACCTTCGGCCACGAGAACGTGGGCGTGATCACCGAGGCGGGATCGGAGGCGGGCGATTGGAGCGTCGGCGACCGGGTCGTCGTGAACCCGGTGCTGGCCTGCGAGCAGCGCGGCCTGGAGGCCTGCCCCGCTTGTCGCCGCGGGGAGACCGGGCTGTGCAGGCGTACGGTCGAAGGGCGCCTGGGTGTGGGTCCGATGGCCGGGTACAACCCGGTCGTAGGAGGCGGCTGGGCCGGCTCCTTCGTCGCGCACAGGTCGCAGCTGCACGCGGCGGGGGACATGGACGATCGGCTCGCGGTGCTGACGGATCCGTTCTCGTCGGCGCTCCGGCCCGTCCTGCTGCACCCGCCCGGGCCGGACGACGTGGTCCTCGTCATCGGCGCGGGCACCATAGGTTTGCTGACGGTCCGGGCGCTGCGGCTGATCGGGTTCGAAGGGACGATCGCGGCGACCGCGCGTTACGACGTTCAGCGCAGGATGGCCCGGGCGGCGGGCGCCGACGTGCTGCTGCGCGGGGGCGATGACGCCCTGGAGTGGGCCGCCGGCCTGCCGGGCGCGCGGCTGTTCGAGCCGAGCATGGCGCCCGATTTCGTGGAGGGCGGACCGGCGCTCATCTACGACACCGTCGGCAGCGAGCGGACGCTGGGCCAGGCATTGGCCCTTGCCCGGGAAGGCGGCCGCATCATCGTTGTAGGTGGCGCGGCGAAGGTGGCCGTCGACTGGACGCGGGTGTGGTACCGGCAGTTGACGATCGCGGGGGTGATCGCCTACGGCGGCGCGCCCTTCCGGGGTCGCACGCGGGAGATCTACGAGATCGCCCTCGAGCTCATGCGCGAGGGGGGTCTGAACGACCTCGAACTGGTCACGCACGAATTCGGCCTGGAGGATTACCGTGACGCCCTCGACACCGCCCTCGACAAGCGCCGGCACGGCTCGATCAAAGTCGTCTTCCGGCCAGAATGACGGCGCGCTCCGCGCGTACACGAGCGAGCCGTTCGACGGACTCTTTTCGCGTTTCGGCGCCGACGACCTCATCGAGGATGGGACCCTCCTCGACTGCCCGGGGGCGCGCCGGTGGTTCGAGCGGTTCGAGGTCGGGCTCGTAGACGACATCTACACCTACCAGCTCCCGCTGGACCGCATGGCGGGGCCCGATTCCGCCGCGCTCGGACAGCCGATCGTGATGTTCTCCACGTACAGCTACCTGGGCCTCATCGGCCACCCGCGAATCCAGACGGCGGTCAAGGCCGCGGTCGACCGGTACGGCACGTCCACCGGCGGCGTGAGGCTCCTCACCGGAACGCTGCGCCTCCACCTGGACCTCGAGCGCGAGCTCGCCGCCTTCCTCGGACAGGAATCGGCGGCCGTCTACCCGTCCGGCTACGACGCCAACGTGGCGTCCATCACGTCTCTGTTCGGATCCGAGGACATCGCCCTGCTGGACCAGTACGCCCACGCCAGCCTCGTGGAGGGCGTGCGCACTTCCGGCGCGGAGATGCGGCGTTTCCGCCACAGCGACATGGACGACCTGGAGCGCCGCCTGCGGCAGGCCGGCAACCGCGGGTACAAGCGCATCCTCATCGCGGTCGACGGCGTGTTCAGCATGGACGGCGATCAGGCGCCGATGGCGGAGCTGATCCGGCTGAAGAACGAGTACGGCGCGTTCCTGCTGGTGGACGAAGCGCACAGCCTGGGGGCAATAGGGGAGACCGGCCGCGGGGTGTGCGAAGCGCAGGGCGTCGACCCTCGAGAAGTGGACATCCACACGGGCTCGCTGTCCAAGGGGATCCCCTCGTCGGGAGGCTTCGCCGCGGGCAGCGAGCTACTGAAGATCTACCTTCAGCACGGATCGAACCCGTACATCTTCTCGGCCGCGTTGTCCCCGGCCAACGCCGCGGC
>DATKCH010000113.1:0-43884 GCA_035513295.1 Longimicrobiales bacterium
CCCTAGCCGACCGCCGGCGCGCGCAGCCGGTGGGCGTGCTTCGCCCGTAGCTTCGACAGCTTCGGAGAGATGACGGCCTGGCAGTATCCCTGGGCCGGATTCCGCTCGTAGTAGCGGTGGTGGTAGGGCTCCGCTGGGAAGAATTCCGTCGCTGGAGCGACCTCGGTGACGATCCCCCTCCAGGTACCGTCGCCCTCGAGCGTCCGCACGACCTCCTCGGCGTCGGCGCTCTGCCCGTCGTCGTGGTAGAAGATCGCGGACCGGTACTGCGTACCGACGTCGGCGCCCTGGCGGTTCAGAGTCGTCGGGTCATGGATCGTGAAAAAGATCTCGAGCAGGTCCCGAAAGGAGACGACGTCGGGGTCGAACTCGATGCGCACGACCTCCGCGTGCCCGGTCGTCCCGCTGCAGACGAGCTCGTACGTCGGCTTGGGGTGATGGCCGCCCATGTACCCGGACCGCACATCGAGAACCCCGGCCACCTCGGTGTACACCGCCTCGAGGCACCAGAAGCATCCCCCGGCCAGCGTCGCATGCGCGAGCCCGTCCCTTTCGGTCGCTCGAGCGTTCATCGCGTTCCCTCTGTCCGCCGCGTCACCTCCGGAACCTCGCGGCTTCCGTCTCATCCAGCGCCGACGGCGAGGCGTAACGCCGAACGGCCGGGCGGGCCGGCCGTCGCCGTTTGCGCTCCCCGAATCGAGGCGTCCGCCGCCGGGCCGAGGCGCGGCGGATGCCTCGAGGGCCGGTCCGACCGGGTCAGACGCGAACGCGCTCCTTCAGGCCGCGGCCGGCGCGGAACGTCGGGACCGTCATGGACGGAATCTGGATGGTCTGCCCGGTCTGGGGGTTCCGCCCCGTCCGCGCCTTGCGGTTGCGGGTGCTGAACGTCCCAAAGCCCGTGATGGTGAAGTCCCGGCCCGCATCGAGCTCGGTCGCGATGATCCCGTCCCGCGGCTCCGTCGAAAAGATGTTGTCGATGACTTCCTTCGCCTTCGCCTTCGAGATGTCGGCTTTCTTGGCCAGCTTCTCAGCGAACTGATCCTTGGTCACCGGGCCCTCTCCTTTGGTGGGGTGGTCCTGAACCGGCATGCGGCAGCGGACGGTGTCGTCCGATTGGCCCGCGCTACGCCGGAGTTCGGGGACACAGTACATCGCGGAGGCCGTTTGCTCAAGCATGGCGCGGCGCAACCGCGACTGAACGGGGGGACAGCCAGCTCGACGGGCCCGCCGGTGGTGCGCGTCAGCGGACCGATACCCGGGCGATCCGGCCATCCGGGCCGGCGATCCAGACGGCGTCCGGTGCGCTCGCGGCGACCCCCCACCAGGCGGCCGCGTCCAGCGGCTCCCAGGTCTGGCCCCCATCCAGCGACAGGTCCGCTCCCGACGGACCGACGATCACGAACGCCCCGTCCGTTCCGGGCACGTACGTCCCGCCGTAGAGCGCGCCCACCATCACGGGCTTCCCGCCGAGGGTCCACGTGCGCCCCCCGTCGTGCGTGCGGGCCACGTTGTCCGTGTGCCGGTCGACGACCGCCAGGTCCCCGCCGAACGCCAGCCCCACCGAGTCGTCCATCATCGCGATCGACGTGAGGCCGGCGCCCGAGCCGGACACGACGGGCACCTCGTGCGCCGTCCAGGTCCGTCCGTAGTCGGCGGTGCGAAACACGCGCGCGCCTTGGGCGTTTCCGGCGGCGATCCACCCTAGTCCTCCGGGCCGGGTCAGCACGCAGGTTCCGCTGGCGGCGAATCCGCCCTCGCCCGCGCGCGCCGGCGGAAGGTTCTCGGCCGCGATCCTCTCCCAGGTGCGCCCCCCATCCTCGGAACGGAGGATGCGCAACTCGCCCGCCACGGCGTCTCCGTACGCGATGCCCCGGTCGTCGTCCCAGAAGTCGATGCAGTCGTAGAAGCCATCGGGCTCGTCGTTGACCCAGGTCATCTCCCACGAACGGCCGGCGTCTTCCGTGCGGTATGTCCGCGACTGGTCGCCCGGGCCCGCGCTCATGAGGATCGCCGTGCTCGCATCGAACGCGTGGACGTCCCGAAACTGGAGATCGCCCGCCTGGGGCACGGTTCCCGCCGACCAGGAGCGGCCGCCGTCGGTCGTCCGTGCGTAGGTCGCCGCGTGACCGCTCACCCAGACGATGCTGTCGCTGGCGGGGCTGATCGCCTGCAGCAGGACAGCCACGCCGCTGGCCTGCACCGACAGCGTGGGGCCCGCGGGCGGGGGAGGACCGCGTTCTACCGCCCGGCCCACGGGATCCGACGATCTGCAAGACAGGAGGAGCAGGACACCGCCGAGCGCGGCGCCCGTTCGCAGCGTGGTTGTGTGCATGTTCCTCCGGAGCGTATCGGCGACGGTCGGTCGGTCGTCAGGTCGCCGCGGCGGCCAAAGAGGGCCCGCCGGCGGCCGCCCAATCGGCGTCGAAGGAGCGGTAGTCGCAGGTCAACTCCTCTCCCGGCTCGATGTCGCGGTTCGCGACCGTGATCGGCCCTTCCGGGTCGTCGCAGTTGGGCAGGTCCGCGTGGTTCATGAACTTCGCGTTGTCGCCGCACAGTACGTACGTGCCGTCCGGCTCGTGGTAGCAGTAGTGGCGCAGCATGCCCTGGTACGGCTCCGGAAAGGCGGCCAGGTCGGAACCGTCGAGGCGCCAGTCCACGCCGTCCGTAAACTCCCAGATGATGGTGCCGGCGCGTACCCGCTCCGCGGCGAACACACCGATTCCGTGAATGCCGCTGGGCGCGAGGTACGTCGCGATGCGAAACATTCGGGGCACGCTCCGAGTGGTCTGTGCGGAACCTCGATCGACGGGTCCCCCCGAGCGCCGAAGGCACAGCAATCTCCGCGCCGCGCTGAATACACTTCCCCGGCGGTTTCGTAGCGCCGGCCGCGGACGCCGATGTCCGCTACCGATGTCAGGAGACCCGGCCGAGCCGCAGGCCGATCGGCCAGCGTACGAGCGCGCGGACGCCGTCGGGCCATAGCGCCCTCAATTTCGGCGAGAGCAGGGTATCCACGGGGTCCTCGCCCCGATCCTCGCGGTACCGCTTGACGGCCGACCAGGTGCTCGCGTACCCGACGAGCTCCTCCCGCGTCCACTCGTGCTCCATGTGCTGGGGCGGGCAGGGGATTTCCTCGAAAGGGAACGGCAGGTCGCGATACAGAGACTCCACGAGAGCCCGCTCGGGAGGCCAGTAGGCCCCCACCGTTTCGAGGTAGAAGCGGCGCAGGACCCGATCGACCGGCCGCGCGACGGTGCACAGTGCGTAGGCCCACAGCGCCACGACCCCTTTCGGACGCAGCACGCGCCTTGCCTCGCCGAAGAACCGGTCGAGACGAAGCCAGTGGGCGGCCTGCGCGACCGTGACCAGGTCGATGGATGCCGCGGGCAGCGGCGCCGCCTCGGCCAGCGCCACGGCGTAGCGGAGGCCGGGCGCCGACGCGGCACGGGCGAGCTGGCGCGCGCTGGCGTCCGTCGCGAGGACGCGCCGGAAACGGCTGGCCAGGTGCGCCGCCGCCTGCCCGTTCCCCGTGGCGCAGTCCCAGGCGATCTCGCGCCGGGGCGCCAGCTCCCCGAACAGGTCGAACAGGGCGGCCGGGTACGAGGGCCGGTAGCGGGCGTATCGCGCCGCCGCGCCCGAGAAGTGGTCAGGCCAGCGCTCGGGGTTCAGAACGCGTGCCCGCCGGCCCCGCAGAGCCAGCGCACGAACGGCGCCCCGGCCCGGCAAAGCGACTCGAAGTCGTCGAGGAACCCGGCCGCCGTGACACGCTTCCGGGTCAGTTCCGCGACGCCGATGTGGTCCTTGCGCTTGAGGTCCTCCACAAGCGGGTGTCGTGCGTCATAGCCGCGCGGCGGACGGGTCAGGGACTCGCCGGCGAGCTCGTAGATCTTCGCGAAGGGGCCGCGCAGGGCGGCGGCACGCCAGCGCCCCGGATCCTCCACGATAGCGTCGCGGATCCGCGCGAGCGCGCCGGCATCGGGATGCCAGCAGCCCACGCCCGCGAAGCACCCTCCGGGCTCGAGGTGGAGGTAGAAGCCGGGGGCGTGGGCGTCCCTCCCCGCCTCGTGGCGGAACTGGATCCCCGTGTGGGTCTTGTACGGGGACTTGTCAGCGGAGAAGCGGGTGTCCCGGTGGATGCGGAACAGCGAGCCCCCGGACTTCCTGGGGTCGGCGCGGAAGTGCGGGCTGATCTCCCTCAGTCGCGGCGCGAAGTCGACGATGAAGGCGAGCGCGGGGCCGCGCACGTCGGCCTCGTAGCGGTCCCGGTTGGCGTCGAACCAGGCGCGGTCGTTGTTGGCCGCCAGGTCCCGGAGGAAGGCGAAGGTCCGCTCGGTGAAGTATTGCGCAGGCATCCGGACACCCGGTCATCGGGCCCGCCGGCCGGGGCGCGGCGGCGGCGGTGCGCTGCCCAAGATGCGTGTGCGCGCGGCGGGAATAAAGAGGGCGCTACTATCCCCGGGCGGCGTGGCCGCGGCCTACCACGCCGGCGTGGCCCGGCCCTCCTCCACCTTCCAGAATCGGAGGTCCTCGCCGCTCCTCGCCTTGGCCACGTAGATGATCTGGTAGGTGTGGCCGGCGAAGTGCTCCACGACGTGGTAGATCGCCTCGAGCACGCTGACATCCAGGCCCTGGATGGCCCGGCGCTCGTGCAGGGAGGAGGGGTCCAGGCCGGCGAGGACCGCGTCCGCCTCGCGCAGCGCCTCCTTCAGGATCCCGAGCAACTCGCCGGCGTCGCGCCCCGCTGCCGCCGAGAACTCCGCGGGCCGATCGCGCACATCGTCCCGTCCGCCGACGCCGTGCACGATCCACTGCCGGACGTTCCCCGCGAGGTGGAGCACGAGGTTTCCCACGCTGTTGGACGCTTCGTTCGGCCGCCACCAGATGTCCTCGCGGCTCAGGAACGCGAGAGATGCCCGGATCTTGGGCAGGTACTCGCCCGTCAGGTACGCCCTGGATCGATCGACGAAGGCCCGGCCGGTCCGGGTGTCGCTCATCGCCCGCCGCCGCGTGCCGAGCCGGCGCGCCGGGACTCGGTGTACGTCAACCGTCGCCCCGGCCCACCGCCGCGGCCTTCTCCACGGCGTCGTAGATCTTCGTGTAGCCCGTGCACCGGCACAGGTTGCCGGACAGGGCTTCCTTGATGTCCTGGCGGGTGGGCGCGGGGTTTCGCTCCAGCAGCGCGGCCGCGGACATGAGGATGCCGGGCGTGCAGAAACCGCACTGGGCCGCCCCGAATTCGTCGAACGCCGCCTGCAGCGGGTGGGGCTCCCCGATGCCCGCGAGACCCTCGACGGTGCGGACTTCGGCCCCTTCGGCCTCCCAGACCGGCGTGATGCAGCCGAGCATGGGTATGCCATCCACGAGCACGGTGCACGCGCCGCAGTCGCCCTTGTCGCAGCCCTGCTTGGAGCCCGTCAGCCGCAGGGCATAGCGAAGCGCTTCGAGCAGCGTGTAGTGCGTCGGGACCGCCGCCTCGTAGGCGCGCCCGTTGACGTTGAGCGTCACGATCGAGGTCATCGACTGAGTGTAGTGGACCGCGGCCCGCAGGCCAACACGCGCGCGAGGGTCGCGCGCGGCGGTGCCCACGTCCCCGCCGATCCGCTACCTTCGGCCGATGAGCGACGCCGATCACCGGGGCCTCGGCACCGCCGCGCGCGCTGCCCTGGACGCGCTGGCGGGGGGCGCGCCCGTGGCTCTCGTCCGGCTGGTGCCCGCCGCGCCCGGGGGCGGCACCGGCGCCGGAGGATACGTCCTCGTGCGCGAGGACGGCATGGAGGGCACGCTGGGCTCGGCGGAGCTCGACGCGCTCGCCGCGGACGTCGGGCGGCGCGCTCTGCGCGAGGACGCGCCGGCGCATGAAGCCGTGGGCGACGACTTGATGCTGTTCGCGCAGCCGTATCGGGCGGCGCAGCGCCTGGTGATCGCGGGCGGCGGCCATATCGCCGTGGAGCTCGCGACGGTCGGCGCGCGCCTCGGCTTCCGCGTGCTGATCATGGAGGACCGTGAGGAATTCGCCGACGCCGCGCGCTTCGGCCCGGGAGTCGAGACCCGGCTCGTGGATTTCGCGGACGCGTTCGCGGACGTGCGGCTGGGGCCCGACACCTATCTGGTCCTCGTGACCCGTGGACACGAACACGACCTGGCCTGCCTGCGCACCGTGCTGACGGGAACCGCGCGCCCCGCCTACGTTGGGCTGATCGGGAGCCGGCGGCGCGTGCGCGCGGCGTTCGTGGCCCTGCAAGGCGCGGGCATCCCGGACTCGGATATCCACCGACTCTACGCTCCCATCGGTCTCGACATCGGAGCCGAGACGCCCGCCGAGATCGCGGTGGCGATCGCCGCAGAACTCATCGCCGTGCGGCACGGCGTCACTCCTCCCGGCGCGCTGCGGAGCCGGGAGCGGGTGCTGGAACGCTTGCTGGCGAGGCCGGAGCACGAGCCCGGCCACGGGGGTACAGCGGGCTGACATGGAACCGAGAGAGGACATCCTGAACGCCGTCGCGCGCTGCGACGCGGAGGGCTCCCGGGCCGTGCTCGCCACCGTCGTGCGCGTGCGCGGCTCGACGCCGAGATCGGCGGGCGCCAGCATGCTGATCGGCGAGACGGGCCAGACCGTGGGCACGATCGGCGGGGGCTGCGGCGAGGCCGACGTGCTGGAGGCCGCCGAGCGCGTGCTGAGAACGGCGCGGCCGACGCTCGTGCGCGTCGAGCTGACCGACGCCATCGACTCGCTCAGCCCCGCGGTGTGCGGCGGCGTGATGGACGTCTTCGTGGAACCGCTGCCCACTCCGCGCGAAGCCGGGCACCGGTGACGAGCCCGAACCTCTGGGAGCGGTACGGGCGGTATCTGCGCACTCCCCCCGAGCTCACCGTCCGCTGGCAGGATCCCGCGACGTCCGCCCGCGGGTGGCTCGTGGTGAACTCGCTGCGGGGCGGCGCCGCGGGCGGCGGGACCCGCATGCGCGCGGGCCTCGACGAGCGCGAGGTCGTCTACCTGGCGAAGGCGATGGAGCTCAAGTTCGCGCTCGCCGGCCCGCGCATCGGAGGCGCCAAGTCGGGCATCGACTTCGATCCCTGCGACGCGCGCAAGCCCGACGTGCTGCGCCGCTGGTTTCGCGCGATCTCCCCGTACCTGAGGACCTGCGTGGGGACCGGCGGAGACCTCGGCGTGGACGGAGTCGCCGACGTGCTCCCCTCGTTTCGCGACATCGGGCTCTTCCACCCGCAGGAGGGCGTGGTGCGCGGGCACTTCAACGGACGCGACGGCAGCCGCGCCATACTGGGCAGGCTGGACACGGGCGTGAAGGCGCCGGTGGAGGGGGGCCTCGGGCTCGCGGGCGGGCCATCCAGCGTCGGCGACCTGATCACCGGCTACGGCGTGGCGCGCTCGATCCAGCGGGCGTACGACCTGATGGGACTGCCGCTGGACCGGGCGCGCGCACGCGTCGAGGGATTCGGCAACGTGGGTGCCGCGTGCGCGCTCTACCTGGCGCGCGCGGGCGCGCGGATCGTCGGCCTGTCGGACGCCCGCCACGTCCTGATCGATCCAGACGGGATGGACGCCCGCGGCGTCGAGGAGCTGATCGCCGCCGGAACGCCGAAGCTGCTCCCCGAATTCGACCCGCGGTCGACCCCGCGCGACGCCGCCTCTCTAGACGACGTCCCCGGCGACGTGTTCGTGGCGGCCGCCGCCTCCGGAACGCTGGACGCGGCCAGGCTCGCGCGCCTCGAGGCATCGGGAGCCCGCGTGCTGGGGTGCGGCGCGAATCAGCCCTTTCGCGAGCGGTCCGTCGGAGCCACCGACGTCTGCCGCGCCGCCGATGAGCGCTTCACCGTGCTCGCCGACATCCTCGCGAACTGCGGCATGGCCCGGGCCTACAGCTTCCTCATGGAGCCGGGCGGCTCGGCCGATCCGGGCGCCATCTTCGCGGCTGTCGACGACACCATCGCTTCGTGCGTCGCAGAGGTGGCCGAGCGGGCGGGCGGGCCGCGCGGCCTGCTCGCCGCGGCGCTGGAAACGACCCTCGACCGCCTCGCGGCCTGAGTGCCCTCGGCGAGAGGGCGCGGGTCTCACCCCACGGCGGCGGGCAGCATGACGGTTACCCTGAGCCCGTCCCCCTCTTCCGCCTCGGCCGCGACGGAGCCGCCCATGCCGGTCACGAGCGCCTTCGCCGCCGCCAGCTCCCTGTCCGCCGCGCCGGCCTCGCGCTCGGGCGTCTCGCCGCCGATTTCGGGGCCGGCCTCGAGCGCCCGCAGGATCTGGGCGCGGGCGGTCGCGGACGGGCGCGCCGTGGGATCGTGAACGCCCACGTGGACGCGTCCGTCACGCGCCGCGGCCATGAACTCCACCGTCGCGCTTCGCTCCGCCCCGCGGACCACCACCCAGGCGACGTTCCACAGCGTCTCCTCGAGCCAGCCTTCGTCCGCGTGCGCCTTGAGCGCCCCCGGCTCCGGCTCGGCGATGCGCACGTCCAACGATACCTCTCGGTCCTCCAGCCACCATCGGAGCTGGGAGGCGACCTGTTCCAGTAGCGGCCCCAGCGCGACGGGTCCCAGCGAAGGGCTCGTCCGACCCTGTTCGGCGATGGCGGTGAACCGTCGGGTGAGCCGATCAATCGAGCCGGCGGCAGCCTCGAGGTCGGTCACCGCGCGCCGATTCTCGTTGCTCCACTGGAGGTCCTGTACGGAAGCGGCGATCCGCGTGAGCGGCCCGCGGAACTCGCGGCCCAGGCGGGCCGCCGCCAGCGAGCGCGAACGCGCGTCGGCGTCCGCGCGTCTGCGCAGCATGCGCGCCTGGCGGGTCTGTTCGGCGAGGTCGCGCGACCGGATCTCCAGGCGCGCCAGCACTTCCGTGGCGAAGCTCACCGCGGCCCCGGTCCGCTCTCGAATGCGCTCGGCGGGCCAGGCGCTGAGGGCCAACCAAAGGCCGGACGCGTAGATGAAGAGGATCTTCGCTTCCTCCTGCGGCAGGTCGAGAGGGCGGCCCTCGCCGAAGTAGAGCCACCCGACCAGCATCGCGTACGCGAGCGCCGCCGCGTGCGCGAAGATGACCGTTCGTAGAACGCCCCCGTGGACCTGGTCCCCGGCACGGATCGCGAGCGCGAAGAAGAGCAGGCTCCGCTCGCCTCCCGATGCGTAGATCGCGTAGGTGATGAGTCCCAGGTCCAGGACGAAAAAGACGTCGCCCAGATCGATCGTCCATTCCAGCGACCGCTCGTAGAACGCGCGCAGCAATAGCCACGAGATCGCGCAGTACGGGAGCGCGACCAGCGCGTATGCGAAGACCGGCACGAGGCTCTCATCCTGGAGGATGGCGGTGTTGTGCAGCACCACGATCGCGCCGAGGAGAGCGAATCCGGTGAGCCTCAGGATGGGGTACGTGACGATGTTGTAGTTGATGAGCGCGAGTCGGCGCTCGCGCTCCGCGTCGATCGGATCGAGATGCACGCCCGCCTCGGCGAGCTCGTGCGAGCCGATTCCGGTCGCCTGGGCGTGGGGGTCGGGTTCGGCTCTCCTCGTCATGGCCCGGCTGTGCCTCCTCGTCGTTCCTGCCCTGGACACCCGCAATCCCCCGCTGCCCGCACTCCTCTGTGTCGACCCGCCACGTCGATGATGGGGACCGGCCGGCCGGGGCTGCAACCGTCACGCTTTGCCGCGCACCGGCGGAGTGCCGACATTCGCCGGGGCCTTTACCGAACCCCGCGATGAGGCACCGTGGCCACTACGCTCCTGCTCGTCGGAACTCGACGCGGCCTGATCCTGGCGCACTCGGGCGATCGCCGGACCTGGACCCTGTCAACCCCCCGGCTGGAAGGCCGGGAGGTGTTCCACGCCTTCCGCGACGAGCGGACGGGACACTTCTGGGCGGCCAGCTCGCACCGGGTCTGGGGGAGCCACGTGCACCGCAGCACGGACGGCGGCGCCACGTGGGCTACGCTCGAGGCCGCGCCCGCCCACGCGGATGGGCGGGGGCTCGAGGCGGTCTGGCGCCTGGCCCCCGGGCCGCGCTCGCGGCCGGACGTGCTGTACGCGGGAATCGAGCCGGCGGGGCTCTTCGTGACGGAGGACGGCGGCGCGAGCTGGTCCCCCGTACGGGGCCTGAACGACCACGCGTCCCGGGACACCTGGCAGCCCATGGGCGGTGGGCTCGCGCTCACGGACATCTGGGTCGACCCCGCGGACCCCGGCGCGCTGCTGGCGGCGATCTCCGCCGGGGGCGTGTATCGCAGCGACGACGGCGGCGTCACGTGGGCCCCCAAGAACGTCGGCGTGCGAGCCTGCTTCCAGCCGGAACGATACCCGGCCTCCGGCCAGTGCGTGCACAAGCTCGTGCCGCACCCGGCGCGGCCGGGCCGCATCTACCAGCAGAACCACTGCGGCACCTACAGGAGCGACGACCGCGGCGATTCCTGGACCGACATCACGGCGGGCCTGCCGAGCGATTATGGCTACGCGCTCGCGGTCCACCCGACGGACTCCGATACGGCCTGGGTGGTGCCGGAGACGTCGAGTCACATGCGCACCGTGGTCGATGGTCGGCTGCGAGTCTTCGTGACCCGCGATGCGGGCACTACCTGGACGTCACAGGAAGCCGGCCTGCCGCAGGAGAACGCCTACGTCACGGTCCTGAGAGAGGGACTCGCGACGGATTCGCTGCATCCGCCGGGGTTATATTGCGGCACGTCGGGCGGCCACCTGTTCGCGAGCGCGGATGGGGGGGCGACGTGGCGCCTGATCGCCGGGTTCCTGCCGAGGATCCTGTGCGTCGGCGCGTGCAATCCGCCCGCTGCGCCCGGGAGCGCGGAATGAGCATCACGCACGCCGATCAGCGGTTTCTCCTCCGGTTCGCGGGGGAGTTTTCGTTGAAGTCGCGCCGCACGCAGGGCCGCTTCCGGCGGCGCCTCCTGCGCAACCTGGACGACGCGCTGTCCGAGGCGGGCGGCGATCACGAGATCGAGGACCGCTGGAGCCGTGTCTTCGTGCGCTCGACCTCGCCCGACGCCGAGTCCCACCTGGCGCGCGTGTTCGGATTCGCCTCGGCCTCCCCCATCGACCTCACCCTGCCGGCCGACCTCGACGAAATCGCGCGGTGCGGCGGAGCACGCTACGCCGAAACGGTGCGCGGGCGGACGTTCGCCGTGCGCGCCCGACGGTCGGGCACGCATCCGTTCCGCTCCAAGGACATCGAGATCCGGCTCGGAGCGGAGCTCGACGGCGAGGGAAGGGTCGACCTGGGCGCACCGGACGTCACTGTGGGGGTGGAGGTGCGCGATGAAGTGGCGCACCTGTTCTGCCGCAGGATCCAGGGAGCCGGGGGCCTGCCGCTCGGAGTCGAGGGCCGGGCGCTGGCGCTGGTGTCGGGGGGGTTCGACTCCGCCGTAGCCGCCTGGCTCATGCTGAAGCGCGGCGTGGAGCTGGATTACGCCTTCTGCAACCTCGGGGGGGACGCGTACGAGCGCTCCGTCCTCGCTGTGATGAAGGTGCTGGCCGACCGCTGGAGCTACGGTTCGCGGCCGCGCATCCACCTCATCGACTTCGGACCGCCGTTGGACGCCCTCCGTGACGGGACGAAGGAGCGGTACTGGCAGGTCCTGTTGAAACGCATGATGTATCGCGCGGGGTCGTTGATCGCGGCGGAGACCGGAGCGGAGGTGCTCGTCACCGGCGAGGCCGTCGGCCAGGTCTCCTCGCAGACCCTGCCCAACCTGCGCGCCATCGAGCCGGCCGCGAGCGTGCCCGTGTTCCGGCCGCTGATAGGCTTCGACAAGGAGGAGATCATCACGCGCGCCCGGAGGATCGGCACCGCAGAGCTTTCGGCGCGTGTCAGGGAGTACTGCGCGATCGCGCCCGGGCGCCCCGTGACCGCGGCGAAGACGCAGGCGGTCGACGCGCAGGAGGCGCTGGTGGACCCGGGCGTTCTCGAGAGGGCGGTGGAGGACCGGCGAGTGCTGGACCTCCGTCGCCTGACCGCCACCGACCTGGTCGCGCCCTACCTCTTCACCGGAGAGGTGCCGCGGGGGGCGAGGGTGCTGGACTGCCGCACCGAGCGCGACTTCGACCGCTGGCACCTGTCCGGCGCGCGCCTCGTGGACGAGTGGGACCTGGAGCGCTCCTTCGGCGAGCTGGACCGCGCAGACACGTACGTGCTGTACTGCGAGCAGGGAGTGAGGACGGCGCAGATCGCCGAGCGCATGCAGCGCGCGGGCTACGAGGCGTACTCGTTTCGCGGGGGCGCCCAGGCGCTCAGGCGGTGGAGCGAGTCGCACACCTAGCGTACCGGCATCTCAGCGCGCGGGACCGCCGGCGCGGCGTGGTGGCGCGAGGTATCGCGGGTATCCGGCGGCATTCCTCATGTCGCCTTGCGCTGCGCGACGTGGTAGATCATGGCGAACAGGATCGCGCCCAGGGCCGCTCCAAGAAGGCCGCCGAAGCGCATGGGGTTAGCGTCGTGGTGGACGTACCCGGACAACCCCAGCATCCCCCCGATGAAGGCCCCGAACACCCCGAACACGATCGTCAGGGCCGGCTCGGTGTCGGGCGCCGCGTACAGCGCGCGGGCCAGGACGCCGCCCGCCAGCCCTATGATCAGCCACACCAGCAGGCCGATGAAGAACATCGCCACCCTCTTCGAAGAAAGCCTCCGATCGGTCCGCCAGCATATAGGCGGCCGCGACCCGCGCCCGCAACCCGCTCCGCCGGCGCGAGGGGCGCGCCATGCGCGGCGACGGCGTCATCACGGCGATCCGTCGGGCCGGGACCTCAGCGCTCCCACGCTACGCCTCACACGACCGCGTCGCTCGTCGCCTCTTCGGCCTCAGCGCGGGCCAGGGTCGCGGGAGCCACGCGCCTGCGCAGCTCGGACGCCGGCGGTAGACCCGTCGCCAGGATCGCGGCGCCCGCGATGGCGACGACGCCCACCCAGTAGGGCGAAGCGATACCGACGCTCTGGAACAGCGCCCCGGCCCACAGCGGGCCCACCACGCGGCCCAGGCCGCCGACCACCTGACTGCCGCCGAGCACGCTGCCCTGGGAATGCTCGTCGGTCGCGCGGGAAACCATCGTGGCGAGCGCAGGGAAGAGCGTCCCCGCTCCGAGCGCCCACAGGGGGGCCGCGACCGCCAGCCACCACGCCGAGGGCATCATCGGCACGGCCATCACCCCCAGACCGAGCACGACGATGCCGAAGCGCGCGGTGTTCGCCTCCCCGAGACGCCCCACCAGCCAGCCCAGGATGGCTCCGCGCACCACGACGGTGCAGCCGCCGCTCAGGGCCATGACGTAGCCCACCATCTCGCCGTCGAAGGAGAAGACCCGCTCCAGATACAGCGCCAGGACGCTGAAGTGCGCGCTGAAAGAGGAGATGGCCAGGAAGTAGACTCCCATCATCAGCGCGATGGGCTGGCGGGTGAGAGTGCCGACCCAGCCACGCAGCGTCGCGGCCTCGCCCTGGGCGAACCCGGCCGCCGCCGAGCGGGTGCGCGACTCGGGCAGGAAGAAGTACGCGGCGAGCGCGTTCATGGCGGTAAGGCCCGCGGCGATGAAGCCGGGCGCGCCCAGGCCCCAGATGCTGCTGAAGTAGCCGCCGATGGGCGGGCCGAACATGACCCCGAGTCCCGCCGCCGCGCCGATCCATCCGAGGCCGCGGGCGCGGTTCTCCTCCGACGTCGTGTCGGCCGTGATGGCGTGGGCGATGGAGATCGTTCCTCCCGCCGCCCCGGCCGTCATCCGGGAGACGAAGAGCAGGGCGAGGCTGTGGCTGAACCCGTACAGCAGGTGCGACGCCGATGAGGCCGCCAGGCCGGCGATGAACAGCGTGCGCCGTCCGCGGCGGTCGCTCATCCGCCCCCAGATCGGCGTGGCGAGAAGCTGCGTCGCCGAATAGGAGGCGATCAGCATGGTGACCACGAAAGGGGAGGCGCCGAACTCCTCCGCGTAGAACGGCAGCAAGGGGATGACGATGCCGAAGCCGATCATGTCCACGAGCACGGCGGACACGAGGATCAGGAGCGGCGGGACCCGCGGACGGCCCGTGCTGTTCCGCGATCTCGCTGCGGGTGGCATGGCCCTCGGGGTTGGCGGAGCTTCGCGACGCGACACTGCGGGGCATCGCTCGCTCGCGGGCGCACAAGGTATGGAGGGGCGCTGAAGGCCGCCATGATGTCCCATCCCGCCATGGCCGCGGGATAGGCGGAAGCGCATCCTTGGGTGTAGCGGCGCGAAGGACAGCACGACTTTCGCGTCCCTCCACGTGGGTTCGACTCATCATTGCGCTGCCCATGAATCGATTCGCTCTCGCTACGCCCCGCCGGTCCGCGCTGGTTCGCGAACGCTCCGACCGGGATCCCCCGGGCTGGGAGGCGTCGACACCCTGGGAGGCCGATTACGACGAGCGCGCCAGTCTCGGCCCCCTCCTGGACCTGCCCGGCGCCCACCCCCGCGCTCTCCGCGAGTCGCTAGCGGTGCAGACGACGCTGTACGCGGTCGCGACGGCGACGCTGGACGGTGACGCTCGCGGCGCCGGTCTACGACGCGCCGCCCGGGCGCTCGCGCGCTCGCCGATGAGCCGGCCGATCCGGGCGGCTTGCGTGCGCGCGCTCTGGGCGTGCCGCCGCGCCGCGCGCGAGCCGGACCGCGCCGCCGCAGCGGCGCTGTGCGGGCGTCTCGCGGAGCTCGCCAGGGCCTGCGGCGGTCCGCACGCCGCGGGCGCCTGCCCGCGGTTGCGATTCGCGCTGGCGAGAAGGCATGGCCTGGCCGCGCACGCGCGCGGCGCGGCGCGGGAACTCGCGCGACGCGCCGCGCTGCAGGGCGAACCCGAGGCGGCGCGGCGCTGGGAGACATGGGCCGGGAGCTAGCGGAGGAGGGGTTCCGCCCCGACGAGACGCGCGCGCTCGAGGCCGCGCTGTCCAGGGGTGAGGTGCCGACCTGCCCCCGGTGCGCCGGGGCGCTCGCCATCTCGCGGGTGGGCACGCCTCCGGAGGTCGCCTACGTGAGGAGGCGGACCCTGCTGGTGTGTCCGGCGTGCCGGATTTCGGCGGCGGTCGACGCGTGATGCGAGCGCACGGCACGCCAGGGTCCGCCCCGTCGGAGAGCGGCTACAGCGGACGGGCGACCATGATGCCGTCCTGCGAGCCGATACCCAGCACGCGGTCCGCGAGCGGCTCCTCGCTGATCTGAACGCTGTCTCCGACGAGCGGAGCGTGCATCAGGTGGATCCGGCCGTCGACCTCGACCGCGATGCCGGTGTGGGCGACGTCCAGGCCGGCGAGGGTGCTGGTCGCGGCGATCACGTCGCCCTCCCGAATCCCGGCCTCCGCCACCTCGATCCGGTCCTCGCCGAGGACGAAGCGTGGAGCGGCGCTCAGCCGCCGTTCGAGCGCGGCGATCTGCGCCCGCACCTCCTCGTCGGCCAGTTGCCGGTAGGCTTCGGAATGCTCGGTCATGAAGTCGATCGGCTCGTCGTCGCGTACGCCGCCCAGGGCTTCCGTGCGGAGCTCGAGGAGGCCGCGGTCCGCGTTGTCCTGCAGCCACTCGCTGAAGTAGTGGAGCCTGCTGGAATACCCGGAGCGCAGTCCGCCGCGATACCGGAGGCGTTCGAGCTCGCGCGTGAAGGTCGAGAACGACGGATCGGCGGCGCGCGCGGTGCGAGCGAGGGCCAGCGCGTTCTCGACGAACGTGACGCAGTCGAACTCACGCAGGTTGACGACGAGCGTTTCGGGCCCGGGGGGGTCCAGCGTGCCCGGCCGGTACGGCGCGCCGACGAACCGCCGCCCGACGCGCGCGACCGCGGCGCCGAGCGGCAGCGTGTCCAACCCCTCGGCCAGCGCCCAGCGCAGGGTACGTTCGATTACTTGGCGGTCGGCCTCCGTGCCCGCGGCGCGTGCATCGGACTCCGGCGCGTCTCCCGAGGCGAGGTACGCGAGGTCCTCGAGAGGAGGCTGGCCGGCGGCATCCTCCCCTCCCGCGACGCCGTCGGCGGGCGGGGGAGCGGGGCCGCAGGCGCCCGCGAGCGAGCAGAGGACCGCCAGGGCGGCCGCGCGTGGCGTCAACTCAACGATCGATCGCGTAATTCAGGAGCGCCTGCGCGCCGGCCGCATTCAGGACCAGCAGGGAGGCGATCGACCCGGGCTCGAGCTCGCCCGCGACCGCGCGCAGCTCCGCGACCGACCCCACCGGGCGGCCGTTGAGGTCCAGGATCACCTGTCCGGGCGTCAGGCCCGCGTTGGCCGCGCCGCTGAAGTCCTCCACGCGGCTCACCATGACCCCGCGGAGGTTCTCGGCGTTCTCGTACTGGAAGTACTGCAGGTATCGTGTCTGCAGGTCGATCGCCGCGAATCCGAGGCGCGGAATCAGGTCCGCCGATGTCTCCGCCGCCGTGTCGAGCGCCGTCGCGTCGTCGGTCTCGGGCCGGTCGAACTCGCCGAGGACCAGCTCCACCTGGCGCCGCGCGCCATCGCGCCAGACACCGAGCGTGACGGTCTCTCCCGGGCGCCGCTCGAGCAGCGTGATGATCAGCGCGGTGTTGTCGCCCACCGGCTGCCCGTCCACGTCCAGGATGACGTCGCGCGGACGCAGCCCCGCGCGCGCCGCCGGCGTCCCCTCCGAAACCATGGTGACGGCGGCTCCCGTGACGGTCTCGAGACCGTACGCCTCGGCGTCGATGGAGGTGACCGCGGTGATCGTCACGCCGAGCTGCGGCCGGCGCACGTGGCCGTAGCGCAGCAGGTCATCTGTCACCCTCAGGGCCAGGTCGATCGGGATCGCCATGCCGTAGCCCAGCCAGCGGGGCGCGCTGCCGTCCGTCTGAATCGCGGTGTTCATTCCGATGACCCGGCCCCGCAGGTCCACGAGCGGCCCGCCCGAGTTGCCGGGGTTGATCGCGGCGTCGGTCTGGATGAACGACTGAACCGCCGACTGGCTGCCGCCGAGGCTCCGACCAAGGGCGCTCACGATGCCGGCGGTCACCGTGAAGTCGAGGCCGAGGGGGTTGCCGAGCGCGATCACCCACTCCCCGACCTGGATATCCTTCGACTCACCGAGCTCGGCCACCGGGAAGCGCGCCCCGCCGGTTTGGCTGAGGCGCAGGAGGGCGACGTCGGTGGACTCATCGACCCCGACGATCTCGGCGCTGTAGCGACGTCCGTTCTGGAGCCTAACCTCCACCTGCTGGGCGCCCCGCACGACATGGTTGTTGGTGAGGATCAGGCCGCTCTCGTCGATGATGAAGCCGGTTCCCGTCCCGACGACGGGCCGCTCGGGACGGCGCCAGGTCCTCGGGTCGTCGGCGGCGCGCGGACCGTCTTCGAGCGCCGATTCGTCGTCCTCCGGCGCGGCGTTCTCCCCGGGCGGCTCGTTCGCGTCCGGCTCGCTGGGTATGCCGAAGAAGCGGCGGAATTCGGGCGTGTCGAAGAAACGGCGTTGCAACTCGGGATCGATTTCGATCGTCCGTCCGCCCGCCCGCCCGGCTGGGGGCCTGCGCTCGGTCTCGATGTAGACCACCGCTGGCAGCGCGTGGCCGGCGGCCGCGCGGAAGGCGGCCGATAGACGCGCCGGCGTGACCGTGTCGACGACCGCCGGAATCAGCTCCGCGCCGAGGGGAGTTGGCGGAGTGTCTGGTGGGGTGAGCGGAATGCCGCCGTCGCGGCTCTGCGATTGCGCCGACGCCGCTCCCGCGGCGGCCAGGCTGAACAGCAGACCGTAGAGTATGCCGCGGGGCGCATCCGCGCCGCGCATGATCCGTAACGCCTTCATCGATTTCATCTCCTGGAGCTGCCGTGCTGGTCGAAGAGAATACTACACCCGAAGGTCCGGGTCGTGGTTCCCGCGCGTCTACCCGCCCGTGAAGGGCGCGGGTGACTTGGCCCCGCGCCCCCCGTACCGTTCGCGCGTGGATCAACCGCGAGCGATCGTCGATTTCGAGGGCGTCGAGGCGGGCCGACGGCTGGCGTTCGGAGAGCCCGTCGCCGAGTTCTCCGCGAGGGACGCGAGCGGCGTCGAGGCGGCGGTGCGAGCCGCCGAAGCCGCCGCTCTGGCCGGCGCCTGGGTGGTCGGCTTCCTCGCTTACGAGGCGGCGCCGGCGCTGGATCCCGCCTTCGCCGTGCGCGACGGATGCCGCCTCCCGCTGGCCTGGTTCGGCGCGTTCGAATCACCGCGGCGCGGACACCGCGCCCGCAGGCGCGCCAGCTTCCCGCCACGGAGCCGCGCCTCGATCCCCGACGGCTGGTCCGGCTCCGAGGGTCGCCGCTCGCACGCAGCAGCGGTCGCGCGCATCCGCGAGGCGATCGGGCGCGGCGACGTCTATCAGGTCAACCATACCTTCCGACTCCGCCGCATGCTGGCGGAGGACCCGGCCGAGCTGTACGAGCGGCTGGTGCGGACGGTCCCGGCGCCCTACGCGGCCTACGTCCGCGTCCCTCCCCACCACGTCGTGTCGATATCGCCCGAGCTCTTCTTCCGCCGGGATGGGCGGCGGCTGACCACCCGCCCGATGAAGGGAACCGCGCCGCGCGGGCGGTGGCCCGAGGAGGACGACCGCAACGCGGCGGCACTCGCGGCGTCCGAGAAGGACCGGGCCGAGAACCTGATGATCGTGGACTTGCTGAGGAACGACCTCGGGCGGGTCGCCTCGTTCGGAACGGTACGCGCGCAGGACCTGTTTCGCGTGGAGCGGCACGCCACCGTGCACCAGATGACCTCGACCGTCGTCGCCGAGGCGCGGCCGGACGCCTCGCTTCTGGAGGTGATGCGGGCGCTGTTCCCCTGCGGCTCGGTGACCGGCGCCCCGAAGATCGCCGCGACGCAGGCCATCGCCAGGCTGGAGAGCACGCCGCGCGAGGCATACTGCGGAGCCATCGGGGTCATCCGCCCGGGCGGCGACTGCACCTTCAACGTCGCCATCAGGACGGCGCTGGTGGACGACTCCGACTCGAGCGTCACGTACGGAGTCGGCGGAGGCATCACCTGGGCTTCGACCGCGACCGGTGAGTGGGAGGAAGCCCTCGGCAAGGCGGCGATCCTGCGGCCCGCGCGCGCGGCGGCGGGTCTGATCGAGACATTCCGCGCCGAAGGCGGCACGCCCGTCCGCTGGCCGGATCACCGCCGAAGATTGTTGTCGTCGGCGGAGGCGCTCGGCCACCCGGCGGACGAGGCGAGAATCGATGCGGCGGTCGCCCGGGCCTGCCACGAAACCGCCCGCGCGCGCGTCATTCTCCGGTTGGAGTTGTCTGTCGGCGGCGCGGTTTCGGTCTCGGTCCGCCCCCTTCCGGACACCGACCGGATGCGCGCCCGGCGGGCCTGGGGGCCGGTGGATTCGGGCGATCCGCGCCTCTTTCACAAGACCGCCGACCGATCGGTGTACGATGCGTTCCGTACCGGCCTGCCCGACGAGGAGGAGGCGTTGCTCTGGAACGAGCGCGGCGAGGCCACGGAGTTCACGCGCGGCAACCTCGTGGCCGAGCTGCACGGCCGCCTCGTGACGCCTCCGGTTCGGGCGGGCCTCCTGCCCGGCGTCTTCAGGGACGAGCTGGTGCGGTCCGCCACCGCCGTGGAGGGGGACATCCCGATCGCGGACCTCGAAACGGCGTCCGCGGTGTGGTTCGTGAGCAGCGCGCGCGAATGGGTACCGGTCCTCTGGAACCCGGTCGGCGAGCCCGGTGTTGCACGTTGAAGAGCACCCGCCCGGGACTCTCGCTCCCGGGCCCAGAAACGGAAGGGCGGCCCGTGTCCCGGATCACTCCCCCGCGCGCTTCGCGCACCGACCGCCGAGCCGTCACGGCCGGAGTGGCGGCCTCCGTGCTGGTCCACGCGGGGCTCTTCGCGTTCGTGGGGTTCGGCGCGCCCTCGCCGTCCGACGAGCGGGCACGACCCGCGCGCCCGATCGATACGGCCGACGCGCCTTCGATCCGTCTGATCGCGCTGGACGATGCGCCCGCGCCCGTTCCGGCGCGGCCGTCCCACGCTTCGGCGGTTGCGCCGGCGCCGGGCGATAAGGCGGGCCGCGCCAGCGCCGCTCCCGCGGCGGCGCCCACGGCCGGCGGGTCCGAGCCGGCTGCGCCACCCGTGCTGCTGACGTTCGCGCAGCCGACCCCGTCCCCGCTGCTGCTCGCCGGCGCCGTTGCGAGCGAGGCGCCGAGCGATGCCGCGCCTCGCGCGGCGTCCTACAAGCCCGGCGGCGTGCGCGACGCGAAGCTCGGCTGGTCCGGCCAGGACGAGGAGAAGGTCAGGCGGGCCGGGCGCATTCGCGCCGCCCTCGGCGTCGGCGCGGGGGACGGGCACTGCCCCGCCCGCCCGCCCCGACGCGGTCCGCTCCGCCCGTAGGCGACCGGGGCTGACGGCGAAACGCGCCCGCGCCGGAACTCCTCCGGCGAACCCCGATGTTTCCGTCCTGCTGCCCGTGCAGAACGGGGAGGCGACCCTCGCCCGGTCGCTCGATTCCCTCCTCGGGCAAAGCTTCGGGTCCCTCGAAGTCATCGCCGTGGACGACGGCTCCACGGACGCCACCTCGGGCGTGCTGCGGAGAGCGGCCGCCTCCGACGGCCGCGTCCGCGTGGCACGCCAGGAGCCCCTCGGCATCGTCGCGGCGCTGGAACACGCGCGCCGGCTGGCGCGCGGCCGCTGGCTGGCGCGCATGGACGCCGACGATGAAGCCCACCCGGACCGGCTGCGCGCGCAGTGGTCGCTGGCCGCCTCGCGAGACCTCGCGCTCGTCGGGTGCCAGGTGCGGTACGCGCCGCGCGAGGGCCTGAGCGAAGGCGCCCGCCGATACGAGCGCTGGCTCAACGGGCTGGCCTCCCACGGCGACGTCGAGCGGGATCTCTGGGTGGAGTGTCCCATCGCCCACCCCACCTTCTTCATGCGGGCGGACGCCGTCGGCTCGGCCGGGGGCTACCGGGACGCGGGCTGGCCGGAGGATTACGACCTTCTGCTGCGTCTCTGGAGACGGGGGGGAAGGTTCGGCAACGTTCCGGCGCCGCTGCTGCGCTGGTTCGATAGTCCGGGTCGGCTTTCCCGCACCTCCGCCAGGTACTCGCCGGAGGCGTTCCGCCGCTGCAAGGTCCACCACCTCCGCCGGAGCCTGCTGCGCGGGCGCCGGGGCGCGGTTCTCTGGGGCGCGGGTCCGACCGGCAAGGCGTTCTCGCGCACGCTGTCCGCCGCGGGCGTCGCGATCCTCGCGTTCGTCGAGGTGAACCCGCGCAAGATCGGCCGGACCATCCACGACGCACCCGTCATCGGCGCCTCCGAGGCCGGCGCCATCGAAGGCGCGCTGCACCTGGCCGCCGTGGGCCAGCCCGGCGGGCGCGCCGAGGTCAGGAGGGCGATGGCCAGGTCGGGCCTGCGGGAAGGCGTGGATGCCATCGCCATCGCCTGACGCCCCGACGGCCCCCGAGGGGATTTGCAAAACCCTGACAGCCGGTTGGCAACCCGCCACCGGCTCTCGCCTATCTCATGAAACGAAGGCCGGCGCGTCGCCGCGACCGACCGACGTGAAACCGGAACCGGTGCGGACCGTAGGGTGGACCACCGGAGCGGATCCCGCCTCGACAACATCGACAATGAGCGTTTGGAGATAAAAGATGATCGCCAGGACCGGCCTTTTGGCCCTCACCATGATCTCGCTGGCCTCCGCGCCGGCGTCCGCAGTGAACCCGGACCCCCGCGTGGACAACGAGCGCGCCGTCGAGCTCTATGACCGGGCGGTCGGCTTGCTCGATTCGAGGCACCGCTGGGCTGAGGCCGCGAGCCTGCTGAGGCGGTCGGCCGGCAGCCGTGCCGAGGCCGATCCGGCGGCCTCCCAGACCATGCGCTTCGCCGGCCGGGTGTACGCGCAGGCGGGCGAGTTCGGCAAGTCCCGCGAGGCGTTCGCGAAGGCGGCGGAGCTCGCTCTCGCGCGTGGGTCACTGGTCGAGGCGGCGCACGCCTACATCGATGCCGCTCACGCGGCCGCGGAGCAGGGGGACGGCGACCGCGCGCACGCGCTGGCCGAGAAGGCGCAGCGCATTTCCACCTCCCCGCTCCTTCCCGCGGACGCGCGGCTGTCGATCGTCTCGCTCGTCGGGGCGCTGTAAGCGCGGCATCCGCTGGTTCCCGGCACCGGGACGAGCGGTCCCAGGACGTTCGCGATAGATCCGCCCCGGTGGCCCCACGGCCGCCGGGGCGTCTGTCTCGGTGGCGCGGGATTCGGCCTCCGCCGGGCGCGGGAAGTCGTTGACGCGCGCCGGGGGCGTCACTACCATGGGCAGTTCGCGCCGGCCGAGTGGCCGGCGCCGAGACCAGAGGAGATTCATGCACACCCAGATCACCCGACCGACGAGCCGTACGCGCGTCGTCGCCGCGTTCCCGAGCGGGAGCGTCCTCGCGGCGCCGTCCGTCGTGCCGTGGAGCCCGGCAATGGGGTGATCTAGGAGCATCGTCCTGCGGGACGACGGCCCCTCGGCGCCTCGCCGGGGGGCCGTTTTCTTTTGCGTGAATCTGGGGCTGGAATGTCTGACACGAGGGTGCGGACGACCGTGAACGGGACATGGGGCTGGGGGCGCCTGGTCTGGGACGCGGCGCGCGGCCGCGGCGTGGATGCCACGCGGGGCGCCGTCGGCGAGGCCATCGTGGTGCTGGCCGTGCCCATGGTGCTGGAAATGGTGATGGAATCGGTCTTCGCCGTCGTGGACATCTTCTTCGTGTCGCGGCGCGGCGCCGACGCCATGACCGCGGTGGGTCTCACCGAGTCGATGATGGCGCTGATCTATACGGTCGCGATCGGCCTCAGTATCGGCGTCACGGCGGTGGTCGCGCGGCGCACGGGCGAGGGCGACGCGGAAGGGGCGTCCCGCGCCGCCGGCCAGGCGATCCTGCTCGGCCTCGGCACGTCGCTGGTGCTCGCGGTGTTCGCGGCGCCCAACGCGGACGCGCTGCTGCGGCTCATGGGGGCCAGCGAGTCGGTGATCGACATCGGCGGCGCGTACACGACGATCATGCTCGGCGGCAACGCCGTGATCCTGCTGCTGTTCCTCATGAACGCGGCGTTCAGGGGGGCCGGGGACGCTGTCATCGCGATGCGCGTGCTGTGGCTGGCGAACGCGATCAACATCGTCCTCGACCCGCTGCTGATCTTCGGCATCGGGCCGTTCCCGGAGCTCGGGGTCACGGGGGCCGCGATCGCGACGAACATCGGCCGCGGCACGGCGGTACTCGTGCAGCTCTGGCTGATGCTGCGCGGCGCCGGCCGGATCCACGTGCTCGCCCGACACCTCAGGGTGGTACCCGAGGTGATGGGTCGGGTCATCCGGCTGTCGGCGACGGGCACGCTGCAGACGTTCATCGGAACGGCCAGCTACGTCGGACTGGTGCGCATTGTGGCCGAGTTCGGGAGCGAAGCGGTGGCCGGCTACACGATCGCGATCCGCATCGTCCTGTTCGCGCTGCTCCCGGCGTGGGGGCTCGCCAACGCGGCCGCGACCATGGTGGGGCAGTCGCTGGGCGCCGGGGACGCGGACCGGGCCGAACGGTCGGTGTGGCTGGCCGGCCGCATGAACCTCGCGTTCCTGGGCAGCGTGGGCGTCTTCTTCGTGATCGCCGCTCCGGTCATCGTGGGCTGGTTCGGCGGCGGCGGCGACACCGGCGCCTACGCGGTCACCGCGCTGCGCATCATCAGCCTGGGGTTCGTGTTCTACTCCTACGGGATGGTGCTGACGAGCTCCTTCAACGGAGCCGGGGACACGTGGACGCCGACGGTGCTGAACCTGTTCTGCTTCTGGCTCTGGGAAATCCCGCTCGCGTGGCTGCTGTCGTTCGAGGCCGGACTCGGGCCGACCGGCGTCTTCGTGGCGATCACGGTCGCGTTCTCCACGCTGGCCGTGGTCAGCGCGGTGATGTTCCGGCGCGGGCGCTGGAAGACGATCGCGGTGTAGCACGACGCCGGGCGGCGGGCGCGCCACGCCGCCCGGCCTCGCCGTGGCCCGGCTACTTGCGTCGTTTCTGGAACAGCCATCCGCGCTCGATCCCCTGCGCCTGTTCCAGCGTCACGAACGCGTCGGGGTCCCAGGCGCTCACTTCCCGCAGGATTTCGGGGACCTGGCGGCGCGGCGACACGGTGTACACGACCTCGACTGGACCGTCCCTTCCCTGTCCACTGAACTCGGTCACCCCGTAGCCCCGGTCCCTGAGCGCCTCCGCCATCTCGACGCCCACGTGGGTGGAGATAATGCGCACCGTGGCCACCCCGAACGCGAGTCGGTTCTCGATCCACAGACCCACCCAGTTGCCGGCCGCGAAACCCGCGGCGTACCCGAGGACGTGGAGGGGGCTGTCCAGGTATCGGATCGCGGAACCCACGGCCACGACCCAGAGCAGCGCCTCGAAGAATCCGATGAGGGGCGCGCTCCAGCGCGCGCCGCGCACCGACAGCATCATCCGCAGCGTCGCCATGGAGACGTCGACGAGGCGCGCGGCGAAAATCAGAAGCGGCCCCCAGGGGCCGCCGAGGACTTGCTCGAAGAACATGGTCGGTCGGGTCGGTGAAGGACGCGGGCCGCGATCGCCCGGCGCACCCCGGCCGCGATCGCCCGGCAGTGGTAGTGGCGGCGCGGGCGCGGCGGGTCAAGGGCTCCTTTTGACCGCCGGAGCGCTTCGCGGGTAGAGTCAGGGCGAACCGCCAGGGGTACCCGGGCGACGCCGCGTGACGCGCGCGGCACGGGTTGAGAGAGTCCCTTGGAACCTGATCCGGCTCACACCGGCGTAGGGAGAGCGGAATGTCCAAATTGAAGCTGGTACCGCCGAACGTAACCCGCGAACGCCCCACCACCACCTCCCGGACCGATGATTACGGCGAGGCGTTTCCGAACTCCACCAAGGTCCACATCGAGGGCGGCCGCGGCGTGCGCGTGCCGTTCCGCGAGGTCGCCCTTTCCGGCGGGGAGCCGCCGCTGCGGGTGTACGACTCAAGCGGGCCGCGCGACGCACGCGTGCGCGAGGGTCTGCCGCCGCTGCGCGCGTCGTGGATCCGGGAACGGGGCGGCAGCGCGCCCACCGGCCGCGACCAGGCGCCGCATGCCGCCGTGGAAATGCCGTCCTCCCTGCTGCGCGAGCCGCTGCGCTCCACCGGCGGGGCGGTCACGCAGATGCACTACGCCCGCCGCGGAGAGATCACGCCCGAGATGGAATTCGTCGCGCTGAGGGAGGGAATGGCGCCCGAACTGGTCCGCGACGAGGTGGCGCGCGGGCGCGCGATCCTACCCGCCAACATCAACCACCCGGAGCTCGAGCCGATGATCATCGGCCGGAAATTCCGGGTGAAGATCAACGCCAACATCGGCAACTCGGCGGTCAGGTCGTCCATCGAAGAGGAGGTCGAGAAGCTGCGCTGGGCGACGCTCTGGGGCGCCGACACCGTCATGGACCTGTCCACCGGCAAGCTCATCCACGAGACGCGCCAGTGGATCCTGCGCAACTCGCCCGTACCCATCGGCACCGTGCCCATCTACCAGGCGCTGGAGAAGGTCGGCGGCGTGCCCGAGGAGCTGACCTGGGAGGTCTACCGCGACACCCTCATCGAACAGGCCGAGCAGGGAGTGGACTACTTCACCGTGCACGCCGGCGTGCTGCTGCGCTACGTGCCGCTCACGGCCGATCGCGTGACGGGCATCGTCAGCCGCGGCGGCTCGATCATCGCCAAGTGGTGCCTCGCGCACCACCAGGAGAGCTTCCTCTACACGCGCTTCCGCGAGATCTGCGAGATCATGGCGGCCTACGACGTGTCCTTCTCGCTCGGAGACGGCCTCCGCCCCGGCTCCATCGCGGACGCCAACGACGAGGCGCAGTTCGCCGAGCTGCGCACCCAGGGGGAGCTCACGCGCGTCGCCTGGGAGTACGACGTCCAGGTCATGAACGAGGGTCCGGGCCACGTCCCGATGCACCTCATCGAGGAGAACATGACGAAGCAGCTCGAGTGGTGCGACGAGGCGCCGTTCTACACGCTCGGGCCGCTCACCACCGACATCGCCCCCGGCTACGACCACATCACGAGCGCGATCGGCGCCGCGCAGATCGGGTGGTACGGCACCGCCATGCTGTGCTACGTCACCCCGAAGGAGCACCTGGGCCTGCCGGACCGCGACGACGTGAAGGCGGGGGTCATCACCTACAGGATCGCGGCGCACGCGGCCGACCTGGCCAAGGGACATCCGCACGCCCGGGCGTGGGACGACGCCATCAGCAAGGCCCGCTTCGAGTTTCGCTGGGAGGACCAGTTCAACCTGTCGCTGGACCCGGTGACCGCGCGCGCGTACCACGACGAAACGCTGCCGGCGCCGGGGGCGAAGGTCGCGCACTTCTGTTCTATGTGCGGGCCGAAGTTCTGCAGCATGAAGATCACGCAGGACATCCGCGACTACGCGGCCGAGCGGGGGCTGGACAGGGCCGAGGCGCTGGCCGCCGGCCTGGAGGAGAAGGCGGCGCAGTTCCGGGATGGCGGCGGCGAGATCTACGTTTCGCGCCGGGCGGATTCCTGACCGGTGGAGGACCGCGGGTGCCGCCTCGGGCGGCGCCCGCGCGAGCCCGCAACCTGGGGCCTCCACGACACCACCGCCCGCCCTGGCAGGAACGAACGTTGCCTGTCCGGCCCTGGTGCGCATTCACCTCGGACCCGGAAGACCATGAACGGCGACGACTCGATGAAGGGCTCCTACGGCCGCTTCCTGGCCATGATCGCCACCGCCACGGCGATCATGCTGGGGCTCATGTACCTGAACACCTTCGCCCTGGACCACGTGTTCTGGAGCGAGACGCGCTTCTACATGACGTTGGTCATGGGCGCGACGATGGCCGTCGTGATGCTGCTCTTCATGCTTCACATGTACACCGACAAGCGGATCAACGCCGCCATCATCCTGGGCAGCGCGCTCGTATTCGCCGGCGCGCTCTTCCTCGTGCGCAGCCAGACGACGGTGCAGGACGTGTCGTACATGAAGGCGATGATCCCGCACCACTCCATCGCGATCCTGACCAGCGAGCGCGCCGAGATCTCCGACCCGCGCGTGCGGCAGCTCGCCGACGAGATCATCCGGGCGCAGCGCCGCGAGATCGACGAGATGAAGACGTACATCGCCGACCTCGAGGGCGAATAGCGGTTGGCGCCGCGGCGGACCCACGAGAATATTCCCGGTCACCCGCGACGTCGCGCAGCGGCGTCGGATCGAAGCCATGAGGTGGGGCAACCAGTGTCCGTTTCCGGCCCGCCCACGAGGTCCGATGTGAGCCGCCTTCCGGTCGCGCTCCCGTGAGCCGCGCGCGGCGGCACGCGGTCCTCCTGCGCCTGGTCCGCACGGAGCGCGTCACCTCCCAGGAGGCGCTCAGGGAGCTACTCTCCCGGCGCGGATTCGAGGTCACGCAGACCACGCTCTCGCGAGACCTGCGCGAGCTGGGCGTGGTCAAGGCGCCCCAGCAGGACGGCGGCTCCGCCTACGAGGTCGGGGCGGGCCGCGCCGATCCGAAACCGACGCTGGAGCGGCTCCTGCCGGCGCTCTTCACGGACGTGGAGGGGGTGGACAACCTGGTCGTGATCAAGACCCTCACCGGGGGTGCTCAGCCGGTCGCCGTGGCGCTCGACAGGCAGGGTTGGAAGGAGGTGCTCGGGACGATCTCCGGAGACGACACGATCCTGCTCGTTCTGCGCGACGCCCGGCGCCGCAAGACCATCGAGCGCCGCATCCGGGAGCTCGCCGGCACCGAGGAGTAACGCCCCGGGCGCCGAGCGGTGTCGAAGCGCCACCCGCGAGGCCGAGCCCCGGTGGATACGGAGGAACACTCGCCAGGAGGCGCAATGCAGCGCAGCGATCTCGATTCCCGACGGCCGGGGGCGACGGCGACGCGACGCCCGCGGGCGACGCGCCGGAGGGCCGGTCCGGTCGCCCTGCTACTGTGCGCCGTAGCCGCCTCGGCGGCGGCCGCGCAGGGGCCCGGCGCGACCACCGCCGAGTACGAGCCGCCGGCCGCGCGCGCGCACGACTTCCCTCTCACGATCCGCAGTATCATGCGCGGCCACGAGCTGGTCGGGCGCTCCCCGTCGCAGGTCCGGTGGTCGGACGACGGGCGCTGGATCTACTTCTCGTGGCTTCCGGGGGGCGCCGCCTGGCACGAGGAAACGGCGACCTACCGCGTGGCGGCCTCGGGCGGCGAGCCGGAGCGCATCGAAGACGCGGTGGCCGACACGCTGGGCGCGGCGCTGGCCACGGGCTCCCTCTCGCCGGACGGTGGCCTGCGGGCGACCGTCGTGGAGGGCGACGTCTACCTCCTCGACCGCGGGTCCAGGCGGGCCCGCCGGCTCACCAACACCGTGGGCGCGGAGACCGGCGTGTCGTTCTCCGCGGACGGGCGCGAGGTGCTGTTTCGGGCCGACGGCAACGTGTACGCGTTCGCGATCGACGGCAGCGGCCTGCGCCAGGTGACCGACGTCCGCGACGGGGAAGAACCCGCCGACCCGGACGACCCGGAGGGGCACAAGGCCTTCCTGGAGGCGCAGCAGAAGGAGCTCTTCGAGCACATCCGCGTCGAGGCGCTGCGCGAGGAACGCGACGAGGCCGAGGAGGAGCGCGCGGAGGCGCGGCGCGCGGGGCCGGTCTACGTGGGCTCGGGCAACGAGCTCGGCTCGATCGACGCCGACCCGACGACCCGCTGGGCGATCCTTGCGGTGGAGAAGTCCGCGCGCGACGCCTCGGGCGCGCTGGTGCCGCTCTGGATCACCGAATCCGGCTACACCGAGGAGAGCGAGGTTCGGGCGAAGGTGGGGGACGAGCAGGAGTCGTCGCGGCTCGCGCTGCTGGAGACGGGCACCGGCAGGATCGCTTGGCTCGATCTCACCGCCGGCGGGGCCGTCGGCGACGCCGCGCCGATCGCGTGGGAGGAGCCGGACGGCGAGGAAGGCGGTGAGCCCGACGACGCCGACCCGACCCTCGCCCAGGCGCGTCTCGTCGGCTGGCACGAGAGCGGCAGCCACGCGCTGCTCGCGGCGATCGACTTCGATTACAAGACGTGGCGTCTGTACTCGATCGATCCCGCCGCGGGCACCCTCACGCTCCTGGCCACCCATCACGACGAGGCCTGGGTGGGCGGGCCGTGCTTCGGCTTCGGCGGCCCGTGCTCCGGCTGGCTCCCGGCGCGGGCCGGGGGAGGGCCGCGCGCGTACTACGTCAGCGAGGAAACCGGCTTCGCGCACCTGTACGCCGTGGACGCGGACGGCACCGATCGGCGCGCGCTCACCTCCGGCGAATGGGAGGTGAGGGACGTCGAGATTCCCCCGGCGTGGGACGCCTTCCTGCTGCACACGAGCGAGACGGCGGCGTTCGACCGCCACCCCTGGCGCGTGGGCTTCGACGGCTCCGACCGCACGCGCCTGATCGACGGGGACGGCGCCTTCGACGCGACGCCCTCACCCGACGGAACCTCGCTGGCCGTCGTGCACTCGGCGGCCGACCAGCCGCCCGAGCTGTACGCGGCCGGCGCCGCGCCCGGCGCGCCGTTGACGCGGCTCACCACCACGCCGACCGAGGAGTGGTCATCTTTCCCCTGGCTGCGCCCGGAGATCGTGCACGTTCCGGCGCGGGACGGCGCCGGGGTACCGGCGCGCATCTACCGGCCGGCCGACGTCGGCGCGGAGCCCAACGGCGCGGGCGTCATTTTCGTCCACGGGGCCGGCTACCTGCACAACGTCCACAACTGGTGGTCGAGCTACTTCCGCGAGTACATGTTCCACCACTTCCTGGCGGCGAACGGCTACACGGTCCTCGACATCGACTTCCGCGGGTCGGCGGGCTACGGGCGCGACTGGCGCACCGCCGTTTACCGGTACATGGGCGGGTGGGACCTGTCCGACCAGGTGGACGGCGCGCGCTGGCTGGTGGAATCGGAGGGCGTCGACGCGGACCGCATCGGGCTGTACGGCGGATCCTACGGGGGCTTCATCACGTTGATGGCGCTGTTCACCGAGCCGGACGTGTTCGCCGCGGGAGCCGCGCTGCGGTCGGTGACCGACTGGGCGCATTACAACCACTGGTACACGAGCCGGATCCTGAACCTGCCGGACGGCGACGAGGAGGCGTACCGGCAGTCCTCGCCGATCTACTTCGCGGAGGGGCTCGAGGGCGACCTGCTGATCGCGCACGGCATGTACGACACGAACGTGCACTTCTCGGATGTCGTGCGCCTGGCGCAGCGGCTCGTCGAGCTCGGCAAGGAGGACTGGGAGCTCGCCGTCTACCCGGTGGAGAACCATAGCTTCATCGAGCCGACGTCCTGGACCGACGAGTACCGCCGGATCTTCGAGCTCTTCGAGCGGTCGATCGGGGGAGTCCGGCGGTAGCGCCCGTGGCGGATCCGGCGTCCCGCCCCGCTGGGGGCACTTACGGGTGGTGGATCACGGGCGGGTCGCTGGCGGGCCTGGCGGCCGGCCTCGGCGCGGGCCTGCTCGCGCACGGCGAACGGGTGCCTGCCGTCAGCACCATCGTGCCGGCCATGGAGGTCCTGGGCACGCTGTGGACCAATGCCCTCCTGATGGTGATCCTGCCCCTGATCGTGTCGCTCCTCATCGGCGCGATCGCGTCGCTCGGAGAGCACCGCCAGGCGGGCCGCCTCGGGGGCGCGACGCTCCTCGTCTACCTCGCCATTCTCGTCGCGGCGATGGCGGCCACCATGGTGGCCGTGCCGCTACTCCTGCGCGGGTACGCCGTCGACCCGGCGGCGCTGGCCGCCCTCCGCGACGGATCGGCCGGACCGGCTCCGGCGGGCGCGGGGCTGGATCCCCGGGCGTGGCTGCTCGGCCTGGTTCCGGCCAATCCGGTGAGGGCCGCCGCAGACGGCGACCTGCTGGCCGTGGTCGTAGCGACGGTGTTCTTCGGCCTGGCCATCTCGCGGCTGGCGAGCGGACACCGCGAAGTGCTGACGCGCTTCTTCGCCGCGGTGGCGGCGGCGAGCATGGTGATCGTCGGCTGGATCCTCCTCCTCATCCCGCTCGCGGTGTTCGCGCTGGCGTTCACCGAGACCGCGCGGGCGGGGACCGCCGTCGTGGGGATGGTGGGCGTGTTCATCCTGCTCATCTCGGGCTTGCTGCTGCTCGAGACGCTCGCGTTCTACCCGCTCGCGTCCCTGGTCGGGCGGGCGCCGCTCCGCCGCTTCGCCGCGGCGGCCCTGCCCGCGCAGGCCGTCGCGGCCGGCACGCGCTCCTCGCTCGCGACGCTGCCGACGCTGCTCGAGTCGGCCAAGGTCCGCCTGGGCCTTCCCGCCCAAGTCGCGGACTTCGTCCTCCCGTTCTCCATCTCGGCGTTCAAGCCCAACCGCGCCGTGTCGAGCATGGGCAAGCTCCTCTTCCTGACGCACGTCTACCAGATCCCGGTGGGACCCGAGTTCCTGCTCCTGTTCGGGGCGATCCTCGTCCTGCTCAGCTTCAGCTCGCCCGGAGTGCCCAGCGGCGGGTTCCTGACGACGCTTCCCTTCTACATCGCCGCCGGCGTCCCGGTGGAGGCCGTCGTGCTCCTGCGCGCCGTGGACGCGATCCCCGACGTCTTCAAGACGATCGTCAACGTCACGGGCGACCTCACCATCGCGGTGATCGCGAATCGCCTCGTCGGCGGTTCGCTCGCCTTCCCCGCGGCGGCTGGTGCGCCGGGAGCCGGGACCGGCGTCCCCCCGGTCGCGCCGGGGACCGCCGGAGGGGGAGGGTGATCCACTTCCTGCTCCGCCGGCGACATTTTTACACGGTACGCCTCTACCTGGAACGGAGGGCCCCCGACCTCGCGGGGCACGTGCGGCTGGTCGCCTGGGAGGACGCGCTGCGCGCGCGGACGCTGCCGGCGGGGACGTGGATCTTCTCGGACCTCGACCGGCTCTCGAAGACCGAGCGGGCGTTCGCGGCCCTGGTCCATGACGCGCTGGCGGGAGCGGGCGGGCGGGCCCGCACCGTCAACGACCCCCGCGCGACCCTCCGGCGAAGCGACCTCCTACGAACGCTGCACGAGGACGGCATCAACGCCTTCCGCGCGTTTCCCGCGGGCCGGGTCGACCCGGCGTGCCGCTTCCCCGTCTTCGTGCGCGAGGCCGACGAGCACCACGGCAGCCTGACGCCCCTGCTCCGGTCGCACCGGGAGCTCCGGGCCGCCCTGCGGCGGTTGCGCCTGCGCGGGTATCGGCGCAGCGAGCTGCTCGTGGTCGAGTTCCTCGACTGCCGCTCCCCCGACGGCCTGTACCGCAAGTACGCGGCGTTCCGGGTGGGCCCGGAGATCCTCGCGCGGAGCCTCGGCGCGAGCGGGCACTGGGTCGTCAAGCACGGCGACAGCGCCGCCGATCCCGCGCTGATCGAGGAGGAGCGCCGCTACGTGATGGACAACCCGCACGAGGATCGGCTGCGCGAGCTGTTCGACCTGGCCGGCGTCGAGTACGGGCGGATCGACTACGCCCTCGGCGACGGACGGGTGCAGGTGTGGGAGATCAACCTCAACCCGACCATCGGCCCGTCGCCGAGGAAGGGTCCCCGGCCCCCCGACCACGAGCGGCTGCGGCCCCTGCGCGAGCCCGCGCGCAGCCACTTCCACGCGCGCTTCCGCGACGCGCTGCTCGCGCTCGATGACGCCACCGCGGGCGAGGACATCGGGCTTCCGCGCGAAAGGCTTCTGCGGACCCGCGCCCGGCTCGAAGCCCTGGGCCTGCGTGCGCGGCGCGGCGCGGGCGCCGCGGCCGGCGGCCTGTTGAGCCGGGTGCGGGGCGGACCGGCACGAGCCGTCGATCACCGACGGCATTGACATCCGCGGCCGGATGTTTGATTATGCACAACGATGCATAGTCAGTCTCCGGCGGGGCGCGGGAGCTCCGCGGATCCGCTCACGGTGGGTGTGCTCGGGGCAACGGGCTACACGGGCCGCGAGGTGGTGCGCGTCCTCGCGGCCCACCCGTCCGTGCGCCTGGCGCTTGCGACCTCGGAGAGCGAGGCCGGGGGCTCGCTCGCGGTGGCGGCGGTGTGGGACGCGCCGGATATCCCGCTCGTGCGCCTCGCTGATGCCGATCCGGCGTCCTGCGACGCCATCCTGTCGTGCCTACCGCACGGCCTCGCCGACGAGTGGATAGCGCGCACCGGCGACGCGCTCGTGGTCGACCTGTCGGCCGACCTCCGCCTGCCGGCGCTCCTGACGGAGGCGGAGGCGCGACCCGACCGCGCCCGCTGGCGCGCCGTCGCGGACGGGGGCGGCACCCATGCCCCCGCACGTAGCGCGACGGCGGCCGTCCCGGACAGCGGGACGGCCGCTCTGGCTTACGGGCTGACGGAACACCACCGCGACCGGATCCGGACGAGCCGTCTGGTCGCCAACCCCGGCTGCTACCCGACCGCGGTGCTACTCGGGCTGGCGCCGCTGCTGCGGCGCGACCTCATCGGGGGCGTCGTCGTCGCGAACGCCGCGTCCGGCGTGACCGGCGCCGGACGCTCGCCGGCCCGCCACCTCCTCTTCGCCGAGGTCGCCGAGGACTTCCGGGCGTACGGCACCGGCAACGGCCACCGTCACCTGGACGAGATGCTCGCGGGCGCGGCTCGCCTGGGGCCGAGCGCCCCCGAGATCGTCTTCACGCCGCACCTGCTCCCGGTCCGGCGCGGCATCCTGGCCTCGCTGCACGTGCCCCTCGCGGCGCGGCTGGATGCGGCCGAGGCGCTCTCGTTCTGGCAGGGCGACTACGAGGCCGAACCCTTCGTGCGCGTGCTTGCGGACCGGCCCCCGTCGCTCGCCGACGTCGTGGGGACCAACCGGGCCTCGATCGGAATCGCGCCCGTCGCCCGCACGGCGACGCCCGCGCTCCAGGTGTTCATCGTGATCGACAACCTGCTCAAGGGCGCCGCCGGGCAGGCGGTGCAGAACCTCAACCTGATGGCCGGGTGGCCGGAAACCCGGGGGCTCCAGTGACCCCGACCGACGTGTTCGGCTTTGGCGGTGCCGGCGCCGGACGGGACGATGCCCTGGCCGGTCAGGACGTCGCGTCCGACGCGCCCGGCCGGGGATCGGCTGCGCGCGGGTCGATCGCGGTCCTCAAGGTGGGCGGCCGCCTCGTGGAGACGGAGGCCGGGGCCCACGCGCTCGCCGCCGCGGTCGCGAAGCTGGTGCCCCGCGATGCGGGACCGGTAGCCGCCGGCGAAGGCGCGCCGGCCGTCGTCATCGTGCATGGCGGCGGCGCGCAGGTCAGCGCGCTGGGCCGGCGGCTCGGCGACGAGCCGACGTTCCGGGATGGCCAGCGCGTCACCGACGAGGCCACGCTGCGCCTCGTTTCGATGGTGCTGTCCGGGGAGGTGAACAAGCGGATCGTGCGCGCCCTCGTCGGCGCGGGCGTGCGCGCGGCCGGGCTCAGCGGCGAGGACGGGCCGACCATCCGCGCGGCGATCGCGGAGGGGGGCGCGCTCGGCCGGGTGGGCCGCGTGGAGGCGGTGGACCCGACGCTGCTCGCGGCGATGCTCGCGGCGGACTTCGTCCCGGTGGTGGCCCCGGTGTCGCTGGGGCCCGACGGCGGGGCGCTGAACGTGAACGCGGACGTGGCCGCCGTCGCGGTCGCCGCGGCGCTGGGGGCGGCGAAGCTCTACTTCCTCAGCGACGTACCCGCCGTGCGCGACGGGGCCGGGGTCGAGATCGTCGCGCTGGACCCGTCCGAGGGGGAGCGCCTCGTCGCGGCGGGCGTCGCGGCGGGCGGCATGATCCCCAAGCTCGCGGCGGCCCGTGAGGCCGTGGCCGCGGGGATCGGCGAGGTGCGCATCGGCGCGCTGGACGCGCTGTTCGGCGGTGGCACGCGGATCCGCGGAGCACCCGCGCCGGCGCCGCCAGCCGCGCCCGCGGGAGCGCCCGCGTGAACGCGCTCGCGTGAACGCGCTCGCGATGGCCTCGCCGCTGCTCGGGGTGTACCGCCAGCCCGAGCCCGTGCTGGTCTCGGGCTGCGGCGCGCGCGTGACCGACGCCGACGGCCGCGAGTACCTGGACTTCACCAGCGGCATCGCGGTGAACGCGCTGGGCCACGGGGACGCGACCGTATCGGAGGCGATCAGGACGGGGCTGGAAACCGGGCTCGTCCACACCTCGAACTTGTTCCGGACGCGGCCCGCGGAGGACCTCGCCGCCTGGCTCGTGGAGCGCTCCTTCGGCGACCGCGTGTTCTTCTGCAACTCCGGCGCCGAGGCGGTCGAGGGGGCGCTCAAGTTCGCGCGCCGGTGGGCGACATCGGCAGGCGGTCCCGACAGGACGGGCATCGTGGCGTTCGCCGGAGGATTCCACGGGCGCACGCTCGGCGCGCTGTCGGCGACCGACCGGCCGGCGTACCGGGCTCCGTTCGCGCCGCTCGTGCCGCGCGTCGAGATCGTGGACCCGACGGATCGGGCCGCGGTGCGGCGGGCGATCCCACCCGGCCGCACCGCAGGCGTGATCGTCGAGCCGATCCAGGCCGAGGGGGGCGTGCGGGAGATGGCAGGCGGCTTCCTGCGAACGCTGAGGGAGCTGTGTGATGACGCCGGCGCCGCGCTGATCTTCGACGAGGTGCAGACCGGCCTCGGGCGTACCGGCCGGCTGTGGGCGCACGAGTGGAGCGGGGTGACGCCCGACCTGATGACGCTCGCCAAGCCCCTGGCGGGCGGGCTCCCCATGGGCGCCGTGGTCCTCGCCGAGCACGTCGCCGATACGATCCAGCCCGGCGACCACGCCAGCACCTTCGGCGGCGGGCCGCTGGTGGCGTCGGTGGCGCTCGCCGTGTGCCGGCGGCTGGGGGCGGCCGAGATCCTGGACAACGTGGGGGAGTGCGATGCCTGGCTGCGCGAGCGGTTCGCGGGGCTCGCCCGCCGCGGCGCGATCGCGGAGGCGCGCGGCCGGGGCCTGCTCTGGGGTCTGCAGCTCGAGTCTCCCGCCGGCACGGTGGTGGACGCGGCGCGCGCGCGCGGTCTGCTGGTGTGCACCGCGGGCGCTGACGTCGTGCGGTTGCTTCCGCCCCTGAACGTGTCGATCGGCGACCTGCGGGAAGGCGTCGAGATCCTCGAGGAGGTCCTGTGACGAGGGTCGTCCAGATCGGGGTCCGCGGCGTGGAGGGGCCGGTCGCGACCGGCCCCTTCGGGGGCGCGGCCACCGCTGGTCCGCGGGCCGGCGCGGGGGCCGCGATCGCCGTTTCGGTGGCTCCGCCGCGCGCTTCCGCCGCCCCCGCGGAGCGGAACACGCCCGGCATCGAACGGTCGGGGGTCACGCTACGGCCCGCGGTGTTCGCGGACGTCGGGCCCATGACCGAGCTGATCAGCGGCTACGCGGCGCACGGCCTGATGCTGCCCAAGACCCCGGGCCAGCTCTACCGGACGCTGCGCGAGTTCGTCATCGCCGAGGGCGAAGACGGACGGCTCCTGGGGTGCGGCGCGCTGCGCATCTACGACCCGGGCCTCGCGGAGGTGTGCTCGCTGGCGGTCGTTGACGCGGCGCACGGGCTCGGCGTCGGCCGGAAGGTGGTCGAAGCGCTTCACCGCGAGGCAACCGCGTTCGGCCTCGCGCGCGTGTTCGCTCTCACGCTGGAGCCGGGCTTCTTCCACCGCCTCGGCTACGAGACGGTGGATCGCTCGATCCTGCCCCAGAAGATCGAAGCCGACTGCGTGGGTTGCCCCCGTCGCCACGCGTGCAACGAGATCGCGGTCGTCAGACCGCTTGCGCCGGACTTCCCGGAGGAGATGCAGTGAACGGTTCCAACATGGTGGTCCTCGCGTACTCCGGCGGACTCGACACGTCCATCGTCGTCCCCTGGATCAAGGAGCGATACGGACTGGAAGTCGTGTGCTTCGCGGCCGACGTAGGCCAGTCCGAGGAGCTGGACGGCCTCGAGGCCAAGGCCCTGGCTTCGGGCGCCGCGGCGTGCTTCATCGAAGACCTGCGCGAGGAGTTTCTCACGGGTTACGTCTGGCCCACCCTCCGCGCCGGCGCGGTCTACGGGCGCAAGTACCTGCTGGGAACCTCGATGGCGCGCCCGATCATCGCGCGCCGCCAGGTCGAGCTCGCTCGCCGGCTGGGAGCCGGCTGGCTGGCGCACGGATGCACGGGCAAGGGCAACGACCAGGTACGGTTCGAGTTGACGTACGCGGCGCTGGCGCCTGACCTCGGTGTCATCGCCCCCTGGCGCGAGTGGGACATCCGCTCCCGGGAGGACGCACTGGCGTACGCCGCGAGCCGCGGGATCCCGGTGACCGCCACGCGCGAGAAGATCTACTCGCGCGACCGCAACCTGTGGCACGTCTCGCACGAGGGCGGTCCGCTGGAGGATCCGGACTGGAGCCCCACCGAGGACGTGTTCCTGATGACCCGCCCACCCGAGGCGGCGCCGGCCTCGGCGCGCGATGTCGCGGTCGAGTTCGAATCCGGACTGCCGGTCGCCGTGGACGGCGATCGGCTGCCCCCCGTCGCGCTGCTGGAGCGGCTCAACGAGATCGCCGGGCTGCACGGCGTCGGACGCATCGACATCGTCGAAGACCGGCTCGTCGGGATGAAGTCCCGGGGAATCTACGAGACCCCCGGGGGCACCCTCCTCCACGCGGCGCACTCGGACCTCGAGCAGCTCGTCCTGGACCGGCGCACCCTCGAGCTCAAGGACCAGCTCGCCGGCCGCTACGCGTCGCTCGTGTACGAAGGCCGCTGGTGGAGCCTGGAGAGGGAAGCGCTGGATGCGCTCGTCGACCGGACGCAGCGCGCGGTGACCGGAACCGTAAGGCTGCGTCTCCACAGGGGCTCGTGCGCGGTGATCGGCCGTTCCTCGCCGCACTCGGCCTACGACGAGCGCTTCGTCACGTTCGGCGAGGACGACGTCTACGACCAGGCCGACGCGGGCGGGTTCATCCGCCTGTTCGGCCTTCCGCTTCGTGTCGCGGCGCTCCAGCGACTGGCCCGGGAAAACCCGGACGGCGCCCCAGGGGACGCCGCGCGCGAGGAAACCCGGCATTCGGCGAACGGACACGGGCCCACGCTCGTCGCGCCCGCGGGGGGCGCGCGATGACCGGGCCCGGCGGCGCGTCGTCCTCGAGCCCCGTCCCGGGGGAGCACCGCATGTGGGGCGGACGATTCGCGAGCGGTCCGGCCCCCGAGCTCGACCGCCTCAACCGCTCCCTGCCGGTCGACCGGAGGCTGTGGCGCGAGGACCTGCGGTGCGGCGCCGCGTGGGTCGCGGCGCTCGTCGGCGCCGGCGTGCTCTCGGATCTCGAGGCCCGGCGCCTGCGCGAGGGGCTCGCGGCCGTCGGCTCGCGGCTCGCGTCGTGGTCGGAGTCGGACTGGGCCACGGCTCCCGACGAAGACATCCACACGCTGGTGGAGCGCCTGCTGGGTGAGGAGGTCGGACCGCTGGCCGGCAAGCTGCACACCGGCAGGTCGCGGAACGATCTCGTCGCCACGGACACGCGGCTCTGGGCGCTCCGGGCGGCGGGCAAGCTGGATCGGCGCATCGCGGAACTGCAGGCCGCCCTCGTGCGCCAGGCGGAAGCCTCGATCGACGTGCTCATGCCGGCGTACACGCACCTGCAGCGGGCGCAGCCGGTGTCCGCGGCGCACTGGTTCCTGGCGCACTTCTGGCCTCTCGCGCGGGATCGCCAGCGCCTGGCCGACGCCTGCGAGCGCGTGGCCGTGCTGCCGCTCGGGTCCGGCGCCGTCGCCGGCAGCGGCTTCCCCGTGGACCGCGTGCTCCTCAAGGAGACGCTGGGATTCCGGTCCCTGTCGCCCAACAGCATGGACGCGGTCGGCGACCGGGACTGGGCCGCCGAACTGCTGTTCGTCACGGCCCTGCTCGGGGTACACCTGTCCCGGCTGGCGGAGGACCTGATCGCCTTCGCCTCGGCGGAGTTCGGCTTCGCGCGGCTGTCGGAGCGGTTCACAACCGGCTCGTCGCTGATGCCGCAGAAACGCAACCCGGACGCCCTGGAGCTGGCCCGCGGACGGGCCGGCCGAGGCATCGGGTATCTGGCGGGCCTGCTGGCCGTGCTCAAGGGGCTGCCCAGCGGCTACAACAAGGACCTGCAGGAGGACAAGGAGGCGCTTTTCGGCGCCTTCGACTCGATCGAGGACGTGCTGCCGGCCGTCACGGGAACCGTGGACACGCTGACACTCGACGAAGGTCGCTGCCTGTCGGCGCTCGACACCGCGATGCTGGCCACGGACATCGCCGACGCCCTCGTCGAGCGCGGCGTGCCGTTCCGGGAGGCGCACGAGATCGTCGGTTCGCTCGTGCGCCTGGCGGAGGACCGCGGCGTCGGTTTTTCGGAGCTCGACGACGACGCCCTGGCGTCGATCGACGCCAGGGCCGCGGGACTCGGCCTCCGGGCGCTCCTCGATCCCCGGGCGTCGCTCGCGCGCCGGTCCGCGGCCGGGGGGACCGCGCACCCCGCCGTCCTCGGTCAGTTGCGGGAGGCGAGCGCCTCGCTCGCGGACCCGACGCGGATGCTCGGGGACGCTCCCGCGAGCGCATCCGCGGCGCCCCCGCTCGTCGTGCGTTAGGGTCTCGGGGGCCGGGACCGCGGAACCGGCCGCGGCCGGCGCGCGGCGGCACGACCCGGAAACATCGCGCCGGCAGCCGGAACGCCCTGGCGTTCAGCGCGTCGGCGCTTGCCTGGCCGCTCCGGCTCGCGTACCGTCGCCACGCACCCCGACACGGAGGCTGAGCCCCTTATGCGTTCGACCCACACCGTCTTCTCGATCCTCGCCGCGTTCCTCGTGACCGCGTGCGACCCCGCTTCGGAGTCCGAGTCCCCCGCCGAGGACGGAGCGGCGCGCACCTACGTGGAGCTCCTGGGCACCGACACGATGGCGATCGAGCGCTTCTCCGCGGACGCCGAACGCCTGGAAGGCACGCTCGTCGTGCGGGCGCCGGTCACCGAGGTCCATACCTATGAGGCGGACCTGGACGGCGAAGGCGGCGTCACGCGCCTCGCCGGTACGGTCTCCGTGCCGGAGGCGAACGCCGGCGCCCGGCCGAACCGGTCCTACGAGTACGTCGCCCGCGGCGACAGCGCCGACATCCTGGCGATCTCCGGCTCCGACACCACGCGCGCGACCGTCGAGCTTCCCGCGGGCGCGCTGCCGATTCCGCCGCGCGTACCGGCGCCCCCGAGCTTCATGGAGCTGGCGACCGGTCGCCTCGCCGCGGGGGCCGCGGAAGCGCCGCTGAGCTTCGTCGACGCCGCGTCGGGCAGATCCATCCCCTCGGGGCTGGTGGCCAGGGGAGCCGACACCGTGGCGATCATCTACTTCGGCAGCCCGCTCCTGATCACCCGTTCGGAGGACGGCAAGATCCAGCAGATCAGCGGCCGGGAGTCTACGATGCGGACCGAGACGGGCCCCGCGGCCGGGTCACTGGACGTGGAATCGCTCGCCGGCGACTACGCGGCGCGGGACGCGGCCGGAACGGGCATCGGCGTGCCGTCTCCGGCGGATACGGCGCGCGCCTCGGTCGCCGGCAGCGAACTGGAGGTGGCCTACTCACAGCCGGCCATGCGGGGACGCGCGATCTGGGGCGGCCTGGTGCCGTTCGGCGAAACCTGGCGCACGGGCGCGAACGCCGCGACGGCGTTCCGGACGACGGCCGACATCCGCGTCGGCGATACCGCGGTTCCCGCGGGTGAATACACGCTCTGGACGCTCTTCACCGAGGACGGCGCCGAGTTGATCATCAACTCGCAGACCGGCCAGTGGGGGACCGCGTACGACGAGGCGCAGGACTTCGCGCGCGTGCCGATGGAGATGGAGGCGGCTCCGGAGGCGTACGAGCGCTTCACGATCGGCGTCGAGGGCGACGCGGCCGGCGGCCGGCTGACGCTGAGCTGGGACGACCGCACGTACTTCGTGCCGATCGCGCCTGGTTGATCAGGTGAATCCGGCGCCGCCGCCGGACACCCGCTAGCGAGCGTGGCCGAGGACCGGCGGGGCGACCGCGGCGTAGAGGGCGAGCCCATCCGTCGGCCCGCCCGATACGCGGAGCACCGGCCGCATCCCCGGCTTCGCGACCGCGTGCAGTGCTACTGGAGCTATCGCGGGATCCTGCCGGCTCGCCCCGCCTCGATCGAGGCGGTCCTTCCCGACGCCTGCATGGATTTCCTGTTCGACGTCGCGGCCGGCACCGCCCATCTGGTCGGGACCATGACGCGCCCGCTGCGCGTCCGGCGGGCGGGGTCGATGGATCTGCTGGGCATCCGGTTCCGGCCCGGCGCAATCACCGCGGTCGTCGACCTCGCGGCGGCCGAGCTGACCGATTCGATCGTGCCGCTCGGGGAGGCCCTGGGACCCGCGGCCGGCCCGCTCCTCGAGAGACTGCGGGCGACGTCCGCCTCACTCGACCGGATCGCCGCCCTCGACCGGATCGCCGCCCTCGACCGGATGCTGCTCGTGGAGGTGCCGCGACCATCACCCGGCGGCGATGCGGCGGTGCTCGCGGCTACCGGCATTCTCGCCGGGCGGGCGGGGGCGGTGCGCATCGGAGAGCTCGCGGCAGCGGTGGGCCTCGGCCGCCGCCAGTTCGAGCGCCGTTTCCTGCACGCCGTCGGGATCCCGCCGAAGGCGGCGGCCCGGGTGATCCGATTCCAGGCCGCCCTGGCTCGCATGCTGGCCAGCCCGGAGACCTCCCTCAGCGCGGTCGCGTTTTCCGCGGGGTACCACGACCAGGCTCACTTCACGCGCGATTTCGGCGCTTTCGCCGGAGAAGCCCCCGGCGCCTATCGCGCGCGGCGCGCGGGGCGCGGCGCGCACGTCGCGTTTTTGCAAGACACCCGCGGATCGCCCGCCTACGTTCAGGCGTAGCCCGGACGAGTCCCGGCGGCGAACCCGAGGAGATGAAAACGTGATCAGCATCACCCCCATCATCGTGGTGGACGCGGTGGAACCCTGCCTGCCCTTCTGGACGGAGCGGCTGGACTTCGAGACGGTGGCGACGGTGCCGCACGAAGACGCCGTCGGGTTCGCCATGCTGCAGAAGGACGGCGCGATGGTCATGTACCAATCCCGCGCGAGCGTCGAGGCCGACCTCGGCGCGGAGGCACCCGGACACGGCGGCCTCGCCGCCGAGCTCGCGGACGCAACCACGACGCTGTTCGTGAAGGTGGCCGAGCTCGAGCCCGTGCTGTCGGCGCTCGGGGACGTCGAGGTCGTTGTGCCGCGGCGCACGACGTTCTACGGCATGGACGAGATCTTCGTGCGGGCGCCGTGCGGATCGCTGATCGGTTTCGCGGCGCCGGTGCCGGAGGACGGCGAGGCGGCCGGGGAGGGGTGAGGCGGGGCCGGCGATCCCGCGGGCGTCGTTGAGACGCGCGGCCGGCGTCGCCCGGACAATGGCGTGAGGTATCGGTTTCCGCCCGGCGGCGGTCCGCTCCGACGCGCGCCGCCCCGGCCGCCGCCAGCGGCCGGGGCGGGCATGACGGAAACTGGAGGTGGAGGACGGAATGCGCGGCTCGCGTGCGCGCGCCGTGGATTCAGCGGGCGAACCGCGACCCGTCGGGGCGCGTGTCCGCTGCGCGCCACGCGGCGCGCAGCCGGCCGTCGACCGCACCGGCCTCCTGCGTCCTGCCCTGGGCGCGGAGCGCCTCGCTCAGCCCCGCGAGGGCCCAGCCGTTCTCGCGGAAGATCTCCAGGTCCGCTCGGTACACGGCCTCGGCCTCGGCGGCGCGGCCCGCCTCCAGCAGGACCGCCCCCAGGTTGTGGCGCACGGGCAGGTGCCACGTCGGGGGCTCGTCGTATACCAGCGTCGCCTCCGCCGCCAGGGCGCGCTCGAGGTGCTCCAAGGCCGCGTCGAATTCGCCCTTCCGGGCGGCCATCTCACCGCTCACCACGTCGGCGGCGATCGCCAACAAGGTGCTCATGGGATTCAGGTCCCAGATGAGCTGACCTTCCAGCGCCGGGTCGCGCGCCAGCTCGCGCAATCGCGTCAGCTGCGCATCCGCGGCGGGCAGGTCCTCCAGCGCGGTGAAGGCGAGCGCCCGGGCGTAATGCGACACGGCCGTCGGATAGGTGAGGTCCGATGGCGGGGCCGGCTCGGCGAGGATTTCCCGCCAGCGGCCGAATCGCACGAGCGCGTACAGCGGCGTCACGAGATAGTGCTGCAGGGCCTCCATTCCGGGCGTCCGCATGAGTTCGCGGTCCACCTTCGCGGCGGTCTGCCGCGCCGCGTGGAGGGACCGTTCCGCCGCTCCCGCCATGTTGGCCGCGAACCACATGAAGTGGTAGTTGTGCGGGTAGTAGGCGAGCGCGTACGCCCCGTCCGGAGACTGGTCGGCCAGCACCATCTCATCGGCGTGCACCGCGTGGACGTTCGCCTGCATCGCGTCGACGTAGCGCCCGACCCGGATGTAGATGTGTCCGGGCATGTGCACGATGTGCCCGACCCCGGGCATCAGGGACGGCAGCTTCTCGGCGCAGCCCACGGCGCGGTCGGGCTGCCGCTCCTCCATCAGGTGCACGAACATGTGGCACGCGCCCGCGTTGTCCGGGGCGAGCGCCATCGCGCGCTCGAGAAGCGCTTCCGCGTGCGTCGCGTGCGGCCGCAGCGTCGCGCCGTCCAGCCAGTAATCCCAGGGCGTGAGGTTCATCAACGCGTCGGCGGCCAGCACGGCGACGTTCGCGTCGTCCCCGAACCGCGCTGCCACATCCCCCATCGCGGCCGCGTACTCCTCGTTCAGTCCTGCGCGCTCGTGCTCCGGGTCCGACGCGTACCGCTCCGCGAGCGCCTCGATCAATCCACGCTCCAGGTCCGACGCCGAGCCCGCCAGCGTCAGCGCGCGGGTGATGGCGGCGTGCGCGGCCAGACCGCTCTCGTGGTCCATGCCGCCGTTGATGTTGGGACCCAGCGCGAACGCGATGCCCCACTGGCACATGGCGCACGTCGGTTCCAGCTCGGCGGCGGCCT
>DATKCH010000114.1:0-14481 GCA_035513295.1 Longimicrobiales bacterium
TCGGAGACCGGCTCGCGCAGCAGGGCGGCCGTCAGCTCGACTACACGTTCTACGTCGTGAACACGGACGTCATCAACGCGTTCGCCGTTCCGGGAGGGTACGTGTACATCAACCGCGGCCTGATCGAACGCACGGACAACCTGTCGGAGCTGGCCGGCGTGCTGGCGCACGAAATCGCGCACGTCGAGCTCCGTCACGGCGTGGAGCAGATGGAGTCGATGCAGCGGGCGCAGCTGGGTCTCGCGCTGGGGAGCATCCTGCTCGGACCCCCGCAAGGAGCCACGGCGGCCGCGGTCCAGGTGGGGGCGGGGCTGTACTTCGCCAGCAACAGCCGCGAGGCCGAGAACGAGGCGGACGCGCTCGCGATACCGCTGCTCATCGACGGCGGCATCCACCCGCGCGGTCTCGCGACCTTCTTCAACGAGCTGATCGCGGAGCGCGAGCGCGCCCCCAGCTCGGTGGAGCAGTGGTTCTCCACGCACCCGCTCACAGAGGACCGCATCGCGGCGGTCGAAGCGCGCATCGACCAGCAGCCCGCGGGATCGCTGGAAGGTTTGGCGATGAACTCCGCCAACTTCACGCGCATGCAGTCGCGGCTACGCTCCATGCCCGCGCCGCCCCCGGAATTCCGGAGCGAGAACCGCCAGTAGCCGTGGCAAGAACGGCGCTGCGCGACCGCCCCGCCGGCGCCCCCCCGACGGCGGGGCCGGCGCCGCCTCCGGTGGCCCTGACCATCGCCGGAAGCGACAGCGGCGGCGGCGCGGGCATCCAGGCGGACCTTAAGACGTTCCAGGCGTTCGGCGCGTTCGGGACCTCCGTGATTACAGCGGTCACCGCGCAGAACACGCTGAGCGTGCGCGCGGTCCACGTCGTGCCCATCGAAAACATCCGCCAGCAGCTCGAGGCTGTCGTCGAGGATCTGCCGCCGGCGGGCGTGAAGACCGGGATGCTGGCGACGGCCGAGATCGCCGACATGCTGGCCGAGGCGATGGTGCGCATGCCGCTGCCGAACTACGTGCTGGACCCCGTCATGGTGGCCACCAGCGGCGACCGGCTGCTCGACCCCGACGCGGAGGACGTTCTCGCCCGGCGCCTGCTGCCGCTGTGCGCGGTGGTCACGCCGAACCTGCCGGAGGCGGCGATCCTCACCGGGAGGTCCATCCGAGGGGAAGCGGACATGGTGCGGGCGGCAGAGCGCCTCGTCGAGATGGGAGCCGGCGCGGCGCTCGTGAAGGGCGGGCACGCCGCCGGCGCCGAGGTGGTCGACGTGCTCGCCGGCGGGCCCCGGCCCCGGGTCTTCCGGCGGGTGCGCGTCGAGACCGACGACACGCACGGAACCGGATGCACGCTCTCGGCCGCGATCACCGCCGGCCTGGCCCACGGCCGGACCGTCGAGGAGGCGACCGAGGACGCGCTGGACTTCGTGGCCAGGGCGATCGCCTCTGCGCCCGGTCTCGGCGCGGGTTACGGGCCGCTCAACCACCTGGTTCCGGGCCGGCGAACCGAATAGCCCCGGTACGCTAGCGTGCCGGCGCAAGCGTGTCCGAACCCGCGCTCGCCTCGCTCGCCGAGCCCCGGGTGGCGCCCTCCACCCACCAGTCCGCCACGTTCACGAGCCGCCCGCGGACGTCCATCTCCACATCGCGCAGCCGTCCGCTCACGCCCGCGAGATTGGGAAAGTAGTAGAGGAAGGTCCACGGCTGGTCGCGCGCGAGGAGCTCCTGCGCGCGCAGCCAGTGTCCGCGCTCGCGTTCACGGTCCACCTCCGTGGCCAGCGAGTCGATGGCGGCGTCCAGCTCCGGGTTCGAATACCCCGACAGGTGGAACGGACCCGAGCTCCCTTCCGAGTGGAAGAAGTCCCTCAGGTTCGGCCGCATGTCGACTTCCAGCGACAACATCACCGCGTCGAACCGCCGCTCGGCGCCCGTGACGTCGGCGATCAGGGTCCCTCCTTCCAGGCCCATGGGCCGCAGGTCCACGCCCACCGCTTCCAGATCCGAGCGGATCAATTCGGCGGCCGAGCGGAAGTTGGGGTCCTGGCCCGGGAACTTGAGCTCCAGGCGCAAGGGCGTGCCGTCCGGCCTCTCGAGGACGCCGTCGCCGTCGCGATCCGACAGCCCCGCCGAGTCCAGGAGCTCGCGCGCCCGGGCGGTATCGAAGGGCAGCGGGGCCAGGTCCGGGTGGAACGCCCAGTGGCTGGGAGGAATCGGGGTCACGGCGGCGCTGCCGTGGCCGTCCCGCAACAGCGTCACGATCTCCTCGCGATCGATGGCGAGCGAGAGCGCCTCGCGCACGCGGGCGTCGTCCAGCGGCGGCCGGCGCGCGTTCCACGCCACGAAGGACATCTGACGCGCGTCGGTCTCGACCGCGCGCATGCCGCCCCCGAGCTCCCCCAGGTCGCTGATCGGGTAGGCGTAGGCGAGGTCGATGCCGCCCGATACCAGCTCCGCGACGCGCGCCGCGGACTCCGGGATCACGCGATAGACCAGCCGGTCGAGGTTGGGCCTGCCGCCCAGCGACTCGGGAAATTCGCGGTTCGCCTCGAACACCACCCGGTCGTTCGCGCGCCGGGACGCGAAGCGGAAGGGTCCGTTGCCTATGGGGCGCTGGTTGAACGGCGCCTGCGCCATCGCCGCCGGCGCCACGCCGGACAGCAGGTGAGCCGGCGCCACGGCCGTCATCGTCCAGCCGAAGAGCGGGTCGGGGTGCGGACGCACGTGGAACCGGACCACGTGCGTGTCGATCACCTGGACGCTGTCCCAGGCCGCGAAGCGGACCGGGTCGGAGAAGGTCGTCGATGGGTCCTTGATGGCCCGGAAGGTGAAGGCGACGTCCTCAGCGGTGGTCGGCGTGCCGTCGTGCCAGCGCACGTCCTCGCGAAGGCGAAACGTGATGATCGTGTCGCCGTCCACGTCCCAGCTCTCGGCGAGCGCCGGCCCAGGCGTCATGTCCGGGCCCATCCTCAGGAGCGGCAGGAACAGGGCGTCCCGGACGAATTCCTGGGTGGTGGCCTCCACGGCCACGAGCGGGTTCAGTCCACCCAGGTCGACCGGCCCGGCGACGACCGCGGTCCCGCCCACGATTTCCTGCGCGTCGGCGCGCGAGGCGTCGTCACGCGCGCAACTCGCCCCCGACAAAGCCAACGTCGCGATGAACGCGGCCCGCCCGCAGGCGCGCGCGACCCGGCGCCAGCGCACCGCTCGGATTCCCATCCCCATGCCGCGACCCCCCGGTTAGTTCCGTCCCAGCGCGCGCAGAAACGCGCGTGTGACCCCTTCCAGCCTGTCCGCGGCCGCCAGACCCGCGGCGCGCACCTCGGCGTGGCCGAGCGGGGCGTCCGACAGGCCGGCGGCGCGGTTGGTGATCAGCGACAGCCCGATCACGCGCATGCCGGCCGAGCGCGCCGCGAGGACCTCCGGGACCGTGCTCATGCCCACCGCGTCGGCCCCCATGCGGGCGAGCATGCGCACCTCGGCCGGCGTCTCGAAACTAGGGCCGGGCACGGCGCAATACACGCCCCGGTCCACGGTCACTCCCTCGTCCGCGGCGCGCGCGGCGAAGAGTTCGCCCAGCTCGGGATCGTAGGCGCGGGTCATGTCGGGAAACCGCTCCTCATCGCCGAACACGGGCCCGTGCAGCGGACTCGCCCCCATGAGGTTGATGTGGTCCTCGATGAGCATCAGGCGGCCCGGCGGTAGTTCCGGGGCTATGCCCCCGGCGGCGTTGGTCACGAACAGCGTGTCGGCACCCAGCGCCCTGGCGACACGCACGGGATGCGCGATCGTATCCGGCTCGTGGCCCTCGTACAGGTGGTATCGGCCGGCCATGACCAGCGCATCCACCCCTTCGATCGCGCCCACCAGCAGCCGGCCCGCGTGCCCGTCCACGCTCGGCGTCGCGTAGCCGGGTATGTCCGCGTATGGCACCGAGGCGGCGGTCTCGACCGCGTCCGCGAGTCCGCCCAGCCCCGAACCCAGGATGACGAGGACCCTGGGGCGCGCGCTCACGCGCGCCGACAGGAACTCCACGGCCGCGGCGACCGCGGCTTCCCGCGCCGACTCTCTCACAGCACCATGCCCGCGACGGTGGCGGTCATGAACGCCGCGATCGTGCCCCCGATCATCGCGCGCATCCCCAGGATCGCCAGGTCGCTCTTGCGCGACGGCGCGATGCCGCCGATGCCGCCGATCTGGATCGCGATCGAGCTGAAGTTGGCGAAGCCGGCGAGCGCGTAGGTGGCGATCACGACCGAGCGCGGCGAAAGGTCGGCGCCGGTCGTCAGGAGCACCGACAGGTCCAGGAACGCGAAGAACTCGTTCAGGACGGTCTTGATGCCCATCAGCGACCCGACCTGCACGGCGTCGTCCCAGGGCACGCCCATGACCCACGCGAGCGGCGCGAAGATCCAGCCCAGAAGCGCCTGCAGCGTGAGCGGGGCGTCGGCCTCGAGGGCGCCTGAGTTCTGCAGCAACCCGGTGATCCCCAGCAGCCCCGCGCCCCACCCGAGGAGCGCGTTCAGCAGGTACACGAGCGCCACGAAGGCGAGCAGCATCGCGCCCACGTTGGCGGCCAGCCGCAGCCCGTCGCCCGCGCCGCGCGCGGCGGCGTCGATGACGTTCGCGTCGATCGTCTCCACGTGCACGCTCAGCGACTCCCTGGTCTCCGGAACCCCGTCCTCGGGGACCATGACCTTGGCCACCACCAGCGCCGCGGGCGCCGACATCACGCTGGCCGCGATGAGGTGGCCGGCGATGTCGGGGAAGAAAGCCACGAGCATGCCCACGTAGGCCGCGAGCACGCCGCCCGCCACCGTCGCAAAGCCGCCGGTCATGACGGCGTTCAGCTCCGACATCGTCATCTTCTCGACGAACGGCTTGATCAGCAGCGGCGCCTCCGTCTGGCCGACGAAGATGTTGCCGGCCGCGGACAGCGTTTCGGCGCCCGACGTGCGCATCGTCCGCATCATCACCCACGCCACGCCCTTCACGACCGCCTGCATCACCCCCATGTGGTAGAGCACCGCCATCAGCGAAGAGAAGAAGATGATCGTCGGCAGCACGTTGAAGGCGAAGAACGCCCCCGCGTTCGCGACCAGTCCCGGGTCCCCGCTGGGCGGGACGTTGCCGGGCTCGCCGACCGCCACGGGGATGTTGTTCAGGACCAGGTTGCCGAACAGGAAGCGCGCGCCGTCCTCGGTGAACCCCAGCAGCGCGACGACGACATCGTTCAGGTAGGCGAAGATGCTCTCGCCGGCCGGGGTCCGGAGGATGAAGAGGGCGAAGACGAGCTGCAGCGACAGGCCCCAGGCCACGACCCGCCACGGAAAGCGTTCCCGGTTCAGGGACAGCGCCCACGCGATGAGGAGCAGGATCGCGAGGCCGAGCACGGACTGGAGCCGCTGGAGCGGGGTGGTCGCGAGCCCCTGCCGCGCGCCCGCCACGCCCGGGGCGCGCTCGGTCCCGGGGGCCGAGTCCTGCGCGAGTCCGGCCGGGGCGTCCGGGGTCCCACCGAGCCCGCCGGTGAGGCCCTCGACCGGAGCGTCCGTCTCCCCGGGCTCGACGGCGCCCGCCGGTCCGGCGAGGACGGCGCCCACCGTCAACGCCACGCCCAACGTGGGCATCAGCCACAGCGTCGTTCTCACGCGCCTCCGGTCGCGAGCGTCACGGGGCCGCAAACGGCGGCGTGCCGGCGCGGCTCATTCGCCGTAGGGCACCCAGATGTTCTTGAGTTCGGTCGCCCGTCGAAGGAAGGACGGGCCTTCGGCGACCTTGGCGTCGTACCAGTCCCGGCGCGCCCCGTGGCTCACCCAGGTGCGCTTCATGTTCGCCGCGGACTTCTCCTCGACCTCCGCCGACCCGCGCGCCGAGCCGAAGTACCAGAGGGCGTCGACGTCGTCGTGGTCGGCGAGCACCGGGGCCAGCTCGGCGTGCGGACCGGTGACGATGTTCAGCGCGCCCGCGGGCACGTCGGAGGTCTCCAGAACCTGGTAGAGGTCGGTGGCCGCGAGCGGCGCGCGCTCGGAAGGTACGGCGACCACCGAGTTGCCTACCGCCAGGGGCGGAATCGCGGTGGACACGAAGCCGAGCAGTGGGGCTTCCTCCGGGCACACCACACCGAACACGCCTATCGGCTCGGGCATCGCGATGGTGACGTTGCGGAAGGGCGTGTGGTGCACCGCGCCATCCCACTTGTCGGCCCAGGCCGCGTACGTGAAGATGCGGCGCACGGACGCGTCCACTTCGCGAGCGGCCTCGGCCTCCGTGGCGCCCAGCCGCTGCAGGCGCCGTGCGAACTCGTCGGCGCGCGCCTGCAGATTCTCGGCGAGGTAGTACAGCACCTGGGCGCGCGTGTGCGCGATGCCCCGGCCCCAGTCCACGGCCCGGTGGGCGGCTTCGACGGCGTTGCGGAGGTCCTTCCGGTTGCCGAGCGAGGCCTGCCCCACGACGGTCCCGTCCGGCGCGCGCACGTCGAAGCTGTAGCCCTGGTCCGGGCGCGCCTGCTTGCCTCCGATGTAGAGCTTGGCGGTGCGGTCGATGGGGGGCGGGCCGGCTTCCGCCCGCCCCGCGGGGCCGCCATCGAACGCGGAGCCGGTCCGTGCGGCTGCCTCGTCCGGCTTCGCGCCGTCGCCCGCCGCGTCGCTCGCGCCATCCCGGGTCCCGGCGCGCGCGGGCTCGCCCCTGGGCTCGTGGATCGAGCGCACGTACTCCCACAGGCCCTCGCGGCCGCCCTCGCGGCCGAACCCGCTCTCCCGGTATCCGCCGAACTCCGAGGCGGCGTCGAACACGTTGGTGCAGTTCACCCAGACCGTGCCCGCCTTGATCCGGGGGGCGATGTCGAGCGCCAGGTTCACGCTCTCGGTCCACACGCTCGCGGCCAGGCCGTAGCGCGTGTTGTTGGCGAGCTCGACCGCCTCGTCGGGGGTGCGGAACGTCATCAGTACCACGACCGGACCGAAGATCTCCACCTGCGCGACCGTCGCCGCGGGCGCCACGTCGGTCAGGAGGGTCGGCGGGTAGAACCAGCCTTCCGTCGGGCAACTCCAGGACGGTTGCCAGAGGGTCGCTCCCTCGGCCTCCCCCGTCTCTACGAGCGAGCGGATGCGCTCGAGTTGCACGGGGGCGACGATCGCGCCGATGTCCACGCCCTTGTCGAGCGGGTCGCCGACGCGAAGCTTCTCCATGCGCGCCCGCAGCTTGCCGACGAGACGGTCGGCGATGCCCTCGTGGGCGAGGATCCGGCTGCCCGCGCAGCACACCTGGCCCTGGTTGAACCAGATCGCGTCCACGACCCCCTCGACCACGCTGTCGAGGTCGGCGTCGTCGAACACCACGAACGGCGACTTCCCGCCCAGCTCGAGCGAGAGCCTCTTGCCGGTCCCGGCGAGCGCGCGCCGGATGATGCGGCCCACCTCGGTGGACCCGGTGAAGGCGATCTTGTCGACGTCGGGGTGCTCTACCAGCGCGGCCCCCGTGCGGCCGTCGCCGGTGACGATGTTGACGACCCCCGGAGGCAGCCCCGCTTCGGCGCACAGCTCGGCGAAATAGAGCGCGGTCAGCGGGGTGTACTCGGCCGGCTTCAGGACCACCGCGTTCCCCATCGCGATCGCCGGCGCGATCTTCCACGCCAGCATGAGCAGCGGGAAGTTCCAGGGGATGATCTGGCCGACGACGCCGAGCGGCTCGGCGTCGGGGAGCTCGCTATCCATGAGCTGCGCCCACCCGGCGTGATGGTAGAAGTGGCGCGCCACCAGAGGGATGTCGATGTCGCGCGCCTCGCGGATCGGCTTGCCGTTGTCGAGGGACTCCAGCACCGAGAAGAAGCGCGCCTGCTTCTGGATGCGGCGCGCGATGGCGTACAGGTGCCGCGCGCGTGCGTGCCCCCCGAGCGCGGCCCAGCCCGGCTGCGCGCGTCTCGCGGCCTCCACCGCGGCCGCTACATCCGCCTCGTCGCCCTGGGCCACGTGCGCGAGCAGGGTGCCGCTGGCGGGGTTCATCACCTCCAGATACTCGCCGCCCGCCGGCGGCCGGTAGGACGCGTCGATCAGGTGGCCGAAGCGCCCCGAGCGCGCCTGGAGCCACGCGTCGACGGGTGCCCGGCTCTCCGGCGCGGGTCCGTACTCCATGGTCTCGAATACCTCGGCCACGCGCGTGCTCATCAGGCGACCGGGTGCCGGTAGGAGGCGGAGTAGCGGCCCGTGACGTGGTGCTCGAGCTGTCGTTCGATGTCGGCCAGCAGCGAGCTCGCCCCGAACCGGAACAGGTCGGGTCGCAACCACCGGTCGCCGAGTTCCTCCTTGATGAGGATCAACCAGTCGAGCGCCTCGCGTGCCGTGCGGATGCCGCCCGCGGGCTTGAAGCCGACCAGGTAGCCCGTGCGCTCGCGGTAGTCGCGGATCGCGCGCGTCATGACCAGGCCGACCGGCAGCGTGGCGTTCACGCTTTCCTTGCCCGTGGACGTCTTGATGAAGTCCGCGCCGGCCATCATGCACACGTGGCTGGCGCGGGCCACGTTTCGGAGGGTGCCCAGCTCGCCCGTCGCGAGGATGGTCTTGAGGTGAGCGCCCCCGCACGTCTCGCGGAACCGCCGGACCTCTTCGTAGAGCGCCTCCCAGCGCCCGGTGAGGACGTGCGCCCGCGTGATCACGACGTCGATCTCGCGAGCGCCCGCGTCCAGCGAGGCGCGGATCTCCTGCAGCCGCTGCTCCAGCGGAGACAGGCCGGCCGGGAAGCCGGTCGAGACCGCCGCCACGGGGATGCCGGTGCCGCGCAGGGCGTGCACGGCGGTGTCCACGAACACGTGGTAGACGCACACCGCCGCCGTCGTGAGTCCGAGATCCTGCGCCCCGAGCGCTTCGAGGATGTCGGCGCGCACGGGCTGGCGAGCCTTCGCGCACAGGCGGCGCACGCGGCCCTCGGTGTCGTCGCCCGCGAGGGTGGTCAGGTCCATCAGGCTGACCGCGCGCAGGAGCCAGGCGGCCTGCCAGTCCTTCTTGATGCTCCGGCGCGTGGTCAGGGTCGCCGAACGCCGCTCGACGGCGCTCCGGTTGACGCGCACCTCGCGCACGCGCTCCGGCTCGAACGGGACCCCGGGGTTGCGCTCGAACGAGTCGGGGGCCGGAGCCGCGGGGCGGCGCGTTGTCACTCCCGGAGGCGACGCGGTCCGGTCGGCCGCCGGCGCCCCGCGCCGGGATGCGCCCGCGACGCGCGTGATTCCGCTCGGATCCGTCATGCCGGGAATCTACCGGACGGGCGCGACCATCACCACCATCCGCGGTGCGGAATCTCGTCGGCCGACAGGACCACGTGCGCGCGCTTCGCCTCGACGAGGCGCTCGATCTCGAAAGGCTTCACCAGGAGGAGACCGGCGACGAAGCCGCCGATGTGCGCCCAGAACGCGATCCCCGCCTCCCCGGCCGGTGTGGACGCGCTCGAAAGCACCTGGATCGCGATCCACTGACCCAGGATCACCCACGCGGGAAGCGGAAACACCCGCACGATGACCACCAGGATGAAGAGCGTCTGGATGCGTACCCTGGGGTAGAGCAGGAGGTAGGCTCCCATCACCGCGCTGATCGCGCCCGACGCCCCCACGGTCGGGACCCAGGACGCCGGCGCGCTGAGGACGTGCGCGCCCGCCGCAACGGCCCCGGTGATGAGGTAGAACGCGAGGAAGCGCAGGTGGCCCATGGAGTCCTCGATGTTGTTCCCGAAGATCCACAGGAACCACATGTTGCCGATGAGGTGGACCCAGCCGCCGTGCAGGAAGGTGCTGGTCAGCAGCGTGGACCACCGGAGCCCCCCCGGCGCGCATGGCGCTCGCTCGCCGACCGGCACGCCCGCGCCGGTGATCTCGCCGGGAATCGCCCCGAACCGGCACACCGACTGCTCCATGACCTGGCCGTCCATGCCTGCGCCCTGCGCGAGCAGCCAGATCGCCACGTTGGCCGCGATCAGGGCCATCGTGATGAAGGGCGTGAGCTCGGTGGGGTTTTCGTCGCGAAGCGGAAACACTGGCCTCCTCTGCGGCGGTCGATGGCGCGGCGGCGACCCCGGTGGCGCCGTCCCCTACCGGGACGCCGCCGGAGCGGAACCCCGTGCGCTCAGGTAGCTCCTACCCGCTTCCATGAGACGCCGAAACGCTTCCCCGTCGCCCCGCGCGACCGCCTCGCGGACCCGGTCGACCGCGTCGGCGAGCGCGTCCAACGGCTCCATCCCGAACTCGTTCAGATGCTGGATCTCGAAATAGAGCGCCGGGTTGTCGCACGCCACCAGCGCGGCCACGTCCAGCTGTGCGTCGAACGTGGTGCTGGACAGCTCCGCGAGCCGCGGCGCGTCCTCGCCGCTTCCCGCGAGCGCGGTGAAGAACGCGACGTTCAGCGCGTGCGACAGCCCCAGGACGTAGGCGATCAGCCGGTCGTGCTCCTCCAGCCCCATCTCGACCCGCGTCGCCATGGTCGCGTCGAAGAGGGCGCCCGCCGCGGCCGTCGCCTCGGGCACCCCCGCGTCCGCGAAGATCACGTGCCGACCCGAAAGCAGGCGTGTATCCGGGCCGAACATGGGGTGTATGGAAGCGATCCTTACGCCCGCCGCGCGCAGCTCCTCCAGCCCGCCCCGGAGGGGGGTCTTCAGGGAGCCGATGTCGAACACGAGCCCGGGCGGCGCGCGCCCGGCGAGCTCGCGGAGGATCCGGGCGGACGCGGCCAGCGGAGCCGCGACCACCACGACCTCGTGATCGACCCGTCCGTCCTCCCAGCGCGCGCGGTGGGGCCACTCGCTGCCGGCGGGCGGAGAAGCGGGGTCGGCGACCTCCACCCGAAAGCCCTGCGAGGCGAGGAAGCGGCTGAACCACAGCCCCATGCGGCCGTGCCCGCCGATCACGAGCGCGCGCCGGCCGTCGCCGCCCCCCGCCGCGGCCACGCGGGCTCGCTCCTGCACGGTGAGCGAGTCCCTGACGAGCAGCAGCACCGCCGCCTCGGCCAGGTCGGGATCGGCGCCCAGATCCAGCGCCGCGGCTCGGGCGCGCTCCAGCACTTCGCGCTCCTGGCGGAAGTCGCGGGTCGGGAGGCCCGCCGCGTCCTTCGCGTCGGCGATGCGCGCCGACAGCTCCGCGCGGCGGGCGAGGAGCGCGACGAGCTCGCCGTCCACCCCGGCCAGCCGTTCGCGTAGCGCGGACAACGCGTCCATGGGAGCCTCGCCCGGATCGTGCATCGGCGCATCGTCACCACGCGGGACCCTCCGAGCAAGGCCGGCGACGCGAGGCGGTGCGCGGGAGACTACCTGAGGACGACCGGAGTCGAGTCATCGCCCTCGCCCGTGGGCTCGCGCGCGTGCGTCGCGACGACCGTCGCGGATCCCGCCAATCCGGCAGTGCTACACGCGGAGCGCGCCGGAATGGCGCGAAAACACGGCGCTTCCCGTGGCATGGCCGTTGCACCCCCTCGGACCGCTTTGGGACGAGCATCGGGCGCCGCCGCGCGGCGGCGAAATCGTCAACACAGGGGAAGACATATGGCCAAGGTGATCGGAATCGACCTGGGCACGACGAACTCCGTCGTCGCCGTCATGGAGGGTGGCGACCCCGTCGTGATCCCGAACGCCGAGGGCGGCCGGACGACCCCCTCGGTGGTCGCGTTCACCAAGGACGGAGAGCGGCTCGTGGGGCAGGTCGCTCGCCGTCAGGCGATCACCAACCCGACGAATACGATCTTCTCGATCAAGCGCTTCATGGGCCGGCGCGGGTCGGAGGTAAGCGAGGAGATCTCCAAGGTCCCCTACGACGTCAGGACCGACTCGCAGGGGCGGGTGGAGGTTCACGTGCCGAACGCGGACAGGACCTTCTCCCCGCCCGAAATCTCGGCGATGATCCTGCAGAAGATGAAGCAGACCGCCGAGGACTACCTGGGGCACGAGGTGAGCCAGGCGGTGATCACCGTCCCGGCGTACTTCGACGATTCGCAGCGCCAGGCCACCAAGGACGCCGGCAAGATCGCCGGCCTGGAGGTCCTGCGCATCATCAACGAGCCGACCGCGGCGGCGCTCGCCTACGGGCTCGACAAGAAGAAGGACGAGATCATCGCCGTCTACGACCTGGGCGGCGGCACCTACGACATTTCGATCCTCGAGCTCGGGGATGGCGTCTTCGAGGTGAAGGCCACCAACGGCGACACGCACCTGGGCGGTGACGACTTCGACCAGCGCGTGATCGACTGGCTGGTCGAGGAGTTCAAGAAGGACCAGGGCATCGACCTGTCCAGGGATCCCATGGCCCTGCAGCGCCTCAAGGAAGCCGCCGAGAAGGCCAAGATGGAGCTGTCGACCACCATATCGACGGACATCAACCTGCCCTTCATCACGGCCACGCAGGAGGGCCCCAAGCACCTGAACGTCACGCTTTCGCGCGCCCGGTTCGAGCAACTCGTGGCTGACCTCGTGGAGCGCACGATCGAGCCGATGAAGAAGGCACTCGAGGACGCGGGGCTGAAGCCCGCGAACGTGGACGAGGTGATCCTGGTCGGAGGGTCCACGCGCATGCCCAAGGTCCAGGAGATCGTGAAGGACTTCTTCGGCAAGGAACCCCACAAGGGCGTGAACCCCGACGAGGTCGTGGGCGTGGGCGCGGCGATCCAGGGCGGCGTCCTGGCGGGCGACGTGAAGGACGTGCTGCTCCTGGACGTGACCCCGCTGTCGCTCGGGATCGAGACGCTGGGCGGCGTGATGACCACGCTGATTCAGCGCAACACCACGATTCCAACGAAGAAGGCGGAGACCTTCTCCACCGCCGAGGACAACCAGACCACGGTGGAGATCCACGTGCTGCAGGGCGAACGTCCGATGGCGCTGCAGAACAAGACCATCGGCAAGTTCCAGCTCACGGGGATCCCGCCCGCGCCACGCGGCATGCCGCAGGTGGAGGTCACCTTCGACATCGACGCGAACGGCATCCTGCACGTGTCGGCGAAGGACCGCGCGACGGGCAAGGAGCAGAAGATTCGCATCGAGGCCGCGAGCGGGCTGACGGACCAGGAGATCGAGCGAATGGTCCAGGACGCCGAGGCCCACGCGTCGGAGGACGAGGGGAAGCGCGAGAAGGTCGACGCGCGCAATCGTCTCGACTCCCTGGTCTACCAGGTCGAGAAGGACACCGCCGAGTGGGGCGACAAGGTGTCCGAGAGCACGAAGGAACGGCTCTCCGAGGCGGTCGAGAAGGGCAAGGAAGCTCTGAAGGGCGACGACCTGGCGACGCTCACCGCAGCGCGCGACGAGCTCATGCAGGCGTTCAGCGCGGCCGGACAGGAAATGTACCAGTCGCAGGCGGCCGAAGCGTCCGCCGAGGCCGAGCCCGCGGGCGCGGGCGCCGAGCAACCGGGCTCCGGCCCCGAGGCCGCCTCGGCGGAGGGGGAGGAGGACGTCGTCGAGGCGGACTACGAGATCGTCGCCGAAGAGACGTAGCTCGGTGGCGCGGCGGCCGGCGAGGCAACTCGCCGGCCGCCACCGCCATCCAACCCCGTGAACCAGGAGGCCGGATCCGCACCCGCACGTCCCGGGTAGCAGCAGGACGACGCGGCGATCTGCGGATCCGACCGCCAACCGAATGAGCAGCGAGGGGAGGGAGCAGATGTACGACCCACTGAGGGCGAAGGCCAAAGTCGTCCTGTACAGCGCGATCGCGTTCCTGTTCGGGCGCGGTATCGCGAGCGGACTCGGATGGACGAGCACGTCGCACGCGATGCCCGTCGTCGACGAGTCGCCTCAGGTCTCACCCCAGGCGGTGCAGCCAGCGCTCGACCTCAGCCAGGCGTTCACCAACCTCGCCGAGGCCGTGACCCCCGGGGTGGTCCGCATCGAAAGCCGGCGACCCGCGGTCGAGCGGACCGGTCAGCAGGTCCCCGATGCGTTCCAGCGCTTCTTCGACGTGCCCCCCTCGGGTCAGGGACAGGCGCCGCCGCGCGTCGGGTCCGGAAGCGGCTTCATCGTTTCGCCGGACGGCTACATCCTGACGAACAACCACGTGGTCGAGGGTGCCGACGAGCTGCGAGTCTTCTTCCCCGACCGTCGCTACGTCACTGCGGAGATCATCGGCACGGATCCGTTCACCGACGTGGCCTTGATCAAGGTCGATACCCCCACCCCCCTGCCCGCGATGTCGCTCGGCGACTCCGACCAGGTCAAGGTCGGCGAGTGGGTGCTCGCGATCGGCAATCCGGGCTTCGGGAACTCAGCGCAGCTCGACTTCACGGTGACCGCGGGGATCATCAGCGCGCGGGGCCGGCCGCTCGGCTTGCTCCAGCGCGACCTGCGGGACGACCCCCGATTCGGTGATCAGGCCTCGCGCTGGGCCATCGAGGACTTCATCCAGACGGACGCGGTCATCAACCCGGGTAACTCCGGGGGGCCCATGGTCAACCTCCAGGGTCAGGTCGTCGGTATCAACTCGGCGATCGCTTCCACGACGGGCGTCTACCAGGGGTACGGCTTCGCCATC
>DATKCH010000115.1:0-5576 GCA_035513295.1 Longimicrobiales bacterium
CTGCGAAAACTTACATCGAAGTTTCGCTTCCCGATCAGCGTAGACTCTCGCGGAGGCACCAGCGGCATGCCGATCGACAAGAACGACGTCATCCAGAAATACCAGCTGCACGAGAACGACCGGGGCAGCGCTCCGGTTCAAGTCGCGATCCTCACCGCGCGCATCAACGACCTGACGGACCACTTCCGGGCGCACGCCAAGGATCACCACAGCCGCCGCGGCCTGCTCAAGATGGTGGGCAAGCGCCGGCGCCTCCTCGAGTACCTGCGCCGCAACGATCTGGAGCGGTACCGTACGCTGATCGAGGATCTGGGCCTGCGCCACTAGTGTCCCGGGCGCCGGCCCGGCCCGTCGCGAGCGCCAACGGGGCGCCCGCTTCGGGCATGACGGGGCCGTCGGGCGTGCAGGCCGGGAGCGGGAGACCGTTCTCGGTCGGGCACGGCCGGCATGGGCCCCGTCGTCGCAACGCAGTACGACATCAGCGGCGCGCCACGAGGGCGTCCCGCACGACGACAGGAAAGAGAAATGCACAGAAGAATCGAAACCACGTTCGCCGGACGGCCGCTCATTCTGGAGACGGGCAAGATGGCGAAGCAGGCGCACGGCGCCTGCTACATCCAGTACGGCGAAACCGCGGTGATCTGCACCGCCACCGCGCAGGACCGGCCGACCCACCTCCCCTTCTTTCCCCTCACCGTGGAGTACCGGGAGAAGACCTACGCCGCGGGCAAGATCCCGGGGGGGTTCTTCAAGCGTGAGGGCCGCCCGGGCGAGAAGGAGATCCTGTCGGCCAGGCAGATCGACCGGCCCATCCGGCCGCTGTTTCCGGACGACTTCCAGAACGAGACGCAGGTCCACGTGATCGTGCTCTCGGCCGACCAGGAGAACGACGCCGACGTGCTCGGGCTGCTGGGCGCCTCGATCGCGCTGAACCTTTCGAAGATCCCCTTCGAGACGCCGGTCGCGGCGGTTCGCCTGGGCCGCATCGACGGCCAGTGGATCCTCAACCCGACGTTCCAGCAACTGCAGTTCAGCGACGTGGATATCGTGGTCGTGGGCAGTAGCGACGCGATCATCATGGTCGAGGGCGGCGCGCTGGAGGTGCCGGAGGACGAAATCGCCGAGGGGCTGCTGGCCGCGCACGAGGGCATCCGCGAGCTGATCACGCTCCAGGAGGAGTTCCTGGACGGCCTGCGCCAGCCGACCATGGAATGGACGCCCGTCGGCGCCAGCGAGGAGCTGAGCAGCCGCGTGCGCGACCTGGTGGCGGGCCGCATCGCCGACGCCCTCCAGATCGCCGACAAGGCCGAGCGCAACGCCGCGGTCTCCGACATCCACGACGAGGTCAACGAGGCGCTCGCCGAGGCCTACCCGGACGAGGGGCGCACGATCTCCGCCGAGATCCGTACGATCGAGAAGAGGACGATGCGCGCGCGCGTGCTGGAGCACGGCCAGCGCATCGACGGCCGCGGGCTGGACGACGTGCGCGACATCAGCGGCGAGGTCGCCCTGCTGCCCCGCGCGCACGGATCCTCCCTGTTCACGCGCGGGCAGACGCAGGCGCTCGGCACCGTCACGCTGGGCACCTCCCGCGACGAGCAGCGCATCGACTCGATCGACGTGCAGCAGGAGGTCAACAAGTCCTTCATGCTGCACTACAACTTCCCGTCCTTCTCCACCGGCGAGGCCAAGCCGTTCCGGGGCACGTCGCGGCGCGAGGTCGGGCACGGCGCGCTGGCGGAGCGTGCGATCCAGCCGCTGCTGCCGGCGTACGAGGATTTCCCCTACACGATCCGCATCGTGAGCGAGGTGCTCGAATCCAACGGATCGAGCTCCATGGCGTCGGTGTGCGCCGCCTCGCTGGCGCTGATGGACGCGGGCGTGCCGATCAAGGCGGCCTGCGGCGGCATCGCGATGGGCCTCATCAAGGAGGGCGACGAGGTCGCGGTCCTGACGGACATCCTCGGCGTCGAGGACGCGCTGGGGGACATGGACTTCAAGGTAGCCGGCACGCGCGCGGGCGTGACCTCGATCCAGATGGACATCAAGGTCGCGGGGCTGACCGTCGAGATCATGAAGGAGGCGCTCCGGCGCTCCAACCGCGCGCGCCTGTACATCCTGGACGAGATGGACAAGACGCTCTCGACGCACCGCCCGGAGCTGCACGCGCACGCGCCGCGCATCATCACGGTGCGCATCAACCCCGAGAAGATCGGCGACCTGATCGGCCCCAAGGGCAAGACGATCCGGTCGATTCAGGAGCAGACCGGCGCCGAGCTGAACGTCGAGGACGACGGCACGGTGACGATCTCGAGCCCCGGCGGCGTCGGCGGCGAGCGCGCCCGGGAGATGGTCGCGGCGATCACCGAGGAGCCCGAGGTGGGCCGCGTCTACGAGGGAGTCGTCAAGAACACGACGGCCTTCGGGGCGTTCGTGGAGATTCTGCCCGGGACCGAGGGGCTGTGCCACATCTCGGAACTGCAGGAAGGGCGCACGGAGAGGACCGAGGACGTCCTCAAGAGCGGCGACATCACGAAGGTCAAGCTGCTCGCCATCGACGAGAAGGGCCGGCTGCGGCTGTCCCGCAAGGCGGCGCTGGCGGAGTCGCGGACGGCGGAGGCCCCGTTGGCGGAGGCCCCCTCGGCCTAGCCGATCGCCAGCAATGAGCGCGGCGAGCCGCTGACGCACCCGAGCGGGGAACGACCACGGTGACCCACTCTTCGCGGAAGAAGACGGCGCGCGTCCGGCCCGGTCGGCCGGCGCGCGCCTCCGCGTATGCGCCGGCGTTCGCGCGCAGCGTCCTGGACGGCGGGCCCACCGTGCTCACCGAGCGCGTGCCCGGCGTGCGCTCGGTGTCGACCGGAGTCTGGGTTCGGGCGGGCGGCGTGCACGAGCCCCCCGAGCAGAGCGGCGTCAGCCATCTGCTGGAGCACATGGTCTTCAAGGGCTCGGAGCGCCGCAGCGCGCGCGACTTCGCGCTCGAGCTGGAGAGCCGGGGCGGCTCGCTCGACGCCTACACCTCGCGCGAACACACCGCCTACACCGCGCGGGTCCTGGACACCGACCTGGACGTGGCGCTGGATGTCCTCTCCGATCTCGTCCTGAACCCGCTCCTCCGGGAGGAGGACCTGGCGCTCGAGCGGGAAGTCGTGCTGGAGGAGATCGCGCAGGTGGACGACACCCCCGACGACCTCGTCTTCGAGATGCACGGCGAGCGGCTCTGGCGGGACCACCCCTACGGACGCCCGATCCTCGGCACGCGCGAGACCGTGGCCGCGCTCACCGTCGCCGACCTGCGGCGCCTCCACGAGCGCGCGTACGCGCCCGCCAACGTCGTCATCGCCGCGGCGGGCAACGTGGACCACGAGGTCTTCACGGAGCGCGTGGCCGCGCTGTTCGCGCCCGCCGGAGCGCCCCCGATCAGCGACATCGCGCTCCCCGCCGATCCGGCCCCCGAGGCGACCCGGGTGGCGCGCGACACAGCCCAGGCGCACATCGTGACCGCCTGCGCCACTCCGGGCCACGCCGACCCGCTGCGCTACGCCATGGTGCTGGTATCGAACGTCTTCGGAGGCGGCATGAGTTCGCGCCTTTTCCAGCGCATCCGGGAGGAGCTGGGACTGTCCTACACGGTGTACGCGTTCCAGTCCTTCTACCGGCTCGCCGGCGTGGCCGGCGCCTACCTGGGCACGCGTCCGGAGTGGGCCGGGCGCGCAACCGACGCGCTGCGCGAGGAGTTCCGGCGGCTGGCCGCCGAGGGACTGAGCGCCCGGGAGCTGGAGGACGGCCGCAACCAGCTCAAGGGCAGCCTGCTCCTGTCCCTGGAATCGACCAGCGCCCGCCTGCAGCGGCTCGCGGGCGCCGAGCTCTATGACGAGCCGTGGCTCGACCCCGACGAGCTGGCCGCGCGGATCGACGCCGTGACCCTGGAAGACGCGGCGCGCGCGGCGGCCGTGGCCTTCGACCCGGAGCGCCAGGTACTCTTGCAGCTCGGCCCGGCGGCACACCCGACAGGAGAGTGACGACGCGATGATCATCGGCGTCCCGAAGGAGATCAAGACCAACGAAAACCGGATCGCGCTGGTCCCGGCGGGCGCCGAGGCGCTCGTTTCCGCGGGACACACCGTGCTCATCGAGGACGGGGCCGGGGAGGGCAGCGGGTTCGCCAACGAGGCGTTCCAGCGGGTCGGCGCGCACATCGCCCCCCTGGACGACGTGTGGCAGCGCGCCGAGACGATCATGAAGGTGAAGGAGCCGATCGCGGTCGAATGGCCCCGCATGCGCCCCGGCCAGGTCCTCTTCACGTACTTTCACTTCGCCGCCTCCGAGGAGCTCACGCGTGCCGTCATGGACTCCGGCGCGGTCGCGATCGCCTACGAGACCGTCCAGCTCCCCTCGGGCGAGCTGCCGCTGCTCACGCCGATGAGCGAGGTGGCCGGTCGCATGGCCGTGCAGGAGGGCGCCAAGTACCTGGAGAAGTTCTTCGGCGGCGCGGGCGTCCTGCTGGGCGGCGTGCCGGGAGTGGAGCCGGCCCGCGTCGTCGTGCTCGGCGGCGGCATCGTGGGCACCAACGCCGCCAAGATGGCCGCGGGCCTGGGCGCGCAGGTGACCATCCTGGACGTGTCGCTGAACCGGTTGCGCTACCTCGCCGACGTGATGGACGCGAACGTCATCACCAAGTATTCCAACCGCCACAACATCCTGGACGAGATCGGGCGCGCGCACCTCGTGATCGGGGCGGTGCTGCTGCCCGGGGCGAAGGCGCCGAACCTCGTCCGCCGCGAGGACCTCACGGCGATGATGGACGGCTCGGTGATCGTGGACGTGGCGGTAGATCAGGGCGGCTGCGTGGAGACCATCCACGCGACCACCCACGAAGACCCGATCTACGAGGTCGATGGCGTGATCCACTATGGCGTCGCCAACATGCCCGCCGCGGTCCCGCGCACTTCAACGCTGGCGCTGACGAACGCGACCTTCCCGTACGCGATGCGCCTGGCAGAGCGGGGCTGGCGGGAGGCGTCTCGCGTGGACCATTCGCTCGCCCTGGGGCTGAACGTGGTGAACGGCAAGGTGACCTATCCCGGCGTGGCGGAGGCCTTCGGGCTGGAGTACACGCCGGTTGCGGACGCGCTGTAGCAGGTCGCTGAAGAAGGGGAGTGCGGCCGCGAGCAGGGGGCTTGCGGGTGTCCAGGGCGGGAACGACGAGGAGGCATAGCTCAAGCTATGGCGACGAGAAGAGACGAACGCTGGATCCCGCAACCCCCCTGCTCCCGTGGGGTTGGGGCGGCACGGGGCCGTCTGCTTCGTTGGACGCTCCTCCCCGATACTCAGCGGTATCGCGTCGTCGCGCCGCCTTGCATCCGGCCCCGTGGCGCTCCCAACGCGGCTCGCTCCCCTTCTTCAGTGACCCGCTAGGCGGAGCGCGCGATCGGCAGGTAGGGGATGCGAACGTGCCCGGGCCTGTCCAGCAGCCAGGATACGGCCTCGGCGACGTCCGCGGGAGCGAGCATTGCGTCTCTGCCCGGAACGTCGCCGCCGCCGACGCCGTCCCACAGCGGCGTGGCGGTGGCGGC
>DATKCH010000116.1:0-10042 GCA_035513295.1 Longimicrobiales bacterium
TCCGGCCGGCGAGGCGAGGATGGCCGCGAGGACGACGGCCGCTGCCCTCGTCGCTCGCGTCGGTCCGGCGTTTGCGCTCTGCCGCATGACGGCTCCCTTCGGCAGCCCGACCGGCGTGGCGGACCGAGGTCCGCGGTAGCCTCGTGGCTTTGCGTCTTCGCCTTTCGGCGAGTTTGCCATTGTCGAGGAGCCCGGCGGCCTGCTTTCCCGCCGGGAGTCCGCGCGCTCGTTCGCGCGGGCGTGCTCCGAACTCCGCAAGGCGGGGGCCGCCAGCGACGGATCCGCACAACTCGTTATCGCACACAACGATAGGAGCAGAAATGAGCCGCGCCGGGAAGGCCACGCGAAGGGAACTTCTTGGAGCTTTGCGAAAATCCTTGCGAGCCGCGGCGGATGCGGAAGGCGGGCGGAGAGCAGCGCGCGCGCCCGTGGCCCGGTCCTCACGGCCGGACGAAAGGCGGCCGCGCCGGGCCGCGACATGGACCGGCGCACCGCCGTGGTCTCCGGGGTGTCGGGGGGAGAGATCCCAACCTCCAGGGTTCGCACGCACGAGTCGTCGGCGGCCAATCTAGAGCCCGCGCCTGACGCCCGCACCCCGCCCGGCGGGCGCCCGAACCCGCCCGCCGGCCCCTCGCGCCCACGGGCCGCTGCGGTGCGCCCGATGGACCGAGCGGTCCGCGCCCGCTACTCTGTGGCCATGAGCGAACGGGTCGATGGGCGGAGCCCCCTGCGCGCGCGCGCCGGCGCGCGCCGGCGGGGGCGGTGAGGCGGCTCTTCTACCTCGCGCTGGCCACCGTGCTGGCGGCCACCTACGTGCAGCTCGTGCTGGACGGGCCACGCCGGGGCCCAGCCGCGCCGGCGGGACGTCCCGCGGGTGGAGCCCCCGGCCGTGGCGCGGAAGCACCGGCGCTCCTGCCCGATCCGGCCGCGGACCGCCGCCTGCCGGCGTGGACCGACCCCTGGGAATCCGGCCTGGAGCCCGGAACCACAGCCGCGGCGGACTCCCTCCTGGCGGTCGCCGCGGATCGCGCGTGGCACTTCACGGTCCGCAACTACAACCCCGCCACCGGCCTCGTGAACGCGCACGACGAGTACCGCTTCGTCACGATGTGGGATGTCGCCAGCGCGCTGGCCGCGTACTACTCGGCCGGTCGTCTGGGTTTGACCGACGCGCAGGACTATCGGGACCGCGCGGGGCGGGCGCTGAGAACGCTGGCGTCCGCGCCGCTCTTCGAGGACGGCCTCTTCAACAAGGTGTACGACGCCCAGACCGGAGCGGCCGTGGACGCCGACACCGAGCCCTCGGAGTCCGGGTTCGGGTGGTCGGCGGTGGACATGGGCCGCCTGCTCGTGTGGCTCCGGATCCTGCGCGAAGGCGACCCCGACCTGACCGCCCTGGTCGATTCGGTGGTGGCTCGCCTCGACCCCGCCGCGGCGGTGGGGGACGGCGTCCTGTTGGGCCGCGAGCGGGGCTCCATCCTCGGCACGCGGACCTACCAGGAGGGTCGGATCGGCTACGAGCAGTACGCCGCGCGCGGGTTCGCGCTGTGGGGGGCGCCGGCGGCCACCGCGTCCGACGCCTTCGCCAACGCCGCGATCGACAGCGTCTACGGCCGGCCGGTGCCCAGGGACGTGCGCGGCGACGACTGCCTGACGAGCGAGCCCCTCATCCTGGCCGGCATGGAATTCGGCTGGGACGCCGACTGGGGGGAGCTCGCGCGCGCCGCGCTGGAGGCGCAGTACGCCCGCTACCTCGCGACGGACACCGTGACGATCGTGAGCGAAGACGCGAGCAGCCTGCCCCCGCATTACTTCTACTACTACTGCGTGAGCGCCGACGGACGGGCCTACGCGGTGCACGCCAAGGGAGAGGCCGGGCCCCTGGCCGGGCCGCGCGCGGTCAGCGCGAAAGCGGCGTTCGCGTGGTACGCCCTCGCCCCGAGCCCCTACACCGCGCTCGCGGTCCGCACGGTCGCGGCGGGAGCGCGCGAGGGCGCCTGGCCTGCCGGCGTGCTGGAGGGCACCGATCGGCCTTCGGGGGGTGAAAACGTGAACACGGCCGGCGTGATCCTGGAGGCCGCCCTCTACGCGGCGGGACAACTGCCGTTTCTCCGGCCCGCGGCGGCCGGCGCCGCCGGCACGCCGTCCGGCGATCTCCCTTGATGAGGGCGTGCCGTCAGAATGTCCAACGATCCCATCCCTTCGGCCGGGGCCGCCCGGCGGACTGACGGCCAGGAGCCCGGACGTTGAGCGCGCCCGTCGACGGGGCGCTCGGGTTCGCCGCGGCGCCCACGCGCGCGTGGTTCCGCGAGGCGTTCTCCGCGCCCACCCGCGCGCAGCGCGACGGCTGGCCTCCCATAGCCGCGGGCTCGTCCACGCTGCTGCTCGCGCCCACCGGCTCCGGGAAGACCCTCGCGGCGTTCCTCGCGTCCATCGACCGCCTGATGTTCGGGCCCTCCCCGCCGGCGGACGCGGCGGGCGTGCGGGTTCTCTACGTCTCGCCGCTCAAGGCGCTGGGCGTGGACGTCGAGCGCAACCTGCGCGCGCCACTGGCCGGGATCCGCGCGGCGGCGGATCGGATGGGGGTCCCCTACGCGCTACCGCGGGTCGGGGTGCGCTCCGGGGACACGCCCGCGGCGGAACGGCGCGAGCTCGTCGCGCGGCCGCCCGAGATCCTCATCACGACGCCCGAATCGCTCTACCTGATGCTCACGTCGCGGGCGCGGGAGACGCTCACGAGCGTAGAGACGCTGATCCTGGACGAGATCCACGCGGTCGCGGCCACCAAGCGGGGCAGCCACCTCGCGCTGTCGGTGGAGCGGCTCGAGCGGCTGCGCACCGCCGACGCGCCGCTCCAGCGGATCGGCCTGAGCGCGACGCAGCGCCCGCTCGAGGAGGTCGCGCGCTTCCTCGGGGGCTTGGCCGAACCCGGACGGCCGCGGCCCGTGGAGATCGTCGACGCGTCGGAACCGAAGGTGTTCGAGGTGCGCGTGGAGGTGCCCGTCGAGGACATGGCGCGTCTCGGCGAGGAGCTCGACGAGATCCCCTCCGGCCCGGCCGCGGCGGGGCCGGCACGCGCGTCGATCTGGCCGTCGATCCACCCACGCCTGCTGGAGCTGATCCGCGCCCACCGGTCCGCGCTGATCTTCGTCAACAGCCGCCGCCTGGCGGAGCGGCTGTCGCTGGCGCTCAACGAGCTCGCGGGCGAGGAGGTCGCGCTCGCGCACCACGGCTCCATCTCCAGCGGGGCGCGCGCCGACATCGAGGACCGCCTCAAGCGCGGCGAGCTGCCGGCGCTGGTGGCTACGTCGACGCTGGAGCTGGGCATCGACATGGGCGCGATCGACCTGGTGATCCAGATAGAGTCGCCGCCGTCGGTCGCGTCCGGGATCCAGCGGCTGGGGCGCGCCGGGCACCAAGTCGGCGCGGTCTCGCGCGGCGTGATCTTCCCCAAGTACCGGCTCGACCTGCTGGCGTGCACGGCGGTCGCGCGGCACATCCGCGAGGGGCGCGTCGAGCCGATCTCCTATCCGCGCAACCCGCTGGACGTGCTCGCCCAGCAGATCGTGGCGATGGTGTCTCAGGGCGAGATCGACGTCGAGGAGCTGTACGACACCGTCCGCCGCGTGGCGCCCTTCGAGGAGCTGCCGCGCGGGTCCTTCGAGCGCGTCCTCGACATGCTCTCGGGCCGCTACCCCTCCGACGACTTCCGGGACCTGCGCGCGCGCCTGACCTGGGACCGCGTCGGCGGGCGCCTCTCGCCGCGCCGCGGCGCCGGCATGGTCGCGGTCACGAGCGGCGGCACGATCCCGGACCGCGGCCTCTACGGCGTGTTCCTCGCCGGCAGCGAGCCGCCGGTGCGCGTCGGCGAGCTGGACGAGGAGATGGTGTTCGAGACGAGGGAGGGCGACGTCTTCCTGCTCGGGGCGTCGTCCTGGCGCGTGGAGACCATCGACACCGACCGCGTGCTGGTGTCGCCCGCGCCCGGGGAGCCGGGGCGGATGCCGTTCTGGCGCGGCGAGGGGCCGGGCCGCTCGGCGGAATTCGGCCAGGTGATCGGCGCGCTGGCGCGCGAGCTCGCGGGCTCCGACCCCGCGCGCGCGGCGGCCCGACTGGTGGAGCGGGAGGGCCTCGACGAGCGCGCCGCCCGCAACCTCGTCGACCTCATCCGCGACCAGTACGACGCCACGGGCGCGGTGCCCTGCGACCGGGTCATCGTGCTGGAGCGCTTCCTGGACCAGGTCGGCGACTGGGTCGTCGCCATCCTGTCCCCCTTCGGGCGGCGCGTGCACGCGCCGTGGGCGATGGCGGCGGCGGCCACGCTGCGCCGGGAGCGCGGCATCGAGGTCGACACCATGTGGGCCGACGACGGCATCGTGTTCCGGCTCACGGCGGGGGACGAGCCGCCCGAGCCGGACCTGTTCCTGCCGGACGCCGAAACCGTGCGCGAGCTGGTCCTCGACCAGCTCGGCGGCACCGCGCTGTTCGCCGCGCGCTTCCGCGAGAACGCCGCGCGCGCGCTGCTCCTGCCGCGTCGTTCGCCGGGCCGCCGCACCCCTCTCTGGGTGCAGCGCCGCCGCTCGGCGGACCTTCTGCAGATCGTCTCCCGGCACCCCGACTTCCCGATCGTCCTGGAGACCTACCGGGAGTGCGTCACCGACGTCTTCGACCTGCGCGCGCTCGAGGACCTGCTGCGCGGCGTCGACCAGCGCCGCGTCCGGTTCCACACCGCCGACACGCGCCTGCCGTCGCCGATGGCCGCGTCGCTGATGTTCGGGTACGTCGCGAACTTCCTGTACGAGGGCGACGCGCCGCTCGCGGAGCGGCGCGCGCAGGCGCTGACGCTGGATCACGAGCAGCTCCTGGCGCTGCTCGGAGAGCCCGAGCTGCGCGACCTGCTGGACGCCGGCGCGGTGGAGGAGGTCGCGCTGCGGGTGGCGCGCCTGGACGGGCGGCGACCGCTCCGCGACGCCGACGACCTGCACGACCTGCTGCTGGACCTCGGGGACCTGTCGGTCGACGAGATCGCGGCGCGGGGCGCGGCTGCCGACGCCGGCGCGGCCTCCGAAACGACGCGCCCGGTCGGCGCCTGGCTCCTGGAGCTGGAGACCGCCCGGCGCGCCGTTCCGGCGCGCGTTGCGGGGCAGGAGCGCTGGATCGCCGCCGAGGACGCCAGCCGCTACCGGGACGCCCTCGGGGTCGCGCCGCCGCGCGGCCTGCCGAGCGCGCTGCTGGAGCCGGTGGACGCGCCGCTGGAGGACCTGATCTCGCGCTACGCGCGCACGCGCGGTCCCTTCACCGCGGAGTCGGTGGCCGCGCGCTTCGGCATCGGCGTGTCCCCGGCGACGCGCGCGCTGGAGTCGCTGGCCGCGCGGGGTCGCATCCTGTACGGGCACTTTCTCCCGGAGGGGGCGGGGCGCGAATGGGTCGACGCGGGCGTGCTGCGGCAGATCAAGCGGCGCTCGCTGGCGGCGCTGCGCGCGCAGGTCGAACCCGTGGAGCCGGCCGCGCTGGCGCGCTTCGCGATCGCCTGGCACGGACTCGACCGCCCGCGCGCGGGGCCGGACGCCCTGCTGGAGGCGGTGGAGCGGCTGCAGGGCGCGGCGCTCCCCGCCTCCGACCTGGAGCTGTCCATCCTGCCGGCCCGGGTGCGGGAGTACGACCGCCGCGACCTGGACGAGCTCTGCACCGCGGGCGAGTTGCTGTGGCGCGGCGTCGCGCCGCTCGGCCAGACCGACGGCAGGATCGCGCTCTTTCTGCGGGAACACTACCCGCTGCTGTCGCCCGGGCCGGGCGAGATCGAGAACGACCTCGCGCGCTCGCTGCTCGACCTCATGGCCGCCAGGGGGGCCGTTTTTTTCGCCGACCTGGCCGCCGAGACCGGGGCCTTCGTGGGAGACCTGCTGCCCGCGCTCTGGGACCTGGTGTGGGCGGGCTTCGTCACCAACGACACCCTGGCGCCGCTGAGGGCGCTGCGCAGCGAGCGCCGCCCGCGTCGTCGTTCCCGGTCGTCGTCCACGCGCAGGCGAGCCGCTCCGCCCGGCGCCGAGGGCCGGTGGTCGCTGCTGCCCGACGTGCCGGAGGCGGGGCGCGCGCAGGGCCCCCCGGGGAACGGCGCCGGCGCCCCTGCCGGCGTCCCCACCCCCACCGAGCGGGCGGCGGCGGCGGCGGCGCAGCTCCTGGAGCGTCACGGCGTGGTCACCCGCGAAACCGCGCTCGCCGAAGCCCTGCCCGGCGGGTTCTCCGGGGTCTACCCGGTCCTCAAGTCGATGGAGGAGGCTGGCCGCATCCGGCGCGGCTACTTCGTCGAGGGACTGGGCGGCGCGCAGTTCGCGCTGGCGGGCGCCGAGGACCGCCTGCGCTCGTACCGGGAAACGCCCGACGATCCGGGGGAAGCGCTGGTGCTGGCCGCCAACGACCCTGCCAATCCCTACGGAGCGGCGCTGCCCTGGCCTGAGTCGGAGGCCGCGTCGCGGCCTCGCCGAGCCGCTGGCGGCCAGGTCGTGTTGCAGGACGGAGAGCTGGTGGGCTGGATCTCGGCCTCGGGACGGCGCGTCCTGTCGTTCGCCCCGGAGGCCGGACGTCCGCGCGAGCGCGCCCTCGACGCGCTCGCCGATGCACTCGGCCGGCTGGCGGTGGTGCGACGGCGGTCCGCGACCCTGCTGCGCACCGTCGACGGTAGGCCGCCGGGCGATTCGGTGCTCGCCGAGAGGCTTCGGACGGAGGGTTTCCGGCCCTCCGAGCGTGGCTGGCTGAAGCGCCGGCCCGATCTGGACACCGGCCGGCTGCACGTCCGAACGGGGTCGGGACGTGCCTGAAGGCGACACCATCTTCCGGGCCGCCGCGACCATGCGGAAGGCGCTCGCGGGCCGCACGGTCACGGGGGTCGGCGGTTCCGTGCGGGACGTGGCCGACGCGGAGCCCTCGCTCGAAGGCCTGCGCGTCCGGGACGTGCGCGCCGCCGGCAAGCACCTGCTCGTGCGCTTCGACGACGGGCGAACGCTGCGCACGCACATGCGCATGACCGGCTCGTGGCACCTGTATCGTCCGGGTGAGCGCTGGCAGAAGCCCGCAAGCGGCGCGCGCGTGGTCATCGAGACCGCGGACCGAGTGGCGGTCTGCTTTCACGCGCCGGAGGTCGAGCTGCTGGCGGAAGGGGCGGAGGCGCGCTCGGCCGTGGGCCGCCTGGGGCCGGACCTGCTGTCCCCCGACGCGGACCCGCGGGAAATCGCTTCCCGGTGGCGCGGCCGGCCGGAACTGCCGGTCGGCGTGGCGGTGATGCGGCAGGCGCTGGCCGCCGGAATCGGCAACGTATACAAGTCGGAGACGCTGTTCCTGTGCGGCGTGGACCCGTTCCGCCGCGTCGCCGACCTCACCGACGAGACGCTGCTGGAGATCGCCCGGACGGCGCGCCGCCTCATGCTCGACAACCTCCGCGGCCGCGCGCCCCGCACGACCCGTCACGTCCCGGGACGCGGCCGCCTGTGGGTCTACGGCCGAAGCGGAAAGCCCTGCCACCGGTGCGGAACGCCCATCCGCATGCGGCGGCAGGGGGAGGACGGCCGGTCCACCTACTTCTGCGCTTCCTGCCAGGCGGGATGAAGAAGGGCCCCGGCCGACTCTCGTCGACCGGGGCCCGGTCCCCTCGCGGTCACACCCGCCGGGTTGCCCTTCCGGTACTGCTCCTTTACAGCGCGCGGATCACCAGCTGGTAGCCCGACCCGCGGTTCACCAGGTCCGCGATCGGGACGGCGCCGGCGCTGATCAGCACCGCATCCCGGCCACCGCGGTCGGTGTACCACCGGCCGCGCAGCGAGTCGCGCAGGCCGTAGCGGCGCCGGTGCTCGTCGAGCCGCGAGAACTGCCGCAACCCGAGGACGTCGGCCAGGTCGGCGCCGTTCAGGATGCCTCCGCGGCGGTCGGGGAGGCGGAAGATCACGCCGTCCCGGTCGCGGTCGCGCCGACGATCGTCGTCCCAGTCCCGGTCGTCATCGTCCCAGCGACGGTCGCGCCGGTCCAGGCGGTCCGATCCGAGTCCGAAACCCTTCTCGCGGCACCAGCGGCGGCCGTGCACCGGATGCCCCGCGCCCGACCGGCAGAACGCCGGTCCGCGGCTCACCCCGCGACCGCGGTTGCGGTCGGACACGCGGCCATCGCGACGGTCGCGCCGGTCGTCCCGGATGCGGCAGTCGCGGTCACCGATGACGATGATCCCGCAGTCGCGGTCGACCCGGCCGTCCCGACGGCCGTCGATGTCGCGGCAGTCGGTCCGCCGAATGTCGCGATCGTTGGCACGGCCGAGGATGACCTCGCCGGCCCGGCGCGTGCGCTCCGCGAGCGAACCGCAGCGGTCGCGATCCGCCTCGGTGCGGGAACCGGATCCGCCGGCCCTGCTGCCGATCTGGGCGATCGCGGACGCGGGCTGCAGCAGCGCTCCGGCTACGAGCGCCGCGACGAATGCATGGCGGACAGCGACCATGGTGCCCTCCTGTGCTCTTCAAGTCGATTGCGGGCGTGGACACACGCCCGACACGCGGGGATGGAGGCACGGGGCGTACCCGCGGCGCCTACCGGACACCGGTCGACGGAGAAAGGCCCGTGGTTGAGGCGAAACACGCGTAGCGGAGGGGCAGCTGGAGGCGCGCCGTGGAGAGGGCCATTCGTCCTCTCGGGAGGACGGTCCGCGTGACCGGAACAGGACGCTTCCGGGCGTGGGCCGGAGCGGCGCCCGGCTCTTCAGGGCGCGTTGCGCGCCGGCTTCACCCCTGCCGCTCGATCGAAGGCCGGTTTCGGCGAGCGGGCGCCCGGCACGGAACGAGGTATGCGTCCGACGCGGAACGGGTCCGGATCGGGATCGATTGCCCTCGGAGGCGGTGATGCGAATGAGCGGGTTTCGCCTGGGATCCGTCCTCGGCTTCGAGATCCGCATCGACTACTCCTGGTTCATCATCTTCTTCCTCGTCCTGTGGTCCCTCGCCGCGGGATTCTTTCCGGCGAGCGTCCCCGGTTTCTCGGGTGGCGTCTACCTGGCCATGGGAACGATCGCCACGCTCCTCTTCTTCGTCTCCCTTCTCGCGCACGAGCTGTCGCACTCGGTCGTGGCCCGTCAGAAGGGGATTCCCGTGGAGGGCATCACGCTCTTCCTGTTCGGCGGCGTGGCGCAGACCCGCATGGAGGCGCAGGAGCCGAAGGACGAGCTGATGATCGCCGGCGCGGGACCCGTCGCGAGCGTGATCCTCGGGTTCCTGTTCCTCGCGGCGGCCTGGCTCGTCGGGCGACTGGGAATGGGCGAGCCGGTGCGGGCCGTCGCCTCCTACCTGGGTTTCATCAACTTCCTGCTCGCTGCTTTCAACCTGCTGCCCGGCTTTCCGCTCGACGGCGGGCGGCTGTTCCGGGCGTTGGAATGGAAGCGCACCGGCGACCTCACGAAGGCCACGCGACGGGCCACTACCGGGGGACGGTGGCTCGGCTACGGCCTCATCGGCCTGGGCATCCTGCAGACCTTCGCCGGCGCGGTGCTCGGCGGCCTCTGGCTCGTGTTCATCGGATGGTTCCTGAGGAACGCCGCCGAGATGTCGTTGCGGCAACACCTCCTCGGCGACGTCCTCGAGGGGGTGACCGCCGAGGACGTGATGTCGCCGCAACCGGAGACCGTCGATCCGGAGCTGAGCATCCAGGAGCTGGTGGACGAGCACTTCCTGCGGCGGCGCTACCAGTCGTTCCCCGTGACGGACCGGGGCCGGTTGGAGGGACTGATCACCCTCGAGCAGGTCAAGCGGGTGCCGCGGGACCGCTGGACCGCCACCGCCGTACGGGACGTGATGGCGTCCGATAGCCAACAGATCGTCGTCGAGCCGCGGGAGCCGATGACGGAGGTGCTGACGAAGATGCGCTCGTCCGGCACCGGCCGCGTCCTCGTCACCCGGGACGACCGGCTGGTCGGCATCATCTCCGGGAGCGACGTGACCAACTGGGCCCGGCGCGTCCATGAGCTGGGCGGAATGTCGAGTCGGACCGGCCAGGGCTGATGAAGGTACGCCAC
>DATKCH010000117.1:0-6267 GCA_035513295.1 Longimicrobiales bacterium
GGACATCGATCTCATGACGTTCGCCCTGGACATTGTCCTGAACCCCAGAGTGTTCTCCCGGCCCGCGAAGAGATTCGAATTCATCGAGCGGGAAGCCGACCGGCGTTTCGCCGACGAACCTGGGTTCAGGCAATTCCTTCAGGATCCCGCTCTCGGCGGTACGGCGACCGAGGAGGAAGTCGAGTTTCTCGAACGGCTGAGGTTCGAGGGCAAACGGCCGACGCCCCTCTACTTCTACCGGGAATTGCAGAACCTCAGGGACCCGCTGCATTTCCGCGCCCCGTAGACCGAAAATGGAGCACCGACGAAGGTCGCTGACCTGCCCGTCGAGCACGGCGGGCGCCGGCGCGACCGGCCGGTAGTACCGCGGCCGGTCGCGCACCCCCTTCGGGGTTTCTCGGTCAGAGGTTCGCGCAGGCGACGGTCGGGCCGTGATCGAGGCCTCCCCGTTCGTGCACGTGCACGCTGTACTCACCCACCTCGAGCTGCTCGAACGAGAACACATCGCCCGGGACGGCGACCGAAGCGGTGGCGTTGCCGTTCTCGTCGGGCGTGAGCGGCTGCCCGAGCGCCTCCATGTCGGCCGTTTCGGTGAAGGGGACGACGACCGGCGCGTCCGTTCCGCAGGCGGCGGAGTGGATGTGCCAGGCGTGCGGACCCTCCGCCAGCCCCCGGAGCGACGCGTCCACGCGGAACTCGTCGAGGTCGGTGGCGGTCAGCGTGATGTCCCCGCCGACTTCGGAATCCGCGCCGTCGGGGCTCGTGAACTGGGCAGTCATCGTCGCCAGCGCGGGCGGAAGCGGCGTCTCGACCTCGACGTTCGGACGCTCCTCGCCGGGCATGGCGGTTTCCTCGGGCGGCATGTCGCAGGCGGCGAAGCCGATCGCGAGGAAGAGCGGAATGGCGACGGCAATGCTGTGGTGACGCATGGAAATATCCTCCGGATGCGCAGGCATTCGTGCCAGGCCCCAGAAAAAGAAAAACGCCGTCGGCGGAACCGGCGGCGGTTACTCCTGCGATGATGGAACCTGCGCAAGTTCCCGGCCACGAGCGAGGATCGCCCACCCGAACCACACCAGGGACAGCAGCCAGAGGCCGTAGAACCCGGCGCGCGCCGGATGGTAGGCGATGGACTCGATCACGGCCGCGGGCGCCCCGGACGCGCCGAGGACGGTCCTGCTGAGCTGTTCCGCCGTGAACCACCCCCAGAGCGCGGCCGCCCAGACCATCCCGACGCGCCTCCACAGGGGCGGCGCGAGCGCCCCCGGGAGACGGCGGAAGTTCATGTAGCCGACGACGATGGCGAAGGCGTACATGCTGGTGATGGTGAACGGGCCCGCGACGAGCACGAGGAAGTCCGGCTGGAGCACGTCCAGGCCCTCGCCGCCCACCCACGAGGCGACGATGATCGCGATCGACCCGAGGGTCAGCACCGTCAGGAAGAAGAGGAAGGAGCGCTTGAGCGTCCAGAAGCTCGTGTAGCGCCCGTAGCGCTCGTAGAAGATGCTGCCGGTGATGCGCGTGACCGTGTCGATGATGCCGAGCTGCGTCGAGAACAGGACGAACGCGCCGCCCAGCAGGAACACGACCTCCAGCCAGACACCGCCGCTCAGGCGCAGCACCTCCCCCTGCGCGGAAACCGTGGTCGCGAGCTGGCCCGCCAGGTCCGAGCGGCCCGTGCCCAGGGTGGAAGTCACGAGCAGGGAGGTGATCACCACGCTCACCAGGATGAGCGCGACGAAGGTGATCAGGAGCTCGCGGTGCGCGACCCGGATCCATGCGCGGAAGCGCGCGAGCGGAAGGGCTGCGCGCGCGTCGAACGCGAATCCCGTCGCGCTGACGTCCTCGTCGGTCCCGCGGATGCCCGCGATACGCCCCTGATAGACGCCCATGCCGAAGCCCTTGTCCCGCAGCCACAGCGACTGCGCCAGCAGCAGAGTTCCGCCGGACCCGGCGTAGGCCACCGCGAGCAGCAGGGTCGGGAACTGGTCGCCCGTGAGCAGGGCGCGCGGGGCGCGGCCGACCGACGCCGCGCCCTCCACGAGGGCGAGGAGGTCGGCGGGCACGATCCCCGCGACGAACAGGGCCAGGCCGAGCAGCGGGAAGAACCCGACCACGAGCGCGATCTCGAAGCGTTCGAGCGCGTTGTAGACGATCTTCGAGACCGCGAGCCCGACCCAGATGAAGACGAGCATCACGATCGCGATGGGTTGCCACCGGAAGCGCACCCCGGAGGCGGCCTCCACGATGGTGACCGCGAAGTCAGCCGACTGCGACGCCCACCCCGGCCACAGGAAGCTCGCGAGCGTGGCGATGAGAAAGAACCATGGCCAGAAGCTCAGCCGGTCCAGGCGCGCCATTCCGGCGAACACCGATTCGCCCGTGGCGATGGTCCAGCGTTCGATCTCGCCGATCACCACGAACTGGGTCATGACGCCGACCCAGAACAGCCACCAGATCTGGTAGCCGTTCACCGCGATCAGGTTGGGCCAGAGCAGCAGCTCCCCGGCGCCGAGCCCCATCCCGAGCGCGATCATCGACGGCCCGATCACGTGGGCGAGCCGCGGCACCCTGGGGACCTCGTCCACGCGGCGGAACGGGGGCCCCGCCCCCCGTTCCGGGAACCGGTCGGGGTCGTCCGGCGCCTCGGGCAGCGCCGCCTCGTCAATGGGCCGATAGACCCCGTTGCGGTAGCGCCTGCCTTCTTCGACGGAAGCGCGGACTTCCAGCATGCGCTCGCTCCTGGTTTCGAGTCGACGCGGGGCGCGCGCGCCCATCCCCGGACGCGCGCGGACCTATCTGATCGCCCCCGGCCCGCGCGCACAACCGCGGGCGGGGATCAGTGGTTTTCGGGAGAGCGGAGGTGTTCCGGGCGCGGGCCGGCCGAGTCGGCCACGGCACGCTAGCCGGGCGCGGTCGGCAGCGGCGCAGTGGCGCCGGGCTCGGACCCGAACGGCGAGCGGTCGAGTTCCTCCAGCAGGTGGGCCGGGCCGTCGTACACCGCCACTGCGCCGGCCAGCTCCGCGGCGCAGCTGCCGCCGCAGCGCAGCCCGACGATCGCCACCCCGGCGCTGGACGCCGCGGCCACGTCGTAGGGCGTGTCGCCGATCATGACGGCCTGCGGCGCCCGCACGCCGGCCTTGTCGAGGGCCGCCGACACGATGTCGGGCTCGGGCTTGGATTCCTCCACGTCGCTCGCCGAAGTCGCGCCGTGGATCAGGTCCGCGACACCCGCGGCCGCGAGCAGACGCTTCAGGTCATCGCCGGACGCGGACGTGGCGACGACCAGCGCGAGGCCCCGCCCGCGCAGGCGTTCGAGCAGCGCGCGCACCCCGGGATGGGGAACGCAGCCCGGAAGGTGGCGTTCGCGGAAGATCCGGCCGCGCCGCTCGGACAGGCGGCGGCCCTCCTCGCTGTCGGCGTCGATGCCTGCGACCTCGGGCAGGAACTGGTCTGCTCCCATGCCGATCAGCGGGCGCACGCGCGCGAACGTCACGGCGCGACCGGCCTCGCTCAGGGCCTCCACCCAGGCGCGCGCGTGCGCATCGTTGCTGTCGAGGAGGGTGCCGTCGATGTCGAGCAGCGCGGCGCGCACCGCGTCCCGAAGTGCGCGGCCGGGGGCGCCGCCAGCGCCCGCATCGGCCGGGCGGACCAGCCCGCGCGCGACCTCGAGCCGGGCCGACTCGATGTCGGCTCGCTGCGAGCGGGCGCGCTCGCGCAGCCGCGCCAGCGACAGGCCGCCGAAGAGGTCCCCGTCCGCGGCGATCGCGGAGAGGGAGTCCCACAGCGCGGCCTTGCCGTGCACGCCCAGCGCCAGGAATTCCAGGATCTCGAGCAGGCCGAGGTCCGATTCGGCGCCCGGCGAGTCGTGCAGCTTCCAGCGGGTCACCTTCTCCCCGGCCCACGCGGAGAGCTGCTTCAGGCGGCTTCGTTCGCCCCCGATCCGCGTGAGCAGGGAGCGGGCGGCGTCCTGGTCCTCGCGGATCCGGGTCAGCAGGTCGGCGAAGAAGGATCCCAGCCGGTCGCCTTCGTGCACATCTACGCAGCGCTCGAGGACCGCGATCGCGTAATCGGAGCCGGCGAGGTGGTCGTTCAGGTATCGATGCAGCGGTTCGTGTGCGTTCACGGTTCGACCTCGCGGTAACGGCGCGGCGGTCGGGCCGCCGAGCGCGGCCGCTCGCCCCCACCGGGAGAGAGCAGCAGCAAGAGTCGTGCGGGCAGGGCCCCCGATTTGCCGTGCTCCGGGGCATGGCCGACGAAGCCGAGTTCCGCGGGGTCCGCCTCACGAGTCCCGACAAGGTCCTCTACCCCGACGAGGGCATCACGAAAGCCGACATCGCGGCCTACTGGGACGCCGTGGCCGAGGCGGCCCTGCCGTGGATGCGCGGCCGGCCGATGACGCTCGTGCGCTGTCCCGACGGCATAGGCGGGGAGTGCTTCTACCAGAAGCGCGCGGCGGACTCGATCCCGCGCGCCGTCGGGAGGATCGACGTGGGGGAGGACGAGCCGTACATGCTCGTTGATGACGCCGAGGCGCTGCTTTCGCTCGTGCAGTTCGGCACGCTCGAGTTCCACCCGTGGAACGCGCGCGCCGACAGGCTCGACCGGCCGGACACGGTGGTGCTGGACCTGGACCCGGGTCCGGGCGTGGGCTGGCCGGACGTGCTCGAGGGGGCGCAGCGGGTGCGCGACCTCCTCGCGGGCGTCGGCCTGCGCTGCTGGCCGCGCGCGTCCGGCGGCAAGGGACTGCACGTCGTCGTGCCGCTGACCAGGCGGAACTCCTGGCGTGAGACGCGCGATTTCGCCCGCGCGATCGCCGACCGGCTGGCCTCCGAGGAGCCCGACCGCTACGTGGAGGTGGCCGCCAAGGACCGCAGGGACGGGCGCATATTCATCGACTACATGCGCAACACGCGCGGCGCGACGTCGGTCTGCAACTACTCGACGCGCGCGCGGCCCGGCGCGCCGGTGGCGGTTCCCCTGACGTGGGAGGAGGCCCTCGCCTCGGGCGAGCCTCCGCGCTGGTCGATCGCCCGGGTCCCGGAACGCCTGCGCGCGCACCCGGAGCCGTGGGCGGGATTCTCCACCGCGCGCCAGTCGATCACCCGCGACGCGCGCCGCGCCCTTGGGGTCGCGTGAACCTGCCGGTTCCCCGTCCGCTGGCGCCCATGGAAGCCAGGACGGCCGATGAGCTGCCGGCCGGCGATGCCTGGCTGTACGAGCCCAAATGGGACGGATTCCGCTGCCTGGTCTTCCGCGACGGCGCCGACGTCGAGCTCCAGTCCAAGTCGCAGAAGCCGCTCGGTCGCTACTTCCCGGAAGTCCTCGAAGCCGTGGCCCGCCTGCGGCCGCGCCGATTCGCGCTCGACGGGGAGCTCGTGATCCCCGACGGCGACCGCACCGACTTCGACGCGCTCCTGCAGCGCATCCATCCCGCCGAGAGTCGGATCGCGAAGCTCTCGAAGTCCCATCCGGCCCGCCTGGTCGTATTCGATCTGCTGGCGACAGGGGCGCGCACATCGCACCTGGACCGGCCCCTGAGAGCCCGCCGCGAGAGCCTGGAGCGCTGGGCCGGGACGAATCTCGGCGGGTCGGCGGGGAACCCGGGCGACGCCCCCGCGGCGTCGATCCACGTGTCGCCGGCGACCACCGACCGCGCCCGCGCGCTGCGGTGGCTCGAGACGCTGCGGGGCATCGACGGGGTCGTCGCGAAGGACCTGTCGCGCGGCTACCTGCCCGGCTCCCGCGACGGCGTGGTAAAGGTGAAGCGCCTGCGCACGGCGGACTGCGTGGTGGGGGGCTACAGGGAGTGGGCGGCCGGGACCGGGGTCGGGTCCCTGCTGCTGGGGCTGTACGACGACGACGGCGTCCTGCACCACGTCGGCTTCACCTCCGGGCTGAGCGACCGGCAGCGCGAGCGGGTCATGGAGCTGGTCCGGCCGCTCGCGGCGCCGTCGAGCGCGACCGGCGCCGGGGCCGGCTTCACCGGCAACGCCCCCGGGGGCCCCAACCGCTGGACCGGGGGACGGGAGAAGCCCTGGATCCCGCTCCGGCCCGAGCTGGTCGTCGAGGTGTCCTTCGACCAGGTCACGAACCGGCGCTTCCGCCACGGCACCCGCCTGCTGCGCTGGCGGCCCGACAAGGATCCGCGGGCGTGCACGCTGGAGCAGATCGAGCGCAGCGGCGCGGGCGCCCTGCGGCTCCTCGGGTGACGGCCCGCGCACACCCGCTGTCGAAATCGCGGGGGCCCGTTCGACCGATCGTAGA